>JAJAZD010000023.1 GCA_026785945.1 Pseudonocardia sp. | reverse complement strand
GTCAGTAGATCCACAGTGCATTGTCGGGTCGTGCACCGTGGACCGGGTGTGCGTGCGCGCTGGCGGGGTGGGTGCGCGACGTGGCCGGTCGTGTTCTGGCAGGCTGGCGCGATGCCGACACGGCGGCGACCCGGAGAAGACGTTCGATCTGGACAAGACGATCCGGCGGGCCGGCGGGCGGCGCGTGAGGACGCGACCCGGCAGCTGTCGGCATTGCTGAAACGGCTCCAGGTGGCGAGCGGGGTCACGTGGGACGAGCTCGCCGGGACCGCTCACATATCGCGCAGCACCGTGGCGAACTACGTCGGCGAGTCGGTGCGTCGCCGCGACCCGAAGACAGTGAAGTCGCTGCTGGACGGCATGAATGCGCCCCAGCACGAACGCGACGAGGCGTTGCGGCTGCATCGCGGCTCACTCGACGAGCAGACCCCTCAAGTTCTCCCCCCGGTGCTCGACCCGGGGTTGCTGCAGGGGTATCTGCGGGCGGTGGTGGCGTGCTACCGGGTGCTGGACCTGGCCGCGTTGAGCCCGGAGGCCCAGGACGAGCAGGTGCCGGTGTTGCTGCGGCAGGTGTTCATCGCTCAACAGGTCCGCCCCGACCCGCCACCGGTCGAGCTCCCCCGCGACCTGCGTCGCCGCCTGCTCGAACAGGGCGACCTCGACCACGGCGAGCTGCCCGACGAGCTGGACTTGGAGAAGTTGACCGCGGCGCGCCAGGCCCACCTGGACCAGCCGCCCCGTCCGGTGTGGGATGCGGTGTTGAACCCGGTGCGGCGGTTGGTGACGGTGCTGGGGGATCCTGGGGCGGGAAAGTCGTCGCTGCTGCGGTATCTGGCGGTCAACCTGGCCGCCCCCGATCCTGCCCCGGAACTCGTCGACTGGGCGGGGTGGCTCCCGGTGCTGGTGGAGCTGCGCGCCTACGCCGATCCGGCCTGGCGTACCGGGCGGTGGGCTGATGCGACCCTGTTGGATTTCCTCGACCACCGCGCTCAGGAAGGTCCGGGGCTGCCCCGCGATGCCCTGGAGGGGTACCTGCGCCGCGGGGGGCCGGCCGTGGTGATGTTCGATGGCCTCGACGAGCTGTTCGACACCCACGACCGGAACGCGGTGGCCCGCAAGATTGTCACCTTCGCCGCCGCCTACCCGCAGGTGCGGGTGATCGTGACCTCCCGGATCATCGGCTACCACCGCGCGGTGCTGGACGAGGCTGGGTTCGCCTTGCACACCCTCCAGGACCTCGACCCTGCCCAGATCGAGCAGTTCGTGCACCGCTGGTACGGCATCGCATATCACGCCGACCCTGGCGAGGCTGCCCGCCGCGCTGCCCAGTTGCTCGCCGCGCTGGCCCGGTCGCCCTCGGCGCGGGACCTGGCCGGGAACCCGATGCTGCTCACGATTCTGGCTGTGTTGGGTCGGCGTCGGGAGCTGCCCCGGGAGCGGCACCGGGTGTATCAGCATGCGGTTGAGGTGCTGGTGCAGCATTGGGACGCCACCCGCGCCATCCGCGACACCCGCATCCCGGAATCGGTGCTTGCGGCCGTCGATGAGGAGGACAAGCGGGAACTGCTCCGGCGAGTGGCCCGCCGCATGCAGGACGGGCGCGGCGGGATCGGCGGCAACCACATTCACCGCGATGACCTGCTGACGGAGTTCCGCAGCTACCTCACCGAGCGCTACCAGCTGGCCCCGGAGGTGGCCAAGACCGCGAGCAAGGCGATGCTGGAGCAGTTCCGGGACCGCAGCTTCATCCTGGCTCGGTTCGGGCCCGAGCTCTACGGGTTCGTGCACCGCGCCCTGCTCGAGTACTGCTGCGCAGACGAAGTCGTCTACCGGCTCAAGGAAACCCAGGAGATCACCACCGATCAGCTCGCCACCGACGTGTTCGGTGCCAACGCGGCCGACCCCGTCTGGCGGGAAGTCCTGCTCCTGGTTGCCGGAATGATTCACGACCGGCCCCTGGCCACGGTGATCGATCACCTGCTCGTGCTGGCCGACACCCCCGCCGCCCGTTTGCGGGCCGGGCAGGTCGGGCGGCACTGGCTGCTGGCGTTGCGCTGTTTGGCTGAGGCACGCGCCCCCAGCACACTCGCCGCACAAGCCAGCGCGGTTATCGACGGCCTGATCGGGCTGTTCACCAGCGCAGCTCAGCGACTCCACACCGACCGACTTCTCACGCCGCCCGAGCTGACCATCCTCGAAGAGGCGACAGCGACCCTCCCCGGTGTCGTAGTGCCACTTGCCGCTCGCGAGCGGTACCTGAGCTGGTACCGGCGGGCTCCCCGACCCCCGGACTTGCTGCCCACGTCTACGCGGGAGAGCTTCCCGGCCCTGGCTGCAAGAGCCACGACTGCGCTGCTGCCCCGCAGCGAGGCTGTCGAGCACCTGCTCCACGACCGCGCCACCACCGACGAGAACTGGACCGTCCGGCAGGCGGCGGTGCAGGCCCTGGCCATCGGCTGGCCCGACGAGCAGACCCGCACCCTGCTCCACGACCGCGCCACCACCAACCCCGACGAGGACGTCCGGCAGGCGGCGATGCACGCCCTGGCCACCGGCTGGCCCGACGAACAGACCCGCACCTGGTTGCATGACCGCGCCACCACCGACGAGAACTGGAACGTCCGCCGGTCGGCGGTGCAGGCCCTGGACATAGGCTGGCCCAACGAGAAGACCCGCACCCTGATACAAGACCGAGCCACAACCCACCAGAACTGGGACGTCCGGCAGGCGGCGGTGCAGGCC
>JAJAZD010000022.1 GCA_026785945.1 Pseudonocardia sp. | reverse complement strand
GTGCCGGGCCGCGTCCGTCGGGCGTTCGGCGCCGAGAGCGGCGGCGAGCTCGGCGTGCAGCGCGGCCCGGAGACGGACGGAGCGCGGCCTCGCTGCCAGCGCCCGTTCCAGTGGCGTGACGGCGTGGGTCGCCGCACCGAGCGCGATCAGCGCGCGACCGTGCCAGCGGTCCAGGTCGGTGAGCTCGACCGGTGGGCCGGTCCAGGTGACGACGTCTGCTCGCGGCTCGGTCGGCGAGAGTTGCAGCTCCCGCTCGGCCGCGGCGAAGGCGACCCCGGATCCGGTGCCGTCCCCGGCAGCCGCTCGGACCGTGCCCCGGGCAGCCTGCCAGCGGGCCCGTACCGTCGCCGGTCCGTCGGGGCACCGCTCACCCAGCAACGTCGATGCGGACGTCGGATCGCCGACCTCGACCAGCACCGCGGCCTGCCCCGCGAGGGCGACCACGGCGGCCAGCGGCAGGCCGGCCTCATGTGCGGCGGCGCGGGCGCGGTCGTAGTGCAGCCAGGCCTCTTCGTGGTCGGCACCGTCGAGCGCCTGTGCTCCGGCCAGCGTGGCCGCACCGGCCAGTACCTCCGCCACGAGCCGGCGGGTGGCGGGTCCGACCGTGTGCCTGAGGGTGTGACCGAGCTGCTCCACCTGCGCCCGGACGAGCCCGCCCGCTCCGGCGGCACCGAGCTCGTCGTCGAGCCGGCGGGCGACGGCCAACTGCTCGCGCCACAGGCCCAGCGCCACGTCGTCGACCGCTGAGGCCCCCGCGATCGCGTCGCGCAGCCGGGTGGCGGCCGTGGTGCCGCCGGGTTCGGCCGTGGCAGGAGCGAGGTCCAGCTCCGCGGTGGTGCGGTCGAACAGTTCGCCGAGGAGTGAGCGGTACTGCGGCTCGGGTACGGCGTGGCCGTTCTCCCAGCGCGAGAGCAGGGTCTTCAGGCTCGCTGCCGCCGCGACCGGCGCGCCCCGGGCGCGACCGAGGGCCGCGAGCTCGCGGGCGGCGTCGGTCTGGGACCAACCGAGCGCCGTACGTGCGGCGCGCAGGCCGTTCGGGCGTCCGGTCATGGTGCCAAGACTGTCGGTGCCCGGCCCTACTGTCAATGGTGTTGACGTAACACCACGTCAACAGGCTGGTGTCGACGACGGGGGATGACCGTGGATCTGACGACGTGCTCGGTGTGTGTACTTGCGGGGTCGGCGGGCGGAATGGTCGGCGGCTACGCCTTCGGGCGGCGCCGCAGGCCTGGGCGTCGGGCGGCGAGCCGGGCCACCCGGGGCCGGACGATGCGCTCGTGGCCGGGCGGCCGGAAGGACGCCCGGCGTCCGGGCGATGGCGACGGGGTCGGACGGCGCGGCGCCCGTGGGGACCAGGAGCGATGAGGGGGAGGTCAGTCGAAGTCGCCGGCGGCCCGGCGTACCAGTCCGAGCAGATCGGTCAGTTCCGTCTGCTGGTCCGGGCTGAGCCCCTCGAGGCCGAAGTCGATCGCCGTCACCGCGGCGGTGGCCGCGTCCAGCAGCGTCGAGCCGGCGGTGGTGATCTCTACGAGGGTGGCGCGCCGGTCGGTGGGATGCGGCGTGCGCCGGACGAGGTCGTCGGCCTGCAGGCGGTCCACGATGTTGGTCACGCTGGTGGGGTGGAGCTGGAGCCGCTCACCCATCACCCGCATCGGGAGGCTGCCCCGTCGGGAGAAGGTCAGCAGGACCAGTGCCTCGTACCGGGCGAAGGTCAGGCTGTGCGGGCGCAGCGCCGCGTCCACGGCCGAGAGCAGGATCTGCTGCACCCTCATGACGCTCGTCACCGCGGCCATGGGGCGGGCCGGTCCGATGCGCTCGTCCCACAGAGCCGCGGCCCGCATGATCGGGTCGAACGGGAGGGGGTCGCGGGAGGCCATGACGAGCGACGCTAGCAGTGCCCGGACGGGCGATCGGGCGCGCGACGCCCTCGCCCGCAATGAGCGGCGGAGTCCGGTCGCGCGGTTCGCCGGGTCGCGTGCGCCGCCGGGTCTGAGGCAGGCTGGGCCGCATGCTCTTCGCGTTCAGCATCGCCCCGGCGGGGCTCGGTTCGGACAGTGTCGGTGACGTGGTGGCCGAGGCGGTCCGGGTGGTCCGGGAGTCGGGCCTGCCCAACGAGACCACCTCGATGTTCACCACCATCGAGGCCGAGACCTGGGACGAGGGCATGGCCGTGGTGAAGCGGGCGGTCGAGGCCGTGCAGGCTCGCGCCCCGCGGGTGAGCCTGGTGCTCAAGGCCGACATCCGTCCCGGTCACACGGGTCAGCTGCAGGCGAAGGTCGAGCGGGTGGAGCGGGCTCTGGAGCCGTGACAGATCGGGCGACACGTGCCGGACGCGGCACGTGGGCCACTGTGAGTGGTGACCCCGCGCCGACGGTGTGTCCCACGGACGGGTTCGGCACAGGGACGGGTTCGGCACCGGGGAGCGCGATGGGCGAGCACGGCGGGCACCGGGTGAGAGTGCTGTGGCCGGCGGTCGAGCCCGTCCACGCGGTCACCTACTTCGTGCCGGAGCCACTTGCGGCGTGCGACGCGCTCGGTACCAGGGGCTACTGGATGAGCTACTTCGCCCAGCGTGCCGTGCCGCCGGGGGCTGCGCCGCCGGAGGTCGTCACGGGCGCGGCCGAGGCCGCCGGGATGACAACGCGCTGGATCCGGCCTGGCGCCGGGCGCGACGTGGCGGGTCGGAGGGGAGTGGGACGCTGCCGTGGCCGGCTGACGGCGCGCGGCCTCGTCGAGGACGGGGTGCTGACGGAGGCGGGGCTCCGCACGCGTGCGGAGGTGGAGGCGCGTACCGACTCGCTCCCCGACGTTCAGTGGGTCGCCGTCGGCGACGAGCGTGCCCGGCGGTTGGTCGAGCTGGTCGCACCGCTCGTCCGGGCGATCGTGGCCGGCGCCGGCTTCCCGCCCACCAACGCGATGGGACTTCGCCCGCTCCCTTCCCCGGGATGACCGGTCCGGACCCGACCGGAGGCGCAGCACCACCGGCACCCGTGCCAGGATGAACGGCGTGTCCCGACCCGATCCCCGCGCGCGCGCCCAGACTTCCGCGATGGCCGGCGCGGTCGACCTCTCGGGGCTGAAGGCCCGCTCCGAGTCCCCCCGGCCCACGGCCGCGCCCACCGCCGGCGCCGCGAGCGGCACCGGTTTCGTCCGCGACGCCACCGAGCAGAGCTTCCAGACCGACGTGATCGACCGCTCGCACCAGGTCCCGGTCGTCGTCGACCTGTGGGCCACCTGGTGCGGTCCGTGCAAGCAGTTGTCCCCGGTGCTGGAGCGCCTCGCCGAAGCCGCGGGAGGCGCCTGGGTCCTCGCGAAGGTCGACGTCGACGCGAACCCGCGGATCGCTCAGGCCTTCGGCGCCCAGTCCATCCCGATGGTCGTGGCCGTCGTCGGTGGCCAGCCGGTCGACGCGTTCAACGGCGCGCAGCCCGAGCCTCAGGTCCGTCAGTGGATCGGTTCGCTGCTCGACGCCCTGCGCGACCGGATGCCTGCCATCGCGCAGGCCGAGGCCGCCGCGGGTGCCGATGCCGTGGAGGAACCCGTCGAGGAGCCCGACGACCCGCGCTTCACCGCTGCGGAGGACGCTCTCGAACGCGGTGACTGGACGGCGGCGGAGGAGGCCTACCAGCAGATCCTCGCGGTGGAGCCGGCCAACGAGCAGGCGAACGCCGCGCTGTCACAGGTGCGGTTCCTCGCGCGCGCCGAACAGGTCGACCCGACGGCCGTGGCCCGCGCCGATGCTGCCCCCGACGACATCGACGCCCAGCTCGCCGCGGCCGACGCCGAGGTGGCCTCCGACGGGGTGGACGCGGCGTTCGCCCGGCTGGTGGCCACCGCGGGGCGCTCCTTCGGTGAGGAGCGCGACCGGGTTCGCGAGCACCTCGTGGGCCTGTTCGAGTTGTTCGCACCGGACGACCCCCGCGTCACCGCCGCGCGCCGGGCCCTGGCCCGCGTCCTGTTCTAGCGGGGCGTCGCGGCTGACCACCGGCAGGGGGGTAGCGGTTCGGTACCGCTCGAACGGTGCGGATAACGTCGGTCACCGTGCTGAACGGTGATGCCGACCCCCGGCCCGACGGCCCGGTGCGGTGGGCCGTGGCGGGAGTCCTCGTCCTCGCCTCGGTCGTGACGACGGTGATCCTCGTCGTGCGCCACCCGGGTGTGCTGGTCACCTTGCTCCCGGCCACGGACATGCAGGAAGTGCACGCCGACTTCGACACGTTCTGGCACTCGGCCGTCGCGCTGACCGGGGGCCCGGTCTGGGGAGCCGACATCTACGACACCCCGGCGAAGCTGACGAACCTCAACCCGCCGTTCCTGACCCTGCTGTTCACCCCGTTCGTCGCACTCGACCCCCTGACTGCGTACCGGGTGTTCGCGCTGTTCACCCTGCTGATGGTGGTCGCGGCCGTGCTCGCCGTGGCCCGGGAGCTGCGCCTGGCCGCGTGGGTCACGGCCGCGGTGACGGTGGCGGTGCTGGCCTCCTCGCCCCTGCACGGGACGCTGGTCCTGGGCCAGGTCTACCCGTTGCTGCTCGTGGGCCTGGCGGCCGGATGGGTCGCCGAACGGCGGGGACGGCCGGTGCTGGCGGCGGTGCTGTTCGGCGTCACGGTGGCGCTCAAGCCGTCACTGGCGCCGCTGCTGCTGCTGGCCGCGGCGCAGCGACGCTGGGTGCCGTTCCGGGCGGGCATCCTGTCCGCGACCGCCGCGACCCTGCTCGGGGTGCTCGTCGCGGGGCCGTCCAACGCGGGCGTGTGGCTGCGGATCGCGTTGTCCGAGCCTGTGCCCGACGTGGCCGACAACGCCTCGCTGCCCGGTCTCGCCGTCCGGCTCGGGGTGCCGACGGTGTGGGGGACGGCGCTCGGCGCGGCGATGCTGGTCGGCACCCTGATCTGGTGCGGCCGCAACCGCGACCGGATCGACCCGGCCGGTACGGCGCCGTGGGCCGTGATCGCCGCGGGGCTGCTGTTCTCCCCGATCTCCTGGCACAACTACCTGCTGTTGCTCTGGCCCGGAGTGCTCGTACTGATCGCCCTCGGGCGAGGCGCGGCCGCCGCGGTGGCACTGGCGGTGGCGATCATCCCGGTGTCGTGGAACGCCAGCTGGCCGCCCGAGGGGTTCGGTGGCGACCTCGGGCGGTCGCTCTACTGCGCCGTCCTGATCGGCTACTGGATCGTGCTGGTGCGCTCGGCGACCGCGTCGCCCGGGTCGCCCGCGGCGCCGATCGGAGGTGCCCCCGTGCTCACGGAGCGAACGAACGGCACCTTCGTCCGGCTGGGTTGGACGAAGGAGCCGTTCGTTGCGGTGCGAGCACGGGGCTAACGCCAGAAGCAGGTGAAGATCGAGCTACGGCGACGTGGGGAACGCGGCCTCGCCGTCGGGTCGCGCCTGGACGTCGAGCTCGGCGGGTGCGGCCACCGGCGCGTCCACGACGACCGGTGCCCCGCTCGCCACGGCGGTCCCGGCCGCGGGGGGGGGGCGGCCCCCCCCCCCCCCCCCGGGGGCGGGGGGGGGGCCCCCCCCCCCCCGCCCGCGGCGCGGGCGGGGGGGCGCGGGCCGCGCCGCCCGCGCCCGCCGGCGGGTGTGGGGGGGCCCCCCCCGGCGCCCTGGGGGGGGGGGGGGCGGGGCCCCCCCGCCGCGGCCGGGACCGCCGTGGCGAGCGGGGCACCGGTCGTC
>JAJAZD010000021.1 GCA_026785945.1 Pseudonocardia sp. | reverse complement strand
GGTCGCGCTCGCCGCCGGCGTGCGGGACGTCGCGCGCGACGCGGGCCCCTTCCTCGGCGGCTGGCACGCAGCGGCGCTCGCCACCGCCGCCGCCGAAGCGGTACTGGTCGTCGCGGGGTCCGTCTGGCTGGTCGGACTGGCCGGGCATCGCCGGCTCGGCACCGGCCCGCGCGCCGCCGCACTGGCCAGGGCCGCCTTCCCGGCGTTCGTGGTGCAGGGCCCGGTCCTGATGGGCCTGGCCGTGCTGGCCCGCCCCCTCCCGGTGCCCGCCGAGGTGAAGGGACCGCTGGTCGGGGCCGTCGCCCTGTGGGTGTGCTTCGGGATCGGCCGGCGCTTCTCCGGTCTGCGATGCGGCAACCGCCGCCCGTCCGCCGGGCAGGTCCCGGGTGCCTGAGGACACCACCGGCGGGCTCCATCACGTGGACTTCGGCGGGACAGAGGGCCCGGACATCGTCCTGGTACACGGCCTCGGCGGCTCCCACCTGAACTGGGACCTGGTCGCACCCCGGCTCACCGCACACGGCCACGTCCTCGCCCTGGACCTCCCCGGGTTCGGGCTCAGCACCCCGAACGGGCGAGCGGCCACCGTCCAGCGCAACGTCCGCGTGTTGGAGGACTTCGTCCGCACCCGGGCCCACGCGCCGGTCGTGCTCGTCGGCAACTCGATGGGCGGTCTCGTGTCCGTCCTGCTCACCGCCCGCTCCCCCGAGCTCGTGCGCGCCCTCGTCCTGCTCGACCCGGCCCTCCCCGCCCCCTCACGGGTCCTCCGGTCCCCCACCGCGGCAGCGCAGCTCCTGATGCAGGCGATCCCCGGCGTCGGAGAACGTGTCCGCGCCACACGGCGACGGCGCCGCGGGGCTCACCGCACCGTGCTCGACACCCTGCAGCTGTGCGGCGTCGACCCGGCCGGTCTACCGCCCGACCTCCTGGAGCGGTCCGTGGCACTCGCCGCACGTCAGGACGACGTGGCCGGGATGGACCGGGCCTTCCTCTCGGCGTCCCGGTCACTGACCTGGGCACTGCTGCGGACCCACCGCTACCGCGCGGCGCGCGAGGCGATCGACGTACCGGTCCTGCTCGTGCACGGCGACCGCGACGCGCTCGTACCCGTCGCCGCCGCCCGGACGGTGGCCGCGCAGCATCCGACCTGGCGCTACGTAGAGCTCCCCGGAGCGGGCCATCTTCCCCAGCTCCAGGAACCGGAGACCGTCGGACGCCTGATCGGCGAGTGGCTGCAGTCCCTCCGCCACGGGACGCCGGGCTCCGGTCGCGAGCGGTCAGCGGCGGCGGACCGCCCGGCCGCTCGACACGGGACCGGAGAACACCACGGCCACACCCGCGACGAACCCGAAGTCGTACCAGCCACCGGAGTTGTGCACCTCGCCGACGCCGACGGCGTCGGTGAACAACGACACGACGAACGTGACCGGCAGGATCAGCCCGTGCCAGAGCCCCAGCCAGAACCCGGCGACCTCCGGGCCGGCGACGACCTGCGGATTCGGTCCGGCGGCACACCCGACCAGCAGCCCGGCGACGACGAGCAGGATCACTGACGACACCACCGGACGCCGCGGACCCGAGCGCCACCCACATCGCCCCATGCCTACCGTCCTCCCCACCGCTGTTCCCGTCAGGGGATCCCATCCACGACCGCGGCCCGCCGCCCGAGCCGGGTGGTCCACCGGCGTGCGCGAACGGACCGCCCGGCAGGGGACGCACGGCCCTTGCGCTCGGCGTCGACCTCAACCGTGCGGTCACCGCGACGACCGTTCGTCGGGCCGCCACAGTCGGGACCGCCGTCCCGGCGGGCGGCGCCGCGGGCCCACCGGCCCCGCCTTTCCGGTCGGAGGACCCTGCTGCCCGCGCCCCAATGCGCCCACGATGGTCGGGCGGGGCCACCGAGGCCCCGGCGGCAGGCCGGCGCTCACCGGCGCGTGGAGGGAACACCATGACCGATCCGGTCCGGTCGGTCCTCGCCGGGGCCGACGGCTCCGCCGCGTCGATGCTCGCAGTCGCCTGGGCTGCCGCCGACGCGAGCAGGCGCGGTCTCCCCCTCACGATCGCGTGCGTCACCGGGACCCGGCGGGTCGGGCCGCTACTCGCAGCGAGCATCGTCGAGGGCGCCCGTGGCCTCGCCCGGGCGGTGGCACCCGGGCTGCCCGTGCGCACCGTCGTCCGCGACGGCGACCCGGTCGAGGTCCTGTCCGACCTCGGCCGCGACTGCGAGCTGCTCGTCGTCGGGCACCGGGGGGATCACGGGCACCCGGGGCCCGGACCGGGTTCGACGTCGGAGTCCCTCGCCCGGTTCGCCCCCGTCATGGTGGCCGTCGTCGACATGGACGAGGAGCGCTTCCCGCTGGAGCGCTGCACCGGTCCCGCCCTCCCGCCACCCGCGGCCGTCCGGCAGGACCGGCCGCTCGCCCTCCGCATCTCGCCCCTGCACGGGGCCGAGGCCCCCTGATCCCTCCGAGGAGTAGCAGTGACCGCTCCACACGACGAATCGCCACCACCACCCGCGGCCGGCCCGGTCGCACCCACCGATCGGCGGCTGCGCCGCTCCCACCGGGACCGGATGGTCGGCGGGGTCTGCGGCGGCATCGCCCGCTACCTCGACGTCGATCCCGTGCTGCTGCGCATCGCCGCGGTGGCCCTCGCCCTGTCCGGCGGCCTCGGCGTGCTGGCCTATCTGGTGGCCTGGATCGCCATCCCGGACGCGAGCGACGACGAGCCGGAGCGCGCACCGGCCCGAGCGGACCGCCACGCCGTGGCGTTCACGGTCGGCGCCGCCCTCGTCGGTCTCGGCGCCCTGCTGATCCTGCGCCAGTGGATGCCCGCCTTCGGCGCCGGGATGTTCTGGCCGCTGGTCGTGGTCGCCGCGGGCGCCCTCGTGCTGATCTCGGCCCGGCGGTGACCACGATGTCCACGACCCCGACGACCGCAACAACCCCGGCGACCGCGCCGCGGCCCGCACCGGACCCGGTCACCCGCCGCCGACCGGGACCGCACTGGGGCCGGATCGTGTTCGGCCTGCTGCTCACCGCCGGTGGCGCCGGATGGCTGCTCGACAGCCTGTCCGCCCCCGTGCCGTGGCACCTGTTCCCGGCCGCCGGGCTGGTCGTCGTCGGCGCGGTGCTGCTGCTGAGCCTGGCCGGCGGCACCGGCCGAGCCGACGTCGTCGTGATCGGGATCGTGCTCCTCGTGGTGGCGGTCGCGGTGGGAGCCGGGGCCGATCGCTTCGCCGGCCCGCTCGGCGACCGCACGATCGGCCCGGCCGGCTGGCCCGGACCGACCCGGATCTCCGCGGGCACGGTGACCGTCGACCTCACGGACACGACGCTGCCCACGAACGGCCGGCTCGACGTGGCCGTCGGCGCGGGCCGGGTCGTGCTGCGGCTGCCCGCCGAAGCTCCCGTGCAGGTGCACAGCACCGTCGTGCTGGGCACGATCGTCGCCGACGGTGTCGCGGTCGGGCAGGGCGTCGATCTGGACTGGACGGCCCCGGGTACGGCGGTCGCGCCCGTCACGGTCGAGATCGCCGTCGGCGCAGGCGACGTGGAGGTGATCCGTGAGCGCACCTGAGCACCCGGCACCCGTCCTCGGCGCCGCGATCGGTTTCCTGCTCGCCGGCCTCGCCCTGCTGCTGCAGGAGCTCGACCTGCTGTTCCTTCGCTGGTCGTCGGTGCTCCCGGCGATCGTGATCACGATCGGCATCGTGATCCTGTCCGCGGGCGCCGTCGGGGCCCACCGATCCCGGAGCATCCGGTGAGCGGCAGCGCATCCCCCGAGTTCCGCGACAGCCTGCCGATCCGACGCGGCGGGCAAGGTCGTGCAACGGGAGCTCTGAGCCCGTGGACCGCATGACCCCGCTCGACGCCGCGTTCCTGCAGGCTGAGGACTCCGAGGAGGGCGTGTCACTGGCCATCGCCTCCGTGGCGGTGTTCGACGGACCCGCGCCGGCGCAGGCCGAGTTCGCCGCGATGCTCGCCACCCGGCTGCCGCTCGTGCCGCGCTACCGCCAGAAGGTGCGCACGATCCCGCTCGACCTGGGGCCGCCGGTCTGGGTCGACGACCCGCACTTCGACCTCCGGTTCCACCTGCGGCGGGCCGCGCTGCCCGCGCCCGGCGGTGACGCCGAGCTGGCCGCGCTGATCGGCCGGGTGATGTCGGCCCGGATGGACCGCAGCCGGCCGCTGTGGGAGTACTGGCTGGTGGAGGGGCTGGCGGAGGAGCGGTGGGCGCTCATCGCGAAGGTCCACCACTGCATGGTCGACGGGGTGTCGGGCACCGACCTCTACCACGTCGTCCTCGACGCGGAACCCGAGCCGCGCCCGGCCCCGCCGGACACCTGGCGGCCGGCGCCGGAGCCTTCGACCGCGGCGCTGACGGCGTCGGCGCTGCTCGCGCTCGCCCTGAACCCGGTGACCCAGCTGCAGGCCGCCGCGTCCACCCTGCTCCACCCCCGCCGGCTCGCCCGCGGCGCCCGCGACGCGCTGCGCGGCGCCGTCGCGCTGTCCACGGCCCTGCTGCCGGTGCACGCCACGTCGCTGTCGGGGCCGCTGTCGGCGCACCGGGTCTTCGCCTTCTCCCGGGGCACCGTCGCGGACGTCCGGACCGTCCGCCGGGCGGCCGGGGGGACGTTCAACGACGTGGTGCTCGCCGCGGTGAGCGGCGGCTTCCGGGCGCTGCTGCTCTCCCGCGGCGAGGAGCCGGACGCCCGGGCCGTGCGCAGCCTGGTCCCGGTCAACGTCCGGGCCCCCGGGCAGGAGGGCATCCGGGACAACAGGGTGTCACTCCTCCTCGCCGACCTCCCGGTCGACGTCGCGGACCCGCTGGAGCGCCTGGCGACCGTGCGGGCGCGGCTCGACGAGCTCAAGGACGACCGAGAGGCCGAGGCGGTTGTCACGCTGACCGCGATCGCGGCACTGGAACCGTTCCCGCTGGTCGCAGGCCGCATGCGGTGGGTGGCGACGCTCCCGCAGCGCTCCATCGTGACCGTCACGACCAACGTGCCCGGACCGCGGGCCCCCCTCTACGCGCTCGGCCGTCCGCTGGTGGAGATCATCCCGTACGTGCCGATCGCCTCGACCGTCCGCGTCGGCGTGTCGATCTTCACCTACCTCGACCAGATCACCTTCGGGGTCACCGGCGACCACGACGCGGCACCCGACGTCGACGTGCTGGCCCGCGGCATCGCCGACGGCCTCACCGAGCTGGTGGCCGCAACGGCCGGGACACGGCAGTGAGCGACGTGCAGCCCGCCGGCACCGGACCGGTCCAGGACGGCCACGACCGCCGCATCGACCTCGGCGGGCCGGTGCACTACGTCGACTTCGGCGGCCGCCCCGACGGGCCGACGTTCGTGCTCGTGCACGGGCTGGGCGGGTCGCACCTCAACTGGGAGCTGTTCGCACCGCTGCTGACCCCGACCGGCCGGGTGCTGGCCGTCGACCTGCCGGGCTTCGGGCTCAGCGAGCCCGGTGAGCGTCCCGCGACGGTGCCGGCCAACGTGCTCGTGCTGGAGGCCTTCGTGCGGCGCGTCGCCGACGGACCGGTCGTGCTGATCGGCAACTCGATGGGCGGGATGATCTCGATCCTGCTCACCGGCCGCACTCCGGACCTGATCGGCGGCCTGGTCCTGATCGACGCGGCCCTGCCGCTCCCGCTGCCGGCGTCGAGCCCGCGGGACGCGGTTGCCAGCGGCGCCTTCCTGACCTACGCGCTGCCCGGGGTGGGCGAGCGGCTCATGCGGGGCAGGCGCCGACGGGTGGGCCCGCGCGCGCTGGTGCACACGATGCTGCGGCTGTGCGGGGTCGACCCGGGCGCGCTGCCGCCGGAGCTCGTCGCGCGGTCGGTCACGCTCGTCGAGCGGCGGGCCGACGTCGCGGGGATGGACCGCGCGTTCCTCTCCGCGGCCCGGTCGCTGGCCTGGGTGCTGACCTTCGCCCGGTCGTACCGGACCACGATGTCGTCGATCACCGCCCCGGTGCTGCTGGTGCACGGCGAGCAGGACCGGCTCGTACCGGTGGCCGCGGCCCGGGACGCCGCGCGGCGCAACCCGACCTGGCGCTACGTCGAGCTGCCCGGGGTCGGGCACGTGCCGCAGCTGCAGGTGCCCGACCGGCTGGCCGGCATCGTGGCCGACTGGCTCGCGGTGACGCGGTCGTGAACGGCGGCGGGTCGCCGTTCAGGAGCGGCGGAACAACCGCCGCCACCCGCCACCCGTCCTCGGCGCGGGGGCGCAGCTGCAGCGCTGCGCCACCGGCACCCCGGCCAGGACCTGCTCGACGTGTCGACCGCACCCGCTGTTAGGTGGGCCGCGTGCACGTCCGGCACGTCACCCGTTGACACATGTGGACCTCCGTTTGCTCTACGAGACTCCGAACATACCCCCACGGGTATCGTGCAGATCCGTCACCGCCGCCCTCGCCACCCAGGGTTTCGGCGTGCTGACCACCATCGACGTCAGGGCCACCCTCAAGGCCAAGCTCGGCGAGGACATCGAGGACTACACGATCCTCGGCGCCTGCAACACCGCCCTTGCCCACCAGGCCCTGTCCACCGCACCCGAGATCGTCCGACCCGCCGGTGCGGGTCCGGCGCCCCTCGCCGTCGTGGCTGCGGCCGAGGACCGTCGACCCGGCCGACGAGAGGACCGCACGATCATGAGAGACACAGCCATGAGGGGCACAGCAGCGACGAGCCGGTCCTGGATCCGGATCGACCGCCTGTGACGTCGGCGCCGATCAGTCGCCACCGCGCGCTCGCTGTGCGGTGGAACGGGCGGCGGGATGGCGACCACGATCGACGGACGCACCTTCGACCCGGACCGCGACGACCAGGCCGTCGCGTTCAGCAGTACCGAGGAGTGGACCGCCACCAACACCGGCCCGCTCGCCCTCGCGTTCCACATGCCGTTCGGACGGTGGCGACGTCGCTCGCTCCCGGATGGATCATGTCGTAGAACCCGGACACCGCCGGTCGACGTCGGCGATCATCGCCTCACCCGTCGACCGCCCCGATCAGTACCGCGAGCACATCCCGCTGCGCCACCAGCCCCACGACGATCTCCCCGTCGCAGACCGGGAGGTGCCGGACGCCGGCCTCGTCCATCCGCCGGCCCGCGGACGTGATCGTCTCGCCGCTCCCGCCGGTCACCAGGTCGGCAGTCATCACGTCCGCGGCCTGCCCGGAACCGAGGTCACCACCGGAGGCGAACGCGGTGACGAGGTCGCGTTCGGACAGCAGGCCGATCGGGCCGCCGGGCGCCCGCACCAGCACCGCCCCGATCCCACCCGCGACCAGCTCCTCGGCCACCGCCAGCAGCGAATCCCCCGGCCCCACGGCCGCCGGTTCCTCGACCATGATCGAGCGGACGGGATCGGTCGGCAGGACACGGCGTGCGGTCGTGGTCATCGGTACTCCTCGGTGCAGACGGTCGGCGGTTCACCCGGATCATCACGCGCCGCACCGGACGCGGGCAGGGGCGAACGGCCCGGCCGCCCCTGCCGGGGGTCACGGCTTCGTACCCCCGGACCCCGCGGCGGCGCCGCGGGGCGGTGACGGCAGGCCCCGCGCACCGGGGCCGAAAGGCCCTGCCCGGTTTCGAGGGCCTCACCGCGCCCGCCGCCGCCGACGACATCCAGCTCGGGCTGCACGTCTTCGGGGCCTTCGACGGCGTCGCCGTCGTGGCCGACACCACCTGGGTGACCCAGGCCCTGCGCATCGAGGACTTCGAGGTGCTCGCCGCCACGGTCGACCCGTGGATGCGCGCGAAGGGCGAGCTGCCCGGCCTGGTCCTGCACCTGCGCGGTCTCCCCCACTGGACGAGCGTCGGGAGCTTCGTCCGGCACGTGCGGTTCGTCATCGGCCACCAGGGCAGGGTCGGCCGCCTCGCGCTCGTCACCGACACCCCGGTCGTCCCGTCGACGCCGACGGCGATGTCGCGCAGCACCTACCGGGACGCGACGGTGTCCTGGCGCTCACCCAGCAGGTCCTGCACGGCCGCCGGGCGTCCGCGGAGCGGGTGTCGAACGTGCGGGCCAGCGCGTCCCCGACCGGGCCGGCGAGGTCGGCGGACAGCTCGGCGACGAGTTCGGCGAACCGGGCGGCGAGCACCTCGGTGTCCCGGGCCGTGCCGAGCTCGCCGGCGACCCGGGCCAGGGCCTCGACCAGTACCCCGGTGCAGCAGCGCCTGCGCCGGCCCGGCGCGGGTCACCACGCGCCGCACCGGCACGTCGGGGTACTTCTCCGCCCGGCCGACGACGCCGACGCCGGTTCCCCCATCGTCAGGTGCGGTCATCGACCTTCTTCCTGCTCGACGTGGCCCGCCGGATGCGGCCAGAGGCCGATCGCGCTGCTCGGGGCGTGCGGCCACCGGGCGGCGCTCTCGATCCGGTGACCCGGCGGCGGGGTGACCACGGAGTCGCGGTCGTTGCCGACCCAGCGCACCCGGTAGCGTGCCGGGCCGTCACCGGGGATCAGGGCGACGATGCGCGCCCACCGCCAGCCGCGCTCGACCGGCGGGTCGGGGACGACGAGCCAGTCACCGGCGGGTGGCCGGGGCCGACCGAGCCGGTCCGTGTCCGACGTGCCGTTCTCCTCATCGGGGACCGTGGACTTCTTCACCATGATCGACACCTCCGTCTTGGGTCGCCTCCACGGTCCCGCCGCCGGCGGGGTTCGGGTAGTGGCGGACGGCCCTGACCCGGCGGACACAGGGTCTCCCGCGGGTGAGGTCCACAGGCCTCCCAGCCGGGGGCGCCCGGGGCCTCCGGCCCTGCCGCGGCTACCCGGCCGCACCGATCCTGGAACCCACCGAGGGGAAGGAACCGCCGTGGAGGACAACGACATCGCCGCGCCACCGGAGGTGGTCGTCGGCACCAACGGGACGCCGACCGCGTTGCGGGCCGTCGCCTGGGCGGCGACCGCGATCCTTGCTCGGGCCTACACCGTCGCCCACCGGAGCGAACCCGGTCTCGAGACCCACACCGAGCTGTCCGACGCCTACCTGCGGGCCAAGGCCGAGGTCGAGAACGCCCGCCGTCGCGCCGATGAAGAGGTCAGCAAGGCGCGCAAGTTTGCGGTCGAGGCCTTTGCCGAAAGCCTGCTGCCCGT
>JAJAZD010000020.1 GCA_026785945.1 Pseudonocardia sp. | reverse complement strand
TCGACGCGATCGTTCCAGCGCCGAAGCCGAACGTGCTCCGCTACACGTTCCTGCGCATCTGGACATCCGACCCCGGCGCCGACCCGGCGCAGGACGACGACACGGTCCCGACGGTGTACCTGGAGCTGTCCAGCTCCGACCGGGGGCTGAGTCTGGGCATCGGCGAGTACGCCGGCTCCCTCGTCGTCACCGCTGCGCTGTCCCCGGCCGGTGAGCGGCTGGCCCGCGCCGAGCACCCCGAGCTGGCGCGGCCGCGCACCGAGCTGGAGCTGGACCGGGCGACGTGGCTGCGCTACGCGAGGACGACCCGGTGATGGCCGAGACCGCCCGCCCCCACCTGTTCGCCGGGCTGGCACCCGCGGCGGGCGACAAGGTCCGGGCGTGCTGCACGTGCGGCTACCGGACCTCGCCCCGGGTCAGTCGGGTGCGTGCCCGCAACGCGCTGGAGGCCGATCACGGCACCAGCCTCCCGACCTGCGGGCTGTGCGGTCGCACTCGGTGGGAACGCGACGAGATCGGCCGCTACACCGACGTCGAGGTCCTCACCGACGACCAGGTCGGGGACCACATGATCGTGTGCCGCGACGCCCCGAGCAGGTGCCGGGACCTGGCCGCGCGTCGACAGGTCGACCTAGACCGAGCCGTCCTCGGTGACGCCACGCCCCCGCCCACGCTGCGGATGATCCGGAACCGGGACAAGTGACCAGACGATGAGCGCGACTGATCAACCACTGACCGTCTCGGTGACCCCCGCTCGGACATCGACCACGACGGTGGCGTCGACGAACGCGGTACCGGCAGAACTACCGGGCGTCGCAGAGCCGAATCCCGAGCTGTCCGGGCTGGCGGGTGCGGTGGCGGTGGCGCACCGGGTCGCGGTGCTCGCCGAGACCGACCCGAACGCCCCGCTGGTCGTCGCAGTCCGGGCCGCGCTCGAAGTCGCCGACGCCCGCCGGGCCGCGCACCGGGCCCGCCGGATGGCCGGATGGGAGGTGCACGGCGGGAACAGCTCGTGGTGGGCCCGCTGGGCGGAGCAGTGGGTGCCCTACGCGGAGATGGCCGCGCTCCGGGCGACACCCGGCCCTGACGCGAACCCGCCGGCACCCGCACCAGATGGCGAGACCGACACCGCTGGCCGCATCCACGAATCACCACGACCAGACATTCCGAGCAGGATGAGGAGAGAGGAGATCGGCGATGAGTACACGGTCACGGATCGAGTGGACCGAGGTCACGTGGAACCCGACCACCGGATGCGATCGCATCTCGGCGGGCTGTGATCACTGCTACGCGCTGACCCTGGCGCGGCGGTTGAAGGCGATGGGGTCGGCGAAGTACCAGAACGACGGCGACCCGCGCACCTCCGGCCCGGGGTTCGGGGTGACCGTCCACGAGCAGGCGCTGACCGCGCCGTTGCGGTGGCGCGAGCCGCGGGTGGTGTTCGTCAATTCCATGTCGGATCTGTTCCACGCCCGCGTCCCGTCGGAGTTCGTGGCGCGGGTGTTCGCGGTCATGGCGGCCACCCCACACCACACTTACCAGGTGTTGACCAAGCGGGCGACCAGGCTGCGCCGGCTCGCGCCCGACCTGCCGTGGCCGCGCAACGTGTGGATGGGCGTGTCGGTGGAGAGCATGGACGTCGCCGCCCGGGTCGACGAGCTCCGACAGGTGCCCGCGGCGGTGCGGTTCCTGTCGTGTGAGCCGCTGCTCGGGCCGCTGCACGGGCTCGACCTCGACGAGATCGGGTGGGTGATCGCCGGTGGGGAGTCCGGGCCAGGGGCCCGCCGGATGGACCCGTTGTGGCCCGCCGCGCTCCGCGACGCCTGCACCGCGGCGGGCGTGCCGTACTTCTTCAAGCAGTGGGGCGGCCCCACCCCGAAGGCCGGTGGCCGGCTGCTCGACGGCCGCACCTGGGACCAGATGCCCGGGTGACACGTCAGCACCAACCACCGCGCCGGGCGTACGGAAGCGTCGCCGAGCGTCTGGCGCCGGGTCCGCGGCGGATGCGACCCTGACCAGCAGTGCCCACATCGAGCGATCGGGGAATCACCGATGGTGCACGAACCTTCCAGGTCGCGCCCGAGCACGAGCGCGGCCGGGCGGGCGTACCTGGACGTCGCCTACGCCGAGAAGGACGCCGCGAAGGCTCTCGGCGCCCGCTGGGACCCCAAGGCCCGCCGCTGGTACGACCCCCGCCCACCCTCACCCGGTCTGGAGCGGTGGACCGCCCGACCCGAGGTACCCGAGCTGCTGCCGGGGGAGGACCGCACGTTCGGGGCCGGCCTGTTCGTCGACCTCGTACCGCGCTCGTGCTGGTTCACCAACGTCCGCTCCTGCGTCACCGAGCAGGACTGGGAACGGCTCCGTCGCCCGATCCTGCGCCGGGCCGGGCACCGGTGCGAGGCATGCGGCGACGGCGAGGACCGCACCGCCGGCCGGCGGCTCGAGGTGCACGAGCGCTGGCACTACGACGAACCCACCGGCGTCTAGGCCCTGCGCCGGCTCATCTGCCTTTGCTCGCCATGCCACCTGGTCACGCACTTCGGCTACGCCAACGTCACCGGCCGCACCGAGCAGGCGTTCGCGCACCTGCGCCGCGTCACCGGCATGGACGACGTCCAGGCCCGCGTGCACGTGTACGCCGCGGAGAACCTGTGGATCGAGCGGTCCGTCCGCGCCTGGGCGCTGGACCTCGGCATGCTCACCGACGCCGGCATCACGGT
>JAJAZD010000019.1 GCA_026785945.1 Pseudonocardia sp. | reverse complement strand
GCCTGGCGCTCGGCGCGGCGGGGCCGGACGACCCGGCCACGCGCGACGCGCTCGCCGCGCTCACGGCCCTGCCCGCCCAGGTGCGGGGCCTGATCCGCACGGTCGACGTCTCGGTGTCCGGTCCCGGTGCCCCCGCACAGGTGTCCTTCGGCCTGGACCAGGACCGCCGGGTACGGTGGGGCACACCCGAGCGGGCCGCGGACAAGGCCACGGCACTCTCGGCGATCCTCACCCAGCCCGGTCAGGTGTACGACGTCACCAGCCCGGATCTCCCGACCGTCCGGCGATGAGCAGGCACTCGACCCGATCGGCGGGTTGTTGCCGTACGGCGCGCCTGCTGGACCGCGACGAGTTGGCGACCTAGCGTTCGAAGGCGTTGGCCCGGACCCCCGGGGACGGACCCGAGCTCGACTGGAAGGTGCGCCATGACGCCACCCCACAACTACCTGGCCGTGATCAAGGTCGTCGGTATCGGTGGCGGCGGCGTCAATGCCGTCAACCGCATGATCGAGGTCGGCCTCAAGGGCGTCGAATTCATCGCGGTGAACACCGACGCGCAGGCCCTCCTGATGTCGGACGCCGACGTCAAGCTCGACATCGGACGCGAGCTCACACGAGGTCTGGGCGCGGGCGCGAACCCCGAGGTCGGCCGCAAGGCCGCCGAGGACCACCGCGAGGAGATCGAGGAGGTCATCAAGGGGGCCGACATGGTCTTCGTGACCGCCGGCGAGGGTGGTGGGACCGGCACCGGTGGAGCGCCCGTCGTGGCGTCGATCGCCCGCAAGCTCGGCGCGTTGACCATAGGTGTCGTCACCCGCCCGTTCACCTTCGAGGGCCGCCGCCGCGCCGGGCAGGCCGAGGAGGGTATCCAGGGCCTGCGCAACGAGTGCGACACCCTGATCGTCATCCCGAACGACCGGCTGCTCCAGCTGGGTGATGTCGGTGTCAGCCTGATGGACGCCTTCCGGTCGGCGGACGAGGTGCTGCTCTCCGGCGTGCAGGGCATCACGAACCTGATCACGACGCCCGGTCTGATCAACCTGGACTTCGCCGACGTCAAGTCGGTGATGTCGGGCGCGGGCAGCGCGCTCATGGGTATCGGGTCCGCCCGTGGGGAGGGCCGCGCCGTGCAGGCCGCGGGCAAGGCGATCAACTCGCCACTGCTGGAGGCCTCGATGGACGGCGCGCAGGGTGTCCTGCTGTCCATCGCCGGTGGCTCCGACCTCGGGCTGTTCGAGATCAACGAGGCCGCCTCCCTGGTGCAGGAGGCCGCGCACCCCGAAGCCAACATCATCTTCGGCACGGTGATCGACGACTCGCTCGGCGACGAGGTCCGCGTCACCGTCATCGCGGCGGGCTTCGAGGCCGGGGGCCCGACCCACAAGAAGATGGAGCCCACGGCGGTCGGCTCGCGCCCGGTCGGCGGTGTCGTCGCGACGGGCGTGAGCGGCAGCACGACCTCGGCGAACCCGTCTCGAGCCGCGGTCGACCCGGGCGGCAACGGTCACGGCGCCACGGCCGGGAACGGCCAGGGCTACGGCGGCGGGAGTTCCGGCGGCAACGGCGGAGCGGGTGCGAACCAGGCCGGCACGTTGCCGCATCCCACCGGATCGGCCCCGAACCCCTACCCGCCGAACCCCTACCCGCCGAACCCCTACCCGCCGAACCCCTACGCGCCGCCGGCCCCGCGGCAGCCCGAGCGCCGCGAGCAGGTCGAGCACACCGCACCGGCGGCCGAGAACACCCATCCCGCCGCGACGCCGATCGTGCCGGAGCGCGCCGCGTCGGTCCACACCCAGGCGCTGTCCGCCGATCTCGACGACGACGACGTGGACGTGCCACCGTTCATGAAGAGGTGACACCGCCCGGTCGGGCCGCGCTGCCCGAGGCACACGGGCGCCCGCACACCGCACGCGGTGTTCGTGAGCCGGTGAGTGGTACGAAGGGTCACGTGAGCGCTGCGCGGGTCCGCCGGGTCGTCAGCACCCGGGCGGGTGGGCGTTCGACGGGGGACTTCACGTCGTTCAACCTGTCCAGCGGCGTCGGGGACGACCGGGTCGCCGTGGCGTCCAACCGGCGGCGGCTCTCGACCGAGCTCGGTGTGCCGGTCGTGTTCCTCGATCAGGTGCACGGCACGCGGGTCGCCATGGTGGACGTCGTCCCCCGCTCCGGTGAACCCGACCGCCCCGGCACCGACGCGGCGGTCACGGCGCTGCCCGGTGTCGGGCTCGCGGTACTCGCCGCGGACTGCGTGCCGGTGCTGCTCGCCGATCCGGGGGCCGGAGTGGTCGGTGTGGCCCACGCCGGGCGGGTCGGTGCGGCCGCGGGCGTGCTCCCGGCCACCGTCGCGGCCATGGAGGCCCTGGGCGCGCGAATCGGCGCCGTCGAGGTGCTGCTGGGCCCGGCGGTGTGCGGGGGCTGCTACGAGGTGCCCGCTGCGATGCGTGCCCAGGTGGACGCCGTACTGCCCGGCAGCGGTGTCCGGACCCGGCGCGGCACGCCCGGACTCGACCTGCGGGCCGGGCTCCACCGCCAGCTCACCGCGCTCGGAGTGGCCCGCATCGGCGGTGACCCGCGCTGCACCCTGGAGGACCGCGACCTCTACAGCCACCGCCGCGACCGGCGGACCGGGCGCCTGGCGGGGATCACGTGGCTCGACGCGGGCTGAGCACGGTCGCGCGTCCGGTCCCCGGCCGCACCCGGGGACGGGGAACGACGTGACCGGCGACCGTCGCGAGGAACTCACGCGCAGACTGGCGGCCGTCCGGGAGCGGATCGACGCCGCCTGCGGCGCGGCCGGCCGCGAGGTCGGCGATGTCGCGTTGCTGGCGGTGACCAAGACCGTGTCGGCGTCCGACGTGGCGGTGCTGCTCGACCTCGGGCTCACGTCGTTCGGCGAGAACCGTGTACAGGAGGCCGGGGCCAAGGTCGAGGCGGTCGCCACGTTGCGGCCCGCGGCGACCCCCCGCTGGCACCTCGTCGGAGGCCTCCAACGGAACAAGGCCGCGGCCGCCACCCGCTGGGCCGAACGGGTGGAATCGGTCGACTCGGTCCGCCTCGCCGACGCCCTCGATGTCGCCGCCCGGCGCACCAGAGACGCCGGTGACCGTGGTGGGCCGCTGTCGGTACTGCTCCAACTGAGTCTCGACGGCGATCCGGAGCGGGGCGGGGTGCCCCGCACCGGGCTGGGCCCGCTCGCCGAGCACGTCGCGGGCTGCGCCGGGCTGCGCCTCGACGGACTCATGGCCGTGGCGCCGCTCGGCGTCGACCCGGACGACGCGTTCGCAGCGGTGGCGACCGCAGCGGCCGATCTGCGGGCAGCGTTTCCGCAGGCCACAACCTTGTCGGCGGGCATGAGCGGCGATCTTGAAGCGGCGATCCGCCATGGATCCGACGTGGTGCGTGTCGGAACGGCGCTCGTGGGGGATCGACGGTTAACCTCCTGATGATCGCCGGCCGCTGGGGAGCGGCCGAGGTCGGGGGCGTCGATGATGGGAGCTCGGATGGGCGCGATGTACAGGCTGAAGGCGTACTTCGGCATGGTGCCCGCCGAGGAGCTCGGTGAGTACACCGACGGGCTGGAGCGGCACGCGGCCGCGCGTCGTGCCGTCCGTGAGCCCGTCGACGAAGGCTGGGACGAGGACCGCTACGCCCGCAGGGACGCCTCCGACGACCGTGACGCCCGACGCGGAGACCGGCGCGATGACGGCTACGACGACGAGTGGGACCACCGCCCGTCCCGGCCGACGATCGTGGACCGGACGCTGGCGTCCGTACGGGAGCCGTTCCGTGAGCCTGTCCGCGGACCGGGACCATCCGCCGTGCGGGGCTCGCTCGCGATGGATCCGGACGCGGACCAGGACTATGCCCAGCGCGAGCCCGCACGGTCGTCCGAACGCCCACCCGCGGTGCCCGAGCCGCGCGAACCGGCCAGGGGCCAGGCGGCACTGGCCCGCATCACCACCCTGCAGCCGCGCAGCTACAACGAGGCGCGCACGATCGGCGAGCGCTACCGCGACGGCGTTCCCGTGATCATGAACCTCACCGAGCTGGACGACGCAGCCGCCAAGCGGCTCGTCGACTTCGCCGCCGGGCTGGCGTTCGCGCTGCGCGGATCCATCGACAAGGTGACGAGTCGAGTATTCCTTCTCACACCCGCCGACGTCGAGGTCTCCGCGGACGACGCCCGGAAGCTCGCAGAACGCGGGCACTTCCGACAGGATTGAGGGCGTGTCCCTCGCCATCCAGTTCGTCCTCTACTACGCCCTGTTCTTCTTCTGGCTGCTGCTCACGGCACGCATCGTCGCGGAGATCGTGCGCAGCTTCGCTCGCCAGTGGGTCCCCGCAGGGTCGAGCGCGGTCGCCCTCGAGTTGATCTTCTCGGCCACCGACCCGCCCGTGAAATTGTTGCGCAGAGTGATCCCGGTCGTCCGGATCGGCGGCGTAGGACTGGACCTGTCGATTATGGTTCTGTTGCTGGCCGTGTTCATACTGATGAACGTTGCCCAGCCGACGCCGTAGTGAGCCCCAGTCGCGCGGTGCCGCCGCCGAGGACCTGCATGAGGTGATCCGATGCCGCTGACGCCCGCCGATGTTCACAACGTCGCGTTCAGCAAGCCCCCCATTGGTAAGAGGGGTTACAACGAGGACGAGGTCGACGCGTTCCTCGACCTGGTCGAAGCCGAACTGGCGCGCCTGATCGAGGAGAACGAGGACCTGCGCGAGCAGGTTTCTCAGCTCGAGCAGAGCCTCGGTAACGCCCAGGCCGACCTGGAGGACGCGCGCTCGCGCCCGCCTGCCCAGATGGGAGGGTCGATGGCGCCTCCCACACAGCAGATGCAACGCCCGGAGCCGCCGCTGCAGCAGCGCATGGAGCCGCAGCGCTCCATGTCCGCACCGCCGCCCTCCATGGCCGACCAGGGCGACCACGGCGGTGATCACCACGTCCAGGTCGCCAAGGTGCTGAGCATGGCCCAGGAGATGGCCGAGAGGCTCACCTCCGAGGCCAAGACCGAGGCCGACACCATGCTCACTGATGCCCGGACCAAGTCCCAGCAGCTGCTGTCGGAGGCTCGGACCAAGTCCGACGGCCTGGTCAACGACGCCCGTGCGCGGGCCGAGACGATGCTGAACGACGCCCGCACCCGGGCCGAGACCCTCGAACGGCAGTCCCGCGACAAGGCTGCCACGCTGGTCGGCGACGCCGAACGCCGCCAGAAAGAGATAATCGGCACCATCACGCGTGACAAGTCCGTGCTCGAGAAGAAGATCGACGAGCTCCGGACCTTCGAACGCGAGTACCGGACCCGGCTCAAGACGTACCTGGAGTCCCAGCTCAGGGACCTCGGTGAGCGTGGGTCCGCGGCCCCGTCCGACGCCCGGGCCGGTGCGACCGGCGGGTATGCGGCGACCGGCTACGGCCAGCGCGCCGACGCCGGCAGCTGAGACTCCGGAAGCCCGACCGGAGACCTACACGGGCGGCGCGGCGCAACGGTGCCGCGCCGCCGCACACGGAGTGAAGCGTGCTGCTGCTGGTCCTGATCCTCGTCCTGATCGCCTTCGGCCTCCTCGTGGTGGCCCTGCTCTCGGGCAGCGTCCTGTGGGCGTGGGTGTCCGTCGGCATGAGTGTGGCCGCCGCGGCGGTCCTGCTCGTAGACGGGCTGCAACGCCGGTCCGCTGTCCGGGCCGGTGCTGATCCCGTCCCCGAACCGGACGAGGCGTCGAGCTCGATCCTCGATGCAGGCGACCCGGTCACGGAGGCCCTGCCGGTGCTTCCGCGCTCCGGACCGGTGCCCTCGGTCTCCGGAGGTGGGGGAGCCGACGGTGCTCAGCCGCCGAACCTCGGGTCCTCGACGCGGATCAACTTCGAGTCGGATGCCCAGCAGACGATCATCATACCCGTCGTCCAACCGTCCGGCTCTTCGGCGCAACCGTCCGGCGCTGAACCTGAGAACCCCTCATCGGCTCTGTTTTCGTCACCGTCAGTAACTGAATCCGGTTTCAGCCGCCCGGTCGCGGCAGTAGATGCGGATGCGCCTCCACCCGCGGGCACGACGGGCGAGAGCCCGGATCGCGGGGAACGGGAGCCCGGTCGCGAACCCCACCGCTCTGGAGCCGACACCGGCCCGGGCGAGGCACGGCCCCCCGCGCACCCGCAGGAGGTCGATCCTGCCGCCGTGTCCACGGAGAGGGTCTCCTATCGACAGCTGAGGGCTCCTGGCGTCCAGCAGGCGGGAATCGATCAGGATGTCGACGGCCCCGCGGAGCCGGGCGGCGGACGTGGTCCGGGTTCTGTCCATGCGGGTTCTGGTCAGCCGGGAGCTGTGCGGTCGGGAGCTGTGCAGTCGGGGCCGCCCCCGACGGGACCTGTCCCGGTCGGGCCGACCACGACGGGTAGCTCTGTGCCCGAGCAGGCAGTTCCTACGTCCGAGGCGCCCGGACCGGCACAGGCCGAGTCCACGACGTCCATCTCCACCGCTGGGGACACAAGATCCGGCTCGGCGTCCGACTCCCGTGGGTCCGACTCCCGTGGGTCCGACTCCCGTGGGTCCGACTCCCGTGGGTCCGACTCCCGTGGGTCCGACTCCCGAACGGCCGGCTCGACGTCGTCCGACTCGTTCCCCGTGTCGACCATGTCCGGATCCGCGATGTTCGAGTCGAGCGGGCCCAGCTCGACCGCACCCGAATCTCCGACGTTCGGCTCCACCACTCCCCCGTCGTCCCCTCCCGGGGTCAGGGAGCCCGGGCGTGTGGCGTCGGGGCCCACGGCGTCCGAGCCCGCAGCCCGTGGACCCGCGACGTTCGACGCCTCGGGGGACCGGCCGGATCCCCCCGCCGACGACAAGGCTGCGGTCGCCCTCACCTCGCCGGACGCACAGCGCCCGGGCGACACGTGGTCGACCGAGAACGGGCGTGCGGGAGAGGCCGGTGTGCCCGCCCACGATGCCCCGCCCGAGACCCACAGCACCGCCGGTGGTGGCATGGGCAGCGGTGCGGCCGGCGGCAGCACCGCCGGTGGTGCCAGGAGCAGCGGCTCGACCGGCACGGCCGGTAGCGCCTCGACCGGCAGCGACACCGCCGCGAGCAACACGGGCGGCGGTGGATCGGCCAGGAGGGCCGACACCGCCGGTACCCGTGTGGACATGCGGCCCGGCGGGGTCGAGGACGAGGCACCCGAGGAGCGGCACGATCCCGGGGCCGCGGCGATCGTCGCCGGACTGGACGACGAGGTCGTCGTGGTCGACGAGCAGCCCCGCTACCACGTGACGGGGTGCCGGGCGCTCGTCGCCCGGCCGGTCATCCCCCTGCCGGTTCGCGAGGCCGTCGAGCTCGGTTTCACCCCCTGCGGCTGGTGCGGTCCCGACCGCACCCTGTCGGGTCGCCACTCCGCCGCCGCTCGCTGAGCGTCGGCCCGCAGGTCCGGGGAGTACCGGGTGGCCCCCCGGCGCTACTCTTGTTCCACAGGCACCGATCCGGCCATCACCGGGGAGCCTCCGGAAGAAACGCGTACCGCCCCGGCGAGTGCGCGGAGTAGAACCGGACGGGAGCGGCCCGTCACAGCCGTCCGATGAGTGGCCCTCCATCCTTGGGGGGCAAGCGGGGTGGTACCGCGGCGCCTGAAGACGGTCGTCGTCCCCGTGCCGGCCGAACGACCGCCGCACGAGGAGCACCACCGATGACGTCCGATCACGGCAGCTACCCCACCGTTCCCGCTCACCCGTCGTTCCCCGCACTCGAACGCGAGGTGCTGGACGCCTGGGAGGCCGACGGCACGTTCGTCGCCTCCGTCGAGGCTCGACCGGCCGGGGACGCCGGCAGCAACGAGTTCGTCTTCTACGACGGCCCTCCCTTCGCCAACGGCCTTCCGCACTACGGACACCTGCTCACCGGCTACGTCAAGGACGTCGTGCCGCGCTACCAGACGATGCGTGGCCGTCGCGTCGAGCGTCGCTTCGGCTGGGACACCCACGGCCTGCCTGCGGAGGTGGAGGCCGAGCATCAGCTCGGGATCAAGGACAAGTCGGAGATCGAGGAGATGGGCATCGCGGCCTTCAACGAGGCCTGCCGCACCTCCGTGCTGCGCTACACCGACGAGTGGCGCGCCTACGTCACCCGTCAGGCCCGCTGGGTGGACTTCGACCACGACTACAAGACACTCGACCTGGACTACATGGAGAGCGTCATGTGGGCCTTCAAAACCCTGTGGGACAAGGGTCTGGTCTACTCCGGCTTCCGGGTGCTCTGGTACTGCTGGCACGACGGCACCCCGCTGTCGGCCACCGAGACCAAGATGGACGACGTCTACCTGGACCGGCAGGACCCGGCGGTCACCGTGGGCCTGCGGCTGACCGCCCCGGCGTCCGACCCCGGCCGCGCCGATCTCGACGGGGCACTGGCGCTGATCTGGACCACCACACCGTGGACCCTCCCCTCGAACCTGGCCATGGCGGTCAACCCCGACGTGGACTACGCGCTGGTGGCCCGCAACCCCCCCGCCGACGTCCCCGCAGAGCGCGGGGAGCGGTACCTGCTGGCGGCCGCACGGGTGGGGCACTATGCGCGAGAGCTGGGGGAGGAGCCGACGGTCCTGCGGGTGATGAAGGGCTCGGAGCTGCTCGGCCTGTCCTACACGCCGCCGTTCGACTTCTTCGCCGGCTGGGAGAACGCCCACCGCGTGCTGGCAGCGGACTACGTCACCGTCGACGACGGCACCGGGATCGTCCACATCGCTCCCGCGTTCGGTGAGGAGGACAAGGTCATCACCGACGCGGCGGGCATCGAGGCCGTCGTCCCGGTGGACACCCGCGGCGAGTTCGACGCCCGCGTGCCCCCGTACGAGGGCATGCAGGTCTTCGACGCCAACCTGCAGATCATCCGCGACCTCAAGGACGGCACGGCCCCCTACGTCCACGGTGTCCTGCTGCGGCACGAGACCTACGACCACCCGTATCCGCACTGCTGGCGGTGCGGTAACCCGCTGATCCAGCGAGCTGTCGACTCGTGGTTCGTGCAGGTCACGGCGTTCCGCGACCGGATGGTGGAGCTGAACCAGCAGATCACGTGGGTGCCCGAACACGTGCGCGACGGCCAGTTCGGCAAGTGGCTCGAGGGTGCGCACGACTGGTCGATCTCGCGGAACCGGTACTGGGGTTCGCCGATCCCGGTGTGGACGTCCGACGATCCGCAGTACCCTCGCGTCGACGTCTACGGCTCGCTCGACGAGCTGGAGCGTGACTTCGGCGTCCGGCCCACCGATCTGCACCGTCCCTACATCGACGACCTCACGCGTCCCAACCCGGACGACCCGACGGGGCGTTCCACCATGCGCCGCGTGCCGGAGGTGCTCGACTGCTGGTTCGAGTCGGGTTCGATGCCGTTCGCGCAGGTGCACTACCCGATGGAGAACACCGAGTGGTTCGAGAACCACTACCCGGGTGACTTCATCGTCGAGTACAACGGCCAGACCCGTGGCTGGTTCTACACGCTTCACGTGCTGGCCACGGCGCTGTTCGACCGTCCGGCGTTCCGCGCGTGCGTCGCGCACGGCATCGTGCTGGGCGACGACGGGCTCAAGATGTCGAAGTCGCGGCGCAACTACCCCGACGTCAACGAGGTCTTCTCCCGCGACGGTTCCGACGCCATGCGCTGGTTCCTCATGGCGAGCCCGATCCTGCGCGGCGGCAACCTGGTGGTCACCGAGCAGGGCATTCGCGAGGGTGTCCGGCAGGCGATCCTGCCGCTGTGGAACACGTGGTACTTCCTGTCGCTCTACGCCGGCGCGGCCGGGCGGCGGGGCGAGTTCCGCACCGACTCGGCGAACGTCCTGGACCGCTACGTGCTCGCGCGGACAGCGGCGCTGGTCGACGGCGTGACGGCCGCCATGGACGGCCACGACATCGCGGGTGCGTGCGCGCTGATCCGCGACCACGCCGAGGCGCTGACCAACTGGTACGTCCGCCGTTCCCGGGACCGGTTCTGGGCCGGCGACTCGGACGCCGTCGACACCCTGCACACCGTGCTGGAGGTGACGGCCCGGGTGGCCGCGCCGCTGCTCCCGCTGACCATGGAGACGCTCTGGCAGGGGTTGACGGGCGGTCGGTCGGTGCACCTGACGGACTGGCCGACCTCGTCGGAGCTGCCACGTGACGACGCATTGACGACGGCCATGGACCGTGTCCGGCAGGTGGCGAGCTCGGCGCAGTCACTGCGCAAGGCGCGGCGGCTGCGGGTCCGGCTGCCGCTGGCCACGCTCACGGTCGCGGCGCTCGACGCCGCGTCACTGGGGCCGTTCGCCGACATCCTGCGCGACGAGGTCAACGTGAAGGACGTCGTGCTCACCACCGACGTGGCTGCGCACGGCCGCTTCGAGATCGCCGTCAACGCCCGGGCCTGCGGGCCGCGCCTGGGCGGCGACACCCAGAAGGTGATCCGCGCGGTCAAGGCGGGGGAGTGGGAGCGGGCCCCCGACGGCACGGTCACGGCCGGAGGGATCACGCTGCTGGAGGGCGAGTTCGTCGAGAAGCTGGTGGCCGCGGATCCGGAGGAGACCACGGCACTGCCGGGGAACACCGGACTGGTGGTCCTCGACACGTCCGTCACCCCGGCGCTGGCGGTGGAGGGCACCGCGAAGGACCTGGTCCGGGTGGTGCAGCAGGCCCGTCGCGACGCCGGCCTCGACGTCTCCGATCGCATCGTGCTCACCGTGGACGCCCCCGCCCCGGTCCTCGACGCGGTCCGCACGCACGAGCCGTTCGTCGCGGGCGAGGTGCTGGCGACCACGGTCGTCTACGCACCGGTACCCGTCCCGACCACCACCGGCGCGGTGGCCGCCCCCGACGACACGACCACCGAAGTCCACATCCACCTCACCCACGAACCGCCCCCCAAGAGCCCGCGAGTCGGGGTCTGAGTGCGCGCGAGTCGGGGTCTGGACGCGCGCGAGTCGGGGTCCGGGTGCGCCGGATGAAGATCACGGTCCGGGTTCGGCCCGGGGCTCGTGGCGACGGTTTCGGTGGCCGGTGGGACGGCCCGCGTGGCCCGGCGTTGATCGTGGCGGTGCGGGCGCGCGCCGTCGAAGGGGGTGCGAACGCAGCCGTCGCCGACGTCCTGGCCGAAGCCTTCGGTTTGCGCCGCGGCGACGTCGGCCTGGTCGCGGGCGCACGCAGCCGCGACAAGACGGTCGAGCTCGTAGGCGACGAGTCCCGCTTGCGTGAGCGCCTCGAGGTGCTGCTCGGCGGGTGAGAGCGGGACGCCGGCCGCTGCGCCGTGGTTTCGGTCCAGCACCGGTCGCGCACTCAGGCCCCGACTCGCGCCCACTCCGGCCCCGACTCGCGGGGGTGCTTAGGGTGATCGGGTGGGTGGGGGTGCGGCGGGGCGGTGGGCGGAGCTCCAGGCCGGGCGCGGCATCCCGCCCGAGATCCTGGCCCGGGCGGACACCGACCCGTGGCACCACGACGCGGCGTCCTTCCACGCTCCCCCTGTGCCGACCGACACCCCGTCGAGGGCGGCCGGGCTCGCCCTGCTCGGTACCGGCGGCAGCGTGCTCGACGTCGGGTGCGGCGGTGGTGACGCCGCGTTCGCGCTGGCGGAAGGCGCCGAACGCCTGACCGCGGTCGACCGGCAGCAGGACATGCTCGACGTCTTCTCCGCCGAGGCCACCACCCGTGGCGTCGTGTTCGCGACGGTGCTGGGCCGCTGGCCCGACGTCGCCGCGCAGGCCGGCACCGCCGACGTGGTGGTCTCCCACCACGTCCTGCACAACGTCGTCGACCTCGAGCCGTTCGTCACGGCGCTGACCGGCGCGGCGCGGCGCGGGGTGGTCGTGGAGATGCTCGCCGAACATCCGATGGCCTGGCTCGATCCGCTGTGGCTGCGGTTCCACGGCCTGCGCCGGCCCGAGCCGGCCACCACCGAGGACGCCGTGGCGGTACTGGCCGAGCTCGGGATCGAGCCCGCGGTGACGACCTGGGAGCGAACGGCACCGCCCCGCCAGGACCCGGTGTGGGTCACCCGTCGGTTGTGTCTGCCGTCCGCCCGGGTCGCCGAGGTCGACGCGCTGCTCGACCACCTGGTCCGCCCCCGGATCGCGGCCACCCTCACCTGGCGACCCTGACCCGGCGACCCTGACCTGGCGACCCTGACCCGGCGACCCTCACCTGGCGACCCTGACCCGGCGACCCTGACCCGGCGACCTGACGCCGGCCGATCGTCAGCGGCGTCACGACCGGGCCGCTGCGGCCGGCGTGGCTCTACGGCCCGGTGCGCTCGGGGCCGGCCGATCTGGCGGGCCCCGGAGCGACCGTCCGCCTCGCACCCCACGCCCACCACGCCCGGGTCGCCGAGCACACGGAACTGTTCAGCAGGATGATCGAGATGTGGGCGCCCGGGTGCGATGTGCCGCCCGAGCTCGACTCGGTCCCCTCCGGGAGGCGTCGCCACCTGCGCAGATAGGATTTCGCGAATGCGGAGGTGGTATGGCGAGCCTGGAGCAGCTACTCGGCATCGCAGCCGCGGTCGTCCTGATCGGTGTCCTCGCCGTGCGCGTGTCGGTCCGCCTCGGGCTGCCCTCGCTGCTGCTCTACCTCGGTATCGGGGTGTTGCTCGGCGAGTCGGTGATCGGAATCGAGTTCTCCGACGCGGCGCTGACCGAGTCGATCGGGCTTGCGGCGCTGGTGCTGATCCTCGTCGAGGGTGGTTTGACGACCCGATGGGACGCGGTGCGGCCCTCTCTCGGTGTCGGCATCGCGCTGTCCACCGTCGCGGTGGTGGTGAGCATCGCGGTGGTGGGCGTGTCGCTGCACCTGCTCCTCGGCCTCGAATGGCGCACCGCGTTCCTGTGGGGCGCGGTGCTCTCGTCCACCGATGCGGCGGCGGTGTTCAGCGTGCTGCGCGGCGTCGGGGTCAGCCGCCGGCTCGGGGGTGCGCTGGAGCTGGAGTCGGGCATGAACGACGCGCCGGTCCTCCTCGCCGTCGTCCTGCTGGCGTCGGACGACCCGATCACCTGGCTGACGCCGGTGCTGGCGGTCTACGAGCTCGGCGCGGGCGTGCTGATCGGGGTGCTGTTCGGGATCGGCGGAGCGTGGGCGCTGCGGCGCGCGGCGTTGCCGTCCACGGGTCTGTACCCGCTCGCCACCATCGCCGTCTGCGTGCTCGCGTTCGCCACCGGGCAGTTCGCCCACGCGTCTGGTCTGCTCGCCACCTACGTCGCCGCGCTCGTGCTGGGCAACTCCCGGCTGCCCCACCGCGGCGGCGTGCTCTCCTTCGCCGAGGGCACGGGCTGGCTGGCCCAGATCGGGCTGTTCGTGCTGCTCGGGCTGTACGCCTCCCCGCCCCGGCTGCTCGACGCCGTGGTGCCCGCACTGGTCGCGGGACTGGTGCTGATCCTCGCGGCGCGGCCGTTGTCGGTGCTGGTCGCCGCCACGCCGTTCCGGATGCCGTGGCGGGAGCAGGCGTTCCTGTCCTGGTCGGGGCTGCGCGGCGCCGTGCCCATCGTGCTCGCGCTCATCGCCCTGATCGAGCAGGAGAGCGCGCCGCAGGCCCGGGCGCTGGTCGACGTCGTGTTCGTCCTCGTCGTGGTGCTCACCCTGCTGCAGGGCACGACGCTGCCCCGGGCAGCGCGCATGCTCGGCGTCGCGGGTCCGATGGAGCCCCGCGAGATCGAGGTCGACGCCGCCCCGCTCGACGAACTGGGCGCCGACCTGCTGCAGGTGCGCGTGCCCGTCGGGTCGGCGCTGCGCGGGGTGTACCTGCGTGAGCTGCGGCTGCCCCGCGGCGCCACCGTCAGCCTCGTCGTGCGCGGCGAGGAGGCCTTCACCCCGAACGGGGAGACGCGGCTGCGCGAGCTGGACCAACTGCTCGTCGTCACTACCGCCGAGGTCCGCGGCGCCACCGAGGACCGGATCCGCGCGGTCGACGCCCGCGGTCGCCTGGCCCGCTGGCACCGCCCCGCGGACCCCCGAGGGCGAGGTGCGTGAGGTCGCCCGCACCGGTGCCGATTACCGCGCACGGACGCCGGTGGGGCCGTAGGCGATGATGGAGCGGTGAAACCGGAAGAAGCCGCGCAGGCCACCGCCCCGCCACGCGTGAGGGTGCTCGCCGCGCTCGCGGCGCTGGTACTGGCGCTCGACGTCGTGACGAAGGTGGTCGCGGTCGCGCAGCTGGAGGGTCGCGAGCCCGTCGCGGTACTAGGCGGGCTCGTGTACCTGCAGCTCCTGCGCAACCCGGGGGCGGCGTTCTCGCTGGCCACCGGCTACACGTGGGTGCTGTCGATCATCATGATCGCGGTCATCGTCGTGATCGTCCGCGTGGCGCGCCGGCTGCGCTCCGCCGGTTGGGCCGTGGCGCTGGGGCTCGTGCTCGGCGGCGCGTTGGGCAACCTCACCGACCGCCTCTTCCGGGCGCCCGGGCCGCTGGAGGGCCACGTCGTCGACTTCGTGTCCCTGTTCGCGCCAGACGGGCGGATCTGGCCCGTGTTCAACGTCGCCGACTCCTCGATCGTCTCGGGCGGGATCCTGCTCGTGCTGCTGGCCCTCACTGGCCGCGAGCTGGACGGCACCCGCGCCGCGAAGAAGCGCGAGCCGGCCGGTGAGTGACACCCGCAGCCTCCCCGTGCCCGACGGCCTGGACGGCATGCGCGTCGACGCGGGCCTGTCCCGGCTGCTCGGGCTCTCCCGCACGGTCGCCGCCGCGCTCACCGAGGACGGCCGCGTCGCGCTGGACGGCCGGGCCGCGATCAAGTCCGACCGGCTCACGGCCGGCTCGTGGCTGGAGGTCGAGCTCCCCGAGCCCGCGCCCGACGCGGGGACGGCCGGCATCGCCGGTCCGCAGGAGGTCGTCGCCGGGCTGGGCGTCCTGTACGCCGACGACGACATCGTCGTGGTCGACAAGCCCGTCGGCGTGGCTGCCCACCCGAGCCCCGGCTGGACGGGGCCCACGGTCGTCGGTGGCCTCGCGGCGCTGGGCTACCGCGTCGCCACCTCGGGCGCGGCCGAGCGGCAGGGCATCGTGCACCGTCTCGACGTCGGCACCACCGGTGTCATGGCGGTCGCCACGTCGGAGCACGCCTACACCGCGCTGAAGCGCGCCTTCAAGGAGCGCACGGTCACCAAGCGGTACCACGCCGTGGCCCAGGGGCATCCGGACCCTAGCAGCGGCACCATCGACGCCCCGATCGACCGGCATCCCAAGCACGACTACCGCTTCGCCGTGGTCGCCGACGGCAAGCCGAGCATCACCCACTACGACACGATCGAGGCGTTCCGGGCCGCGTCCCTGCTCGACGTCCGGTTGGAGACTGGACGCACCCACCAGATCAGGGTGCACCTCTCCGCGCTGCGCCACCCCTGCGTGGGTGACCTGGCCTACGGCGCCGACCCGTCGCTCGCCAAGCGCCTGCGACTCGAACGGCAGTGGCTGCACGCGCACATCCTGGGTTTCGACCACCCGGCCGACGGCCGCCGCGTCGAGTTCACCAGCCCCTACCCGCCCGACCTCGCGCAGGCCCTGGACCTGCTGCGCGAGTAGTCGCCCGCCGTGACGTCCACCCGACGCGCGGTCGTCCTGCTCGGCGCCGTGGTCGTCGCGCTGCTCACCGCCTGGTATGCGGGGTCGCGCGCCCCGTCGCTCCCGCCACCGCCGCCCGGGAGCGTCCGGCTCGGACCCGAGGCGGGCGAGGTGGTCGCGGACTACCTCGCCCGAATCCCCGCCGAGTTGCCGCCGTCCGGGGTCGTCGCCCCTGCGCTCGTCCAGTTCGCCGCCGAGCAGGACACCGACGGCGCACTGGCCGCCACCGCCGGCACCGTGGCGGTGCTCGCCGTGTTCCGCGTGCCGATCCCACGGGTGCAGACGGCGTTGCGCTTCGAGGGAGTCGAGGACGCGGTCGCACCACCGACGGCCCTGGGCTCCGCACGCGACCGGGCCCGTTCCTCGGCGGTGGACGACGCCGACCGGCTGACCGGGCGTGCACGCGTCGTCGCAGGCGTCGAGGCCGCAGAGTTCGCGGACCCGGCGTGCGCGTGTGTGCTCGCCGTCGTCGTCCGCGGAGATCGCACGGCCCTGCAGGCCCTGCTCACCCGCCCGGAGGTCCGTGCCGTCCACGCAGCTCCACCGGACGCCGCACCTGCGGAGCTGGCACTGTCGCCGCTGCTCCCCGCACAGACCGAGCGGGCCGACCCGCTGCCGGACGACGGCCCCGTCCCCGCGTCGTGACGGGTTCGGCCGCGGGCCGGTGACGGTCACCCCGACACGGAGAACGACCCGACCATGGGGGATGACCCCGTGTGGACTCGGTGAAGATACTGACGCCGGTCTCAGCGCCGTCCTGGCACGGTGTGGGTATGACGAACTCCGGGGGGCCACGGCCCGCCGAGAGGTGCGCGGAACTTCTCGCCGACCTGGCGTGTGAATCGCCGCTGCTGGTCAGCGGTACCGTCATGGCCGTGATGAGGGCGGGTTCGGCGCCGAGCGTCCCTCCGCTGTCCGTTCCGGACTCCGCGGGAATGTCGGCGGGAATGTCCACGGTCACCCGTCCCGGTGACGATGTCGAGATCGTTATCGGTGGTTCACCCGGATTTCCCCCCTTCGGCGGTCCGGACGGTGTTGCCTACCCAGCAATGACGGTGGTGACGCCCGTGCTCGCCCGGTCCACCCGGTCGGCGGCGCCTGGCGTGCGGGTACGGGTGGTGGGCGCGGACGTTGTCACGCCGGTGTGGTCCCGACCCTGGCGTGCGGCATGACCGGGCCCGTACTCGCGATCGCCCTCGCCGTCATCGGCGCTGCCTGTTTCGCGGGTGCCGCTGTGCTGCAGCACAGCGCCGTCGCGGCTCAGGGGGGCGGTGACGTCGACGACGACAAGGGCGGGCGGCTGTCGCTGCACGGCCTCACCGTCGTCGCGCAACGGCCAGGATGGCTGGCCGGCCTCGCACTGGCAGCGGGTGGTACCACCGTGCACGCGGTCGCGCTGGTGCTCGCCCCGCTCACCGTGGTGCAGCCGATCGGTGTGCTGGCCGTCCCCATCGCGGTACTGCTCACCGCGGCCCGCACCCGCCGCATGCCCCCACGGGGAGTGCTCGTCGCGGTCGCGCTGAGTCTCGCCGGCGTGGGCGCGTTCGTCGGGATCGCCGCGGGCACCGCCGTCAGTACACCCGCTCCGGACAGCGCGACCCTGTTCGCCGCGCTCGTCGTCGCCGGAGTGGTACTCGTGCTCGCGTCGCTCGGCCTCGCCCAGTCGGGATGGCGGCGGTGCGTGGCGTGCGCGATGGCGGGCGCGGTGGCCTTCGGGTTGGTCTCCGCGCTGATCCGGGCCGTGTCGCAGTCCGTCACGTCCGGGGCGACCTCCTTGCTGAACCCCGCCGTCCTCGCCACCCTGGCCGGGATCGGGGTCGCGCTGCTCGCCGGCGGCTGGCTGGTGCAGCAGGCCTTCACGGCCGGGCCGCCCGAGGTGGTCATCGCCTGCCTCACCGTCGTCGACCCGATCGTGGCCGTGCTCCTCGGCGCCGTGCTCCTGGGTGAAGGCGCCAACACGCCGGCCGCCACCTGGTTGCTGCTGGCCACCGCCGCTGTCGCCGCCACCGCGGGAGTCGTCCTCCTGGCCCGGCACCATCCCGACGCCGCCGGCCGCTCCGCGCGGCCCGGCCCGGACGAGCCCGGCGCACGGCCGTACCAGGACTCCGGCGCCACGGTGCCCGGCGCCCATGCCGTCGCCGGTTCCTCCCAGCCGCAGCGCGACACCGCCGTCGAGGCGGACGCAGCGCAGCCCGCAGACCCCCCCGCTCAGGACGCCGCCGCTCAGGACGCCGCCGCTCAGGACGCCGTCGCTCAGGACGCCGTCGCTCAGGACGCCGTCGCTCAGGACGCCGTCGCTCAG
>JAJAZD010000018.1 GCA_026785945.1 Pseudonocardia sp. | reverse complement strand
GCCCCGATCCGGAGTACGGCTTCCTCAACGAGGAGGACTCGGACGCTCTCGACCGGCTGCTCCTCCCCCCGACCGATGGCTCGGCCGACGAGCCGCCGCTCTTCGATGTCGTGGACCCCGACAGCATCGCGTGGGGTGACGCACTCACGACCGACGACGTCGCCACCGAGCCCGCGCCGCAACGGCCCATCACCGCGGGCGGCACGTACCGCCCTCCGGTCCCCGCACCGGGGCTGGGCACCGGGCGGAACGACGCCCCGCGCGAAGCGTCCGACACCCCGGGTGCGAACCCCGGTGGCGGACTCTTCGAACGGGGCACGGCGGGAACGTCGGACAACATTCGGGACGAGCAGCTCGGATCCGCCGCACTCGGTGCAGGCGGCGAGGTCCGGCTTCCCCAGGTACCGCGCGATGGCGCCGGCCGGCTCGACACCACCGAGGGCGGCACGGTTCTGCCCGGATCGACGATCGCCCAGTCCGGCGCGGAAACCCCGAGGTCCGGATCACAGACGGGCAACCCGTGGCGCATCTCGACGTTCGACCCGGAGAACTGGCCACCGGTGATCAGCCCGGAGCCCAAGGACGGTGCGTATGCCCTCTTGGGGGTCGTGCCGACCGTAGGAATCACGGCGATGCAGCGGGCGAGAGCCCTCGGCACATCGATGCCGGCGCAGCTGGGCGCAGCGACGGACACGTTGTACCGCTCGTTTCCGTCCGACATCCTGCTCGGCGATTTTCCGGTGCGGTTCTTCGAAGGGGACGACCAGAACTCGGTCGCCAGGTCGGTCGCGTCCGGCGCTGTCATCACAGGCTTGGACCGCGTGGCGAACTACGCGCAGAACGTCCTGCCGGGCATCCAGCAGCGCAATCGGGAGTTCTGGCTGAACCGCAACATCGGCCCTGCGTCCGAGGTGACGGTGCGCCGAGGCCCGACCCCACAGCTCTCCAGCGGACTGAATCCGCTGACGGTCATGGCCATCGCCCCCACGGTGAACACCCTCAGCCTTCTGGGAGACCGCGCCTGCCAGGCGGTGGACTGCAACCCCCAACCTACCGACACGAACAACAACCGGTACTACGGCCGAGCGTTCCTGGATGCTTTGGAAACCGGCGCCGGGGTCTTCGGCCCCATCTTCGGTGAGAACTTCGCCACTCAGCGGGCCGCCAACCTTCGGAGCGGCGTCGCACCTCCCCGGGCCGGCAACGTGGCACTACAGACAGCACTCGCATTCGGCGCACCCGCCGCCCAGTCGCTGGCCGCGACGATTCTGACCCAGGAACCTCCGGACAAGACCGACCCGATCTATCGCGGGACCCGGGCGGTGTTCCGGGCCATCGGCGACGACTTCAACGAGGTCAACGACACCCTGTTCGGCAATGCCCGGGAGGCGGACGGGAACAACCGCAACGCCACCCGTGCCGTCGCCAACGCCGGAGCGGCCGTGGTCACCCCCGTCTTCGACGCGCTGGCCGGGGTGTATCCCAACGTGCTCCACAACCTGGGTCGTACCTACGACAGCATCGTGACCGGCCGCCCCGTCCAGAACGTCCCCATCGTGTCCCCCGGGGCGGTGCAGAGTGCCGAGGCCGCACGGCAACGGGCAGCGGAGGCGTGGCGGCTGACCCGCGAGGGTCGGCCCGGCAACGGGGAGGACGCCGCGATGCAGGCACTGGGCAACGGCCTGTACGCCATCGGTCGCGGCGGCATCGGGGCTCTGCACACGCTCGCGTCGGTGGCCGACCCGTTCCAGTCGCAGGAGAGTCGCTTCCTCGACGAGCCGACCCAGCGCCAGCGGGGGCAGGAGAGCCTCGCCGCGGCGGGCACTGCACTTCGCCAGGGCGGCGACGCGCTGAACTTCCTGGGTGAAGCCGGGGGTCGACGGCTGACGGACATCCGCCAAGGTGCCGACCGGGCGGTGCAGGGCGGGTTGAACCTGCTTCGCACCGGCAACTGGGAAGCACCTGCGCCCACCCGGTACTCCGACTGCAGCGCGCCCGGCCAGGTGCAGTGCCTGACCCCGGGCACCAACAGGCTCGTCGTCGGACCCGGCGCACCGACCCGGGTCGACAACGCCGGACGCACGATGACCCGGTTCTCCGACTGCGCCGTCACCGGTCAGTCACAATGCGTCACTCCCGGCACCAACAGTCTCGTCATGGGATCCGGCACTCCGACCCGGGTCGACAACGCCGGGCGGACCGTACCCCGCCAGCCCGACTGCGACACCGCCTTCCAGGTCCAGTGCGTCACCCCCGGCACCAACCGCCTCGTCATGGGCACCGGACGCACCACGACCACCCTCCCCGACGGACGCACCGTCGAGAACGTGACCATCGAGTCGCTACGCCAGGAGATCGAGTCCCGCACCCCCGCCGACTACGAGCGGGCCTTCCGGAACTACAACTCCGGCGCCCCGTCCCCCGCTCTGGTCAACCCCGTCACCCAGATGCAACAGCACATCCAGAACGGCATCGGAACCCAGGTCGAGAGGCTCGGCAACACCTACAACCGGGCCGTCCAGGACACCGGCAACGCCATCCGGCGGGGCGGCGACTTCGTCCAGGGCTGGACCAACGACCGGCGCAACGAGGCCAGCCGGGCATGGAGCAACCTCCAGCAGAGCCTGCCCTGGAACCGCCGCTGACCCACAGGCCACTCCTGTCCGCCGACCCCGCAGTGCCGACCCCCGCCCGCTCCACCGGGCGGGGGCCGGCGCGTCCGTCAGCCGAGGAGCTTGCGCAGCGTCCGACCCGCCAGGTCCACCGCTCCCGGCTGGTGCCCGTTCGTCACCAGGTTCACGATCAGCCCGTCGACACCGGGGTCGAGCACCCGCGCCTGCGGGTCCGCGGCGACCTGGTCGGGATCCCCGACGAACTGACGCGCCGTCGCCGCCGCCCGCTCCTGGTCCGGCAGCGCGTCCAGGTCGACCCCGCGGCCGCGGAAGAAGGCGCGCTGCTGCTCGCGCGCCCGGTCGCCGTTCTCGTCCATCATCACGAACGCGAGGAAGCTGCAGCGCCTCGTCGAGCCGCTCGAACCGGTCGGTGAAGGTGCCGAAGTCCCAGCCGAACTGCCGGTGCTCCAGCTCGAACCAGCCGGCGCCGATACCGAGCGCGGCGCGGCCGCCACTGACGACGTCCAGGGTGGTGACGGTCTTCGCCAGCAACGCCGGGTTTGCGGTAGGTGTTGCCGGTGACCAGCGCAAGGGCTCCACGGTCCCACCGCGCGCGAACGGCCCGGTCGCGCGAACCCGTCGCCCGAGAGTGCCGTTCGCCCACGGCGAGGAGGTCCGAGGCGCGTCCGCCCTCGGGCCGAGGCAGGATGAGGCATGACCACGACCTCGACCCGACCGGCGCGCAGCGGGCTGGACCTCTCGTGGGTCGACCCCGGCATCCGCCCGCAGGACGACCTGTTCGGCCACGTCAACGGCCGCTACCTCGCGACGCACGTGATCCCCGAGGACCGGGCGCAGGACGGCGCGTTCCGCGCGCTGCGCGACCGGGCCGAGGCCGACGTCCACGCCATCGTCGAGCAGGCGGACGGCGAGCCCGGCAGCGACGCACGCAAGATCGCCGACCTCTACGCCTCCTTCTCCGACGTTGCGCTCGTCGAGGCTGAGGGCGTCGAGCCGCTCCGGCCGCTGCTCGACGACGTCGCGGGTGCACCCGACCGGGCCGCCCTCGCCACTGTCCTGGGCCGCCGCCAGCGTGAGGGGCGCGCCTCGCTGTTCGGCTCGTTCGTCAGCACCGACGCCAAGGACCCTTCGCGCTACCTCGTGCACCTGTCGCAGTCCGGCCTCGGGCTGCCCGACGAGTCGTACTACCGGCAGGACTCCTACGCGGAGATCCGCACGGCCTACGTCGCGCACCTGGCCCGACTGGCCGAGCTGGTCGGGCTGCCGGCGGCCACGGCCGAGACGGTGATGGACCTGGAGACGGCGCTCGCGGCCGCGTCCTGGGACCGCGTCACCAACCGGGACGCCGAGAAGACCTACACCCTGATGACGCTCGCCGAGCTGCGCGCGCACGCGCCGGAGTTCGACTGGGACCCCTGGCTCGACGCCCTCGGTGCCCCGGCCGGCGCATTCGACGAGGTCGTGGTGCGGCAGCCGAGCTTCGTCACCGCCGTGGCACAGCTGTGGGTGCAGCGGCCGGTCGAGCAGTGGCGGGCCTGGCTGGCGGTCCGCACCGCGTCCGCGTGTGCCGAGTACCTCACCGAGGCGGTCGTCGAGGAGGACATCGCCTTCTACGGCCGCACGCTGTCGGGCACACCGCAGGTGCGGGAGCGGTGGAAGCGCGGCGTGTCGGTCGTCGAGGGTGCGCTGGGCGAGGCGGTCGGCCGGCTCTACGTCGAGCGCCACTTCCCCGCGTCGAGCAAGGAGCGGATGGTGACGCTCGTCGCGAACCTCGTCGAGGCCTACCGGCAGAGCATCGCCGAGCTGGACTGGATGGGCCCGGCCACGCGCGAGCGCGCGCTGGTGAAGCTGTCGAAGTTCACCCCCAAGATCGGCTTCCCGGACACGTGGGAGGACTACTCCGCTCTGGAGATCCGGCCCGACGACCTGCTGGGCAACGTGCTGCGCGCCGGCGCCCGGTCCACCGACCACGAGTTCGCCAAGATCGGCCGGGCGGTCGACCGCGGCGAGTGGCTGATGACCCCGCAGACGGTCAACGCCTACTACCACCCCCGCATGAACGAGATCGTCTTCCCGGCCGCGATCCTGCAGCCGCCGTTCTTCGACCCCGAGGCCGACGATGCCGTCAACTACGGCGGGATCGGCGCGGTCATCGGCCACGAGATCGGCCACGGCTTCGACGACCAGGGCTCCAAGTACGACGGCGACGGCACGATGGTCGACTGGTGGGAGCCTGCGGACCGCGCCGAGTTCGACCGCCGCGCGCAGGCACTGATCGAGCAGTACGACGCCCTGTCCCCCGCCGGGCTGCCCGACCACACGGTGAACGGCGCCCTCACCGTCGGGGAGAACATCGGTGACGTCGGCGGGCTGACGATCGCGCTCAAGGCCTACGAGATCGCTCTGGGCGCCGAGGAGGCGCCGGTGCTCGACGGGTTCACCGGCGTGCAGCGCGTCCTGTTCAGCTGGGCGCAGGTGTGGCGGGCGGTGACGCGCGACGCCGAGGCGGTGCGCAGGCTGGCGGTCGACCCGCACTCCCCACCGGACCTGCGCTGCAACGCCGTCGTCACCAACCTCGACGCCTTCCACGAGGCGTTCGGGGTGCAGGAGTCCGACCTGCTGTGCACGCCGCCCGAGCGGCGCGTCCGCATCTGGTGAGATGATCGCGCCCGCGAGGCCGTCCGGGGGCAAGCCGCGGGACAGCGCTGACAACATCGACCACCCGCACACGCGCGACGCACCTGCGACGGTCGCCGGGACCGGCCAGGTCGAGTGCGTGCTGAGCGTGTGCCGACATGCCGGCCACATCGCCGCCTGCCCGCGCGAGCGAGGCGCGGTAGACGGCGATGGTCGCCGGCAACGTGTGGAGCTCTTCGGTGTCGGCCCAGGGGGAGCCGACCGGTCGAGGACCGCTGACTGCGGCAGGAAACCGCGAACCGGGTCGGGTTGGTGCGCCAGCACCTCCTCGACCAGGTAGTCGACGATGTACCGGTCGTTCCGGCGGACCGGGTGATGAAGTCGCCGACGTCGTCGCGCCCCTGCGTCGAGAGCGCGGCGAACTGGAGCGCGGCGATCCACCCCTCCGTCCGCTCCTCCAACACCGCGACGTCCTCCGCGGCGAGACACCACCTCTTCTGCGCCAGAGCCGTCAGCTTGACAGACCCGAACCACCGTTGATCTTCAAGTCGTGCCCGTCGACTTGAGTTGACAGACCTCCCGCTCTCGGAGGAGCTGTGCGTGGCGGAGCTGGCGGTCGTGGACGCCCGGCAACGATGATCAGCATGCCCGGGCGATCCGGTTCCGCAGTTCGCAGGCCGGCTCACGTTCGCGTTGGTTGACGATTGGACGGGCTATTTCGGAGTCGTTATGCCGGGCCGGCGGCGCCGGATGGGCTCGATCGTGGACATCTCTTCGGGCGTGGCGATCCTGAACGGCGGGTTCTGCGGCTCGGTGACGGCCCGGCGTCCCTGCCCGCGGGTGGCGCGCAGGCTGGCTCCCACCGAGACGGCGAGGATGGTGATGATGACGGCGAGGGAGATCGTGGTGGGGATGTAGAAGAGGTCCACCTTGAGGACCATCTTGATCCCGACCCAGATGAGGACCAGGGCCAGCCCGAACTTGAGGTAGATGAAGCGGTGCATGAGGTCGGCGAGCAGGAAGTACATGGCACGCAGGCCGAGGATCGCGAAGGCGTTCGCGGTGAACACCAGGAAGGGCTCGTCGGTCACCGCGAAGATCGCGGGGATCGAGTCGACGGCGAAGACGATGTCGGTGACCTCGACCAGCACGAGTACCGCGAGCAGTGGCGTGGCGAGCAGGACCCCGCCGCGGCGGATGAGCAGTCGCTGGCCGTGGTAGGCGTCGGTCATCGGGATGAGGCGCCGGAACAGGGCGAGTGCGCGGGAGCGGGACGGGTCGAGGTGCTCGTTGCGGGTGCGGATCATCCGGTAGCCGGTGTAGATCAGGAATGCGGCGAACACGTAGAGGATCGCCGAGAAGCTGGCGATGATGACCGAGCCGGCGGAGATGAAGATGGCCCGGAATACCAGCGCCCCGAGCACGCCGAGGAACAGCACCCGGTGCTGGTACTCCCGGGGTACGGCGAAGTAGCTGAAGATGATGGCCCAGACGAAGACGTTGTCCACGGAGAGGGACTTCTCGATGAGGTAGCCGGCGAAGTACTGCTGGCCGAACTCGGCGCCGTAGAGCGACCAGATCAGGACGCCGAACCCGATCCCGAACGCGACCCAGACCACCGACCAGGCGGCGGCCTCGCGGACGCCGATGACGTGGGCGCGGCGATGGGCGAACAGGTCGATCGCGAGCATGAGCAGGATCACGGCCAGTACCGCGAGCCAGGCCCACAGGGGAACGGACAATTGACACCACTTTCGAGGATGGTCCGCGAGCGGACGTGGAGGTCGTGGGGGAACCGGGATCTTCGGCGGTCGGGTCGCGGTGAGAGGTGGGTGTGCCGCGGTCAGGGATGCAGGGTAAGGGCGACCCGGGCGTCGGCGGGCAGGGTGCCGTCGGTGAGCAGCGCGACCCAGCCGCCGCGGGCGAGCACTGCTTCGATGAGCTCGTCGACAGCGTCGTCGAGCACGTCCGGTGCGTTGACCGCGGACATCTCGGTGGTGGGGGTGAGGGTGTCGCCGTCGGGGGTGAGCCGGGCGGGCTGGAAGTAGCCCTGCTCGACCGCGAGCATCTCGGGGCGTTCCCAGCGGGCGGCCAGCCAGGCCTTCTCGATGCCGTGCACCGCACGGCCCTGGTCGCGTCGTTGCGCGAGCAGGGTCAGTGCTTCGGCCTGCCGGGACAGCAGGTAGGTCTCGATCACCGGCCGGATGCGGACCTGCAGGTCCTCCAGTGGGCTGAAGAGGTGGTTGCCGGTCAGGGTGCCGGCGAGCCGGGCGGTGTTGCGGGAGAGGCGGCGGAACGTGGACAGGGTGGGCTGGGCGGCGGCCAGGACCAGCGGCGCGGGATGCAGCCGAAGGTAGGCGCCCAGTGACTGGTCGACCTCGCGGAGGAACCGCTCCCGGGCCGGCTCGCCGCGCCGGTGGCCGGGGTCGTGGCGCGGGAACCCGTGGCTGATGGGGGACAGCCGGCCGCCGGGGGCGTCGAGCAGGCGGGCCTCGTCCGCGGCGAGGAGCAGCACCACGTGCCGCGGGGTGCGGTGCAGGGCGCGGACCAGGTCACGGGTGGCGAAGGTGGGGTCGATGACGCAGCGGTCGACGACCTCGACCGGCAGGTCGAACCGGGCGACGTGCGCGGCCGACGCGAACAGCCCCAGCCCCTGGTCGACCGGGCCCTCGACGCCACCGACCAGGGTGTCGACGACCCGGGCCAGGTCGCGGGCCGCGGGATCGTCCACCGCGAGCAGCCGCTGGCGCGCCGCGCGGGCCAACTGGTCCAGCCTGGCCCGGTCCGCGGCGCTGAGCCGCTCGCCCGGGGCGGTGGTCAGCAGCAGCGACACGCTGGGGTAGGCACGGTGGCGCTGCAGGCCCAGCACCGCCGCCGCGGTCAGGGGCGTCGGTAAGAGGTCACCGACCCGGTCCGCGGTCCGGGGGCGGTGGGTGTCGACGCCGGCGCGGGTGGCACGCGTGCTCATCGGTGCCCACCGCCGCCCGTACCGCCACTGTCCAGGTGCAGCTCCGCGCCGAGGGTGTCGGCGAGCACCTGGAGCCGCCGTCGTAGCGCGCGGTCTCGTCCGCGGCGGGTCGGCCGCAGGGGCTTGTCCACGATCGTCGTGCGGGTCACCTCGACTCCGACCAGGCCGCACATCGCCCGGGCGGCTCGGGCAAGGCTGGCGATGTCCTTGTCGCGGCGCCTGGCGGCGAGTGCCTGCAAGATGGGGTTCATCGTCCCCGGCGCCGACTCCCGGACCAGCGACACGACCAGCGGCCGCGCCGCGGTGGCGGCGCGGCCGGCTGCGTCGAGGAGACCACGGGCCACGTCGCCCGGGCCGGTGACCACCACGAGCAGCGGCACTGGCGGGCACTCGGTGGCCCTGGGACGGGGGTGCGTCAGCGGTCCGGGTGCCTGGTCCGGCAGTGCGCGCTCCACGTCCGCCGTCGCGGAGTTGGTGTGGAGGTGGAAGGGGGTCAGCTCACTCATTGTCATCGCAGCTCCCTCGAAGGGCCGTCCGCGTCGAGGCGGACAGCGGTGGCGAGGTCTCCCTCCGACCGCGCCGGCCGCGTCGCGGCGGCCGAGCGGGTGGGCCCGCCGGGCCACTGCGGAGGTGCCGTGATGATGACGGATACCGGATCGAGGTACTCCCTCAACCTCCAACATACACGAATCGTGCTTCGCGCAACGTTCTTCGCTCCATGGGTCGTCAGGGCGCTGCTCGTTTCGTCGGTCGGGCCGGGTGACGGGTCCGTGCGTGACGATCCGGTGGACCTCACCCTCGGCCAGGGTGTAGCTGAGCCCGACCGCGCCGCAGTGGCCGGTGTCCACACGGTCACGCAGGGTCGGGGAGTCGTGTAGGAGCCTGGCATGAACGGGACGCTACTCGCACCCACACTCGCACCCACGGGCCAACTCTGGATCTTCATCCCGACAAAGACACTGCTCAGAGGTGGGCCTGACGAACCAGCATGCGAACCGCGAACTCCCGGCCAGAGGTCCGGAGATCATGATCCGCCAGGTGGCGTCCCGCGCCGTCGCCACCGACCGACGTCGCGCACCGCACTCCGGTAAGGGTTTCCATACTTGCCAAACGGCTCCGGGCGAGCCTCCTCTATTGTCGCGCGTCATACTCTGCGAGTGGCACATGGCAACGGCGATGTCAGCAGCGGTCAGACACTGTGGAAGATCCACGATGAAAGATTGGTCGACGACACTCGTCGTCTCAATCTCCGGATAGCCCATGTCGAGCTTCCGGATGGCGTTCATTTCGAGCAGTATGTGCTGAGAATGCCAAAGGCGGCGATCGTCGTACCGATCGACAAGCCCGGCGAAAACGTACTCATGATATGGCGCCATCGGTTTATCACGGACCCCTGGACGTGGGAGTTGCCGGGCGGCTATGTCGATCCCGGAGAGGATCCGATGGCGTGCGCCGCCCGGGAGGTCGAAGAGGAGACCGGGTGGCGCCCACGATCCGTGCAGCCACTTGGGAGTTTCCAGCCGCTTGCCGGCACGGCCGATTTCGAGAATCTGTTATTCCTTGCTGATGGTTGCGAGCCAACCGGCAATGCGCCAGACATCAATGAGGCTACGCGGGTGGAGTGGATTCCACTGGCAAGTGTTGAGCACAAGATCGATGCAGGGGAGATCATCGGAGCCGCCGCCCAAGTCGCCCTACTAAGAGGGTTATTCAGCGGGCACATGAAGTTGTGTCGAGGCGTCGGTTTCCGGCGTGTCGCGCATAGGTGACGGCCCGCTATGCGAGAGAATGGGTTTCCGACTCAACCTCAAGCAAACGGACCGTCACTTGTACTCTACCACCGGACTGCACAAGTCTGAGATCCTAGATC
>JAJAZD010000017.1 GCA_026785945.1 Pseudonocardia sp. | reverse complement strand
TTTTTTTTTGAGACTGGTCTGTAACTGGGGGGCGACGTGGGGGAGCCCGTTGTGGGGGGTGAGAGCCCCCCTGCGCGGGTCGTCGGCGTGGGCGCGGGCCGGGACGGTGCCGCCGACGACGGCGCACCGATAGTCGGCTATCGCATAGCGTCCGCGCAGCACCCGCCCGACGAGCTCACCGGGCTCCACGACCAGGCCGGTCTCCTCGGCCATCTCCCTGACCAGGGCCTCCGCGTCGCTCTCGCCTGCCTCGACCCGGCCGCCGGGCACCGACCACAGACCCCTTCCGGGATCGTCGCGGCGCCTGACGACGAGGAGCCTTCCGGCATCGTCGTAGGCCAGACCCCCCACACAGGCGATAAACCCATCACCCTCGGTCATGTCACCCTCCCAATACGGCCCGCGCGCCGGATACACTCAGCGTCGCCGGTGCGGTACAAATCAACCGGCAAGGGTGTCCCGGGGCAGAACGGTGGTTTGTGGTGGACCTCAAGAGGATCGTTGGGCTGCTCCTGATCGCACTGCTCCTCTTCTTCGTGTTCACCCAACCGGTCAGCGCGGCCACGTCCCTGCAGAACATCGGTGCCACGCTCCGCGACGGCGCGGAGTCCATCACGGTCTTCTTCACCCAGCTCGTGTAGACCGTGCTCGCCCCCCGCGAGATCCAGGAGTACCTGCTCCCGACGGAGCGGCGCGTCATCCGCGTGCGCCAGCACTGGGCGATCATGTGGAAGCACGTGACCCAGACCGCCCTGGTCCTCCTCGTGCTGGTCCTCATCGAGCGCTACCTGCCGGACAACCCATTGATCGACAACCTCACGTTCTACGTCGCGCTGGTGGCGGTCCTGCGGTTCACAGTGATCACCATCCTGTGGTGGATCGAGCGGATCGTCATCACCGACAAGCGCGTGATGCTCGCCCAGGGCCTCGTCGTGCACAAGGTCGCCATGATGCCGCTGGCCAAGGTGACAGACATCACCTTCCGGCGAAGCCTCGGTGGGCGGCTGCTCGGTTACGGAACGCTCATCGTCGAGTCCGCGGGACAGGACCAGGGTCTCGACCGGATCGACTACATGCCGCACCCCGAAGAGGTCTACGAGGCGCTGTCCGAGCTGATCTTCGGCGAGAAGGGCCGTACCCGCTCCACCGCCGAGCTCGCACGACGCGGGCGCATGTTGACCAGCCTCCCGCTCATCCCCGGCATCCGGCGGGGCGGACGCTGACGGTGGGATGGCCTCCGGGCGTGGCCAGTCCCCGGATCGACCTGCACGCGCACTCCACGGCCTCGGACGGCACCGACACCCCGGCCGGACTGGTCACCGCCGCGGCCGCGGCGGGGGTCGATGTGCTCGCGATCACCGACCACGACACCACCGCGGGCTGGAGCGCGGCGGCCGAGGCCTTGCCCCCGGGCATGTCGCTGGTGCGCGGGGCTGAGTTCTCCTGTGTCAGCGGGCCGGGCCGGGCCGAGCGTGACGTGTCGATCCACCTTCTCGGTTACCTGTTCGACCCGGAGCACGAGGCGATCGTGGCCGAACAGTCCCGGTTGCGCGGCGAGCGCGTGCGGCGACTGCGGAAGATCACCGAGAAGATGGCGGCCGACGGCTTCCCCGTGGACGTCGAGACCGTGTTCGCCATGGTCCCCGACGGCGCCAGCGCCGGACGGCCGCACCTGGCGCGGGCCCTCGTGGCGGCCGGCGTCGTCGCGTCGGTCGACGAGGCGTTCTCGGCCCTGCTGCACAACGGCAGTCCCTACTACGTGCCCAAGGCCGATACGCCGGCCGTCACCGCGATCGAGATGGTCCGGGCGGCCGGTGGGGTGGTGGTGTTCGCGCACCCGCTGGCGCGGCGGCGGGGCCGGGTCGTCGAACCGTCGGTGATCGTCGAGCTGGCCGCGGCGGGCCTGGGCGGCGTCGAGGTCGACCATCCCGACCACGCAGCCGACGACCGCGCCCTGCTGCGCGGCCTCGCCGCGGACCTGGACCTGGTCGTGACCGGGTCGAGCGACTACCACGGCACCAACAAGACCACGCCGCTCGCCGCCGAGACAACGGCCCCGGAGGCGTTCGACGAGCTCGTCTCGCGTGCGGTGGGGGTCGACGTCCTTGCCGGGTGACGCCACTACGGTGAGCCCATGCCCGTCGACGTGTGTGGTCCCGCGGAGGCGGCGGCGTGACGGTCGACGTGTGTGGTCCCGCGGAGGCGGCGGCGTGACGGTCGACGTGTGTGGTCCCGCGGAGGCGGCGGCGTGACGGTCGACGTGTGTGGTCCCGCGGAGGCGCAGTGGTGACCGCCGGTGCCCAGCTCGGGCTCGACTTCGACGCGCCCCGGCTGGTGAAGGTGACCCCGTCCAGGCTCGCCACCTGGGACGACTGCCCTCGCCGTTACCGCATGACCTACCTCGACAGGCCCGCCCCCGCCCGCGGCGGAGCATGGGCGCACAGCACCTTGGGCGCCGTGGTTCATCTCGCGCTGCGGGCGCTGTTCGACCTGCCCGCCGGTCGGCGATCGCGCACCGCGGCCGCGGCGCTCGTCGACAGGTACTGGCTCGGCGAGGGCTTCCGCGACGCCGAGCAGGCCGGCCGGTACCGGCAGCGGGCTCGTGGCTGGGTGGCCGACTACGCCGAGGACCATGGGTCCGACGAGGAGACCGACGTCGTGGGGTCGGAGCAGTGGGTGTCGGTCGCGACCGGGCAGATCCTCGCCGAGGGCCGCGTGGACCGCATCGACCGGCGCGGTGACGAGGTCGTCGTCGTCGATTACAAGACCGGCCGCGCCCCGACGACCGAACACGCCCGCACGTCGAGGGCGCTCGCGCTGTACGCCGTGGCCACCGAGCGGACGCTGCGCCGTCGGTGCGTCCAGGTGGAGCTGCACCACGTCCCGACGGGCGAGGTGACCGTCTGGCGGCACGATGCCGACTCGCTGCGCGCCCACGTCGGGGCCGCCGAGCGGACCGCCCGGGAGCTGGCGGTGGCCGGTGAGGCGCTGACCGCAGGAGGTGACCCCGAGGGTCTCTTCCCGCCGCGTCCGGCTCCCCGCTGCGGCACGTGTGACGTGCGGCGGCACTGCCCGCCGGGGCGCGCCGCCGCACCGGAGCAGGACTCGTGGGATCTCCTCGCGCCGTGAGCACCGCAGCGCGGAAGCGACGGTCGGTCGGATGGCTGCGGGGCCTGTCCGGGCTGCTCGCCGGGGGGATGTTGCTGCTGGCCGTGGCGCTGTGCGTCGCGTGGTTCGTCGCCACACGCACCGGTACCGGCGGACCGGGCCCGCGGACCCTCGCCTGGCACGGCGGCGCCGCGGTGATCGCCGTGCTGGGCCAGCGCTACGCCGACCGGCACCTCGACGTGCGCGGGACCATTGCCTCGTTCGCCGTCGTCGCGGTGACGTCGGCGGTGCTGGCCGCCCAATGGCTCTTCTGACACGGTGGCCCTTCTGACAGGGTGGCTCTCTTGACGGCCGACCCGATCACGAGGGGACGAGCGCCACGATCTCCGGGCCGCGCTGTTCGAGCAGCACCTCGCCGTGGGTCGCGAGCCGCACGGGCGCCGTGCGATCGGCCCGGACGACCGGCAGCCTCCGCAGGACGTCTCCGCTCACCGCGTCGACCTCCGCGAGCCCGTCGGGAACGGGGACGACGAGGCTCCCGGCGTAGCGGACCGCTGGGCCGAGCGCGTCGGGAAGCGTCCAGCGCGGGGTGAGCGCGGCGGCGTCGAGGCCGACGGTGCGCGAGCCCGTCCACCACGACACCTGCCCGTCGCCGCCCACCGCGGGGTCGGCGTCGGCCTCGACGGCGGCGATCCCGCCGGGCGGGTCGGCGGACAGGTCCGCACCGGGCACGTCGAGGGTCAGCAGCTCCACCTGTGCCCCGGCCTGGTCCAGGACCATCAGCCGGGCCGGGTCCGGGAGAGCGACGGCCGCCCGTTCGGGCGAGAGCGCCACGAGTACGGCGCCGGGCCCGGGCAGCGCGACGGAGAACTTCTCCTCGGGCTTGTCGGCGCCCTCGGCGCCGTCGGGGGACAGCACGGTGAGCCGGTCGGTGGGCTCGCCCGGGCAGCGTTCGATGACGCCGATCCGCCCCGTGGTGATCGCGGTGGAGCCGTACGTGCAGCCCGTGCGGGGCTGGCGGCCCGCCTGCTCGGGAGTGGTGACGGCGCCGTACTCGAGGGTCTTGACGAGATCGGAGCGCACGACCTCGAGGTAGTCGGTACCGGTGGCGGCCACGAAAGTGTCGTTCCCGAGCAGCCGGGTGCCGGGTCGGACGTCGGGGTTGCGCGCCGTGACGCGCTCACCGGTGTCGGGGCGCAGTGCGGTGAGCTCGCTGCACCACCGGGAGTCCTTCTCGTAGTAGGCCAGTACCCGCCCGTTGCCGTCGTCGACGCCGGGGAAACCGGCCCCGACGGTGCACAGGGGCAGGTCGCGCGCGTAGCTCCAGGTCCCGGCACCGGTGTGCGCGTCCCGCCCGACGACCGTGGAGCCTTCGGCGGTGACCACCGCGGGGCCTGCCACCACCGGCACGGCCGTGGCGGCACTGGCCGCCCGCCAGGCCTCGGTGAAGGCGGCGGGGAGGGCGACCGCCGGCGCCGGCGCGACGATCGGTGCGGCCGCAGGGCGGGAGACGGCCGCCGCCACGGCGCTCGCGCGCCACAGCAGGACCGTTCCGGCCAGCAGCACCACGACCAGCACCACCGCCGCGACGACGTCGGATCGTCGACGTCGTTCCGGAACCGCCCGCGCCGCGGAGAAGCGCCGGAACACGGAGCGCCCGGACCCGGAGCGCAGGAAACGGGCGAGCCGACCGCCGGAACGGCTGTCCGCGGGATGGTCTGCGGGCGCCGACCCTGAGGGCGGCGTCGACGGGGCGGTCATCGGGCGGGTGCCGTCAGCTGGCGGCGGCGTCCCGCGTCGGGGCGCCGGCACCGTCACTGACGCCGCCCGGACCACCGTCCAGACCACCGT
>JAJAZD010000016.1 GCA_026785945.1 Pseudonocardia sp. | reverse complement strand
GCGACGGCCCCGGCGGCCGGCGCACCGCAGCCGCTCGCGCCCCTCTCCGGTGCCTCACCCCTGCCGGGCGAGGGGGCATGGACCGCGGCGGCCACGACGGCGACCGGGCGACCGGCGGTGTTCACGACCTTCCAACGCCCCGATCCCGCGCATCCGGCGGTGATCGCCGGTGTCGCCCGGATCGACCAGACGGTGACACAGGCGCAGATGATCGCCGGTACCCGCCAGCCGGGCATCAGCGTCGCGGCGGACCGCGCGCAGGTACCGGCCCAGCTCCGGTCCGTGCTCGTCGCGACGTTCAACTCCGGGTTCAAGATGAAGGATGCCCGGGGCGGCGCCTTCCTCGACGGTCGCGCCGTCGTGCCGCTGCGCGACGGCGCGGCCTCGCTGGTGATCGACAGCGCCGGCCGGGTCGACATCGTCGCCTGGAACGGCGGCTCCACACCCGGCCCCGGCGTGATCGCCGTGCGGCAGAATCTCGATCTGATCGTCACCGGCGGGCAGCCCGTCGCCGGCCTCGACTCGAACGCGAACGGCACCTGGGGCAGCACGAACAACCAGCTGCAGTACACGTGGCGGTCCGGCGTGGGCGTCGATGCCGGGGGCGACCTGGTCTACGTCGGCGGCGGGAATCTGACCCTCGCCACCCTGGCCGACGCGATGACCAGCGCTGGCGTCGTGCGGGGGATGGAACTCGACATCCACAATCAGATGGTCGACATGTTGACCTACCAGCACCAGGGCGGCGTGATGAGCTCGACCAAGCTGCTGCCCGACATGCCCCGCGGCACCGACCGCTACCTCGTCCCGGACCAGCGCGACTTCTTTGCGATCACCATGCGCTGACCGACCCGGCCGGAGACCGCGATGCCGATCCTCGGCCTGCTCGACCCCACATCCCTGCTCACGACATTCGGCACCGTCGGCATCTTCCTGATCCTGCTCGCCGAGACCGGCCTGCTCTTCGGTTCTTCCTCCCCGGTGACTCCCTGCTGTTCACCGCGGGCCTGCTCAGCTCCGCCGCGGCCACCGGTGCGGTGACCCTGTCGCTGCGTGGCGAGGACGGCGATGCCGTCGTCGGTGGTGGCCACGACCCGGGGCCGGTACCTGACGGCGCACAGCACGCCGGCCGTGACGAGGGCGAGGATCTGGGCCACGGCCCACGGCAGGAGCAGCGCGACGACCACGGCCGATGACCGCCTCGGTGCGCCAGACCGGGAAACGGACCCTGCCGACCGCGGCCCTGCGCACCGTCGCACCGGGTGCGAGGAACCGCTGCACGTCCTCGACCAGGCGCCGCTGCTCGCGCCGCTCCCACCCCGCGATCAGCAGGAACGGGGCGACCGCCAGCAGAGCGAGGACGGTGATGACGACGACGAGCAGCGGCAGGTCCATGGCGTGGTTCCTCTCGGGATGCGGAAGAGTGCGGGGCGTCCGGGCGGAGGACCCGCGCGTCGGGTCCTCAGCCGGCGCCGGCCTGCGGCGCCGGGCAGGTGGTGCGACCGCTCACCGTCGTCGGGTCGGCGAGGTAGCGGCCCACGATCTCGTCGACGCAGGTGTTCCCCGTCGCGTAGACCCCGTGCTGCCATCCGTCGACGATCACCAGCGCGGCGTCGTCGAAGCGGTCGGCGAGCGCGAGCGCGCCCTCGAGCGGGGTGGCCGGGTCGCCGGTCGTGTTCACCACCAGCACCCGCGGGGTGCCGGAGATCTCGGCCGCCGGCCGGTAGGGCTCCGCCGGTTCCGGCCACGCCGCGCAGACGTTGCCGCCCACGCTGGCCATCTTCCCGAAGACGGGCGACAGGCCGTCGAGGTCCGCGTCGCGCTCGGCGCGCTCAGCCGGGTCGGGACGGTCGGTCCCATCGCCGCAGATGATCGAGAAGTTCGCGTCGGTGTAGTTGCCGCGCCGCCCGTCCCGGCGTTCGCGCTGCACGATGATCTCGTACAGATCGCTGCCGTCGCCGTTCTCCGCGGCGTGCAGCGCCGCGCCCAGCCCCGGCCACATCGCGTCGTCGTAGAGGCCGGACGTGACGGCGCCGATGACGTCCTCGCGGTCCAGCGGCTCCTCGCCCGGGACGGGGATCCCGGTGGAGCCGGCCCGGTCGAGCAGACGGTCGAGCCCACCGGCGGGGTCGCTCCCGCCGAACGCGCACGCCCGTTCGTTGCGGACGCAGCCGGCCGCGAAGGCGTCGAAGGCGGCGCCGAACGCGATGGCGTTGCGGCGCTCCAGCGGCGCGCGGTCACCGAACCACTCCACCGGGTCCAGGGCGCTGTCGAGCACCATCACCCGGACCCGCTCGGGGAACAGGTCCGCGTAGGTCGCGCCGAGGACCGTGCCGTAGGAGAACCCGAGGTAACTCAGCCGCTCGTCCCCGAGCGCATGGCGCAGCAGGTCGAGGTCGCGCGCGGCGGCCGCGGTGGTGAGGTGCGGCAGCACATCGCCGGCGTTCTCCCGGCAGGCCGCGGCGATGGCAGCGTCGAGCTCGGCCCCCTCGAGCTCCTCCAGCTCCGGGTGCTTCTCGAACCCGCACCGCACGGCGGCGCTGGCCTCGACGCCGCGAGGGTCGAACCCGATGATGTCGAAGCGGTCCAGGGTCTCCTCGTCGAACCCGCTCGCCGTGTTGCGCACCATGTCGACGCCGGACCCGCCGGGGCCGCCGGGGTTGACGAACAGCGCGCCGATCCGGCGGTCGGGGTCGCGGGCGGGGACCCGGACGACGGCCAGGTCGAGGGTGGGCCCGCCCGGCGCCGCGTGGTCCACCGGTACGGGGAGCGTCGAGCAGAGCAGCCCGCCCCCGCACGCCGACCAGGTGAGCGTGCCGACGGTGACGGCGGGCGCGCACCCGCTGAGGCTCGCGACGGCGCCGAGGGCGAGGGTGAGGACCGCGGCGCGCAGCGCCGGACGGCGCCTCACGCCGCGTCCCGGCGGGCGGTGCTGACCAGTGCCGCGGCCACTACCGCGGTGAGGACGCCGACGACGACGAGGACGGGCTGCCAGATCGGGCCGCCCAGGTCCGCCGCGGTCGGATCGCCCAGCCGGTCCAGTGAGGAGAACAGTCCCCAGGACACGGACTGCGGCCCCAGCAACCCGGCGAGGAACCCCTCGCCGAAGGAAATCCCCAGGACCGTCAGGATCGAGCCGAGGGCGCCGCGCAGGAGTATGGCGAGCGAGGCACCGATCAGGGACAGGACCGCCATGACCGTGGTCTGCCCGAGGATGCGCCACCACAGGTCGGGGTCGGTGAGCACGTCACCGATGGGGACGCCCTGGGTCGCGAGCCAGGGCAGGGCGATGGCGGCGCCGAGCGCGGCGCAGACCGCGGCGATCGCCACGCCGATCCCGCCGGCGGCGAGCAGCGTGGAGAGCGCCACGCGGAGGCGCCGCGGCTCGGCCAGCAGGGTGGGCACGACCGTCCCGTGCCGGTAGTCGGCGCCCGCCACGACGGCGACCAGGATGAGCGCGAGCAGCGGATTGTCGATGGCGTCGGTGAGGGGGCGGGCGAGGTCGGCGCCGGTGAGGTCGAACGTCTGCTGCCCCATGGCGAGGGTCACGACCAGCACGGCGAGGGGGAGCAGCAGGTTCAGGGCGAGCAGGATCAGCCCGCCCCGGGTGCGGAGCTTGAGCAGTTGGGCGGTGAGGAGTCCGCGCATGCTGGTGCCGGTGGGTCCGGCGACGGTCACGGTGCTCATGCCGCGTCCCGACGGGTGGTGCTGACCAGCGCCGCCGCCACCACCGCGGCGAGGACGCCGACGACGAACAGCACCGACTGCCAGAACGGGAAGGGGAGCTCGGCCGTGGGCTCGGTCAGCACGACGAGGTTGGCCCAGAGCGACCACCGGAACCACTCATCGTTGACGTAGGCGATGACCGATCCCTCGACGATGAACGACCCGACCAGCACCAGCACGGGTCCCAGGAGCCCGCGCAGGAGGGCGCCGAGTGCGGCGCCGAACATCCCGGTCACCGCGACGACGGCGGTCGAGCCGAGCAGGCGCCACCACAGGGCCGGGTCCGCGAGCACCTCGCCGACAGGGACGCCCTGGTTCGCGAGCCACGGCAGCGCCACGGCCGACCCGAGCAGGATGTACAGGACCGCCGACATGGCGGCGACCCCTCCGGCGACGAGCACGGCTGCGAGGACGACCCGGGTCCGTCGCGGCTCGGCCAGCAGCAGCGGGACGATCGTGCCGTGGCGGAAAGGGGAGCCGCCGATCATCGCGCCGAGCAGCGGTGCGAACAGCGCGCAGGCGACGGTCGTGTTGATGAGCGGGTCAGCGAGGTCGGCGCCGTCGACGTCGAACGTCTGCTGGCCGGTGAGGAGGACCAGGACGAGCACGGCGAGCGGGACGAGCACACCGAGCGCGAGCAGGATCAGCCCGCCTCGGGTGCGCAGCATGAGCCAGTGCGCGCCGAGGAGCCCGCGCGTGCTGGTGCCGGTGGGTCCGGCGACGGTCACGGTGCTCATGCCGACACGCCCGTGGCGGTCTGGGTGAGGGCGAAGAAGGCGTCCTCGAGCGAGTCGTGGCCGGCGGTCAGCTCGTCGATCGGACCGGACCCGACGAGCCGGCCCTCGTGGATGACGACCGCGCGGTCGACGACCTGGGCGATCTCGGCGAGCTGGTGGCTGGAGACGAGCACGGTGCCTCCGGTGGCGGCGTGCCGGCGCACCAGGTCGCGCAGCTCGCGCACGCCGGCTGGGTCGAGCCCGTTGGTGGGCTCGTCGAGGATCAGCAGCTCGGGGGTGCCGAGCAGGGCCGTGGCGAGGGCGAGGCGCTGCTTCATGCCCAGCGAGTAGGTCTTGACCCGCGCGTCGGCGGCCGCGGTCAGCCCGACCTGGTCCAGCAACCCGGCGATCCGGCGCTTCGGCACGCCGGCGGTCGCGGCGATCACGGCGAGGTGCCGCCGGCCGGTGCGGCCCGGGTGGGAGGCGTTGGCCTCGAGCACGGCACCGACGCGCCGGGCCGGGTGGTCGAGGGCGGCGTAGGGCTGGCCGAAGACGGTGGCACTGCCCCGGGTCGGCGAGGCGAGCCCGAGCAGCACCCGCAGCGTCGAGGTCTTCCCGGCGCCGTTGAGCCCGAGGAACGCCGTGACCGAGCCGGCCGGCACCTCGAAGGACAGGTCGCGGACGACGTCGCGGCGCCCGTAGCGCTTGACGAGCCCGTTGACGCGGATGACGGACATGGTTTCCTCCTGGTCACCGTGCCTCCCGGGTGGAGGCGTCGGGGTGATGGGAGGAGCGTGCCGTTGAGCGGGGTGGCAGCGGATCGACCCACCGTCCGATCTTGGCGCTCCACCGGCGGAAGGGTCGTCTCCACCGCAGGATGGAGGCGACCGGGGAGCATGTCGATCGAACTGAGGAGAACCGGCGCCCAGGCAGGCGCGTCCGCCGGGCTGGACCAGAGTTGACAGACGAGCAGTGGCAGGCGATCGAGCCGCTGCTCCCGCCGTCCGGGACGAAGGGCCGCCCACGGGTCGATGACCGTCAGGTGATCAACGGGATGCCGTACAAGCCACGCCCAGGGTCGCCTGGCGGGATCTGGCCAAGCGGTACGGGCCGTGGAAGACCGTCTACACCCGGTTCTGGCGGTGGTCGCGCGATGGCACCCGCACGGTGCTGGTGGTCACGGCGCGGGTGATCGCCGAGGCGATCGACGAGTTGGACCGGGAGGTGTCGGTGGATTCCAGCATCGTGCGCGCCCACCGGCCCGCCGCCGGCGCCCGCAAGATCGGCAAGCCTGTCAGTGGTGACGACAGCGGTGCCGCCGGTGCCGCCGACGGTTCTCCCACAAGGGTCGAGTTCCGCTGGCCCGGCCCGGGACGCCCGGCGACCCGACCCACCCGGGTGCTGGCGGACAAGGCTGCGTCAACCGGCTCACGCAGTACCGGGCCATCGCCACCCGCTACGACAAGGCCGCCACCTCCTACCAGGGGATGATCGACCTGGCGACCCCTCACGATGTGGCTTTGAGGACAGCTCCTAGCGGGCACACGCCCGCTCATCGCCCACGCCTCGGGTCCTCCCCACCCCGGGTCACCGCATGGCCGAGAAGTCGTAGGCCGTCGGCACGGTGAAGCTCGGCGGTGGCTCGATCGGCTGGAGCGTGAACCGCGAGGGCTCCGAACCGCGTAGTGGGGAAACGGGATCGGCACGCGGATCGGCTGCGGTGCCGGCAGCGATCGATCCTGCCGGGGACTGGTCCCGGGAAGGTAGCCGTCGCCGGTCCCCGACTCGTCCTGCTGGACTTCGCCGTCGGCCCTCCGCTGCTCGTCCCGGCGACGGTCGTGCGCCCGGACCGGTCCACTTGACGTCGCCACCGCCGCCCGTACCCGCGCCCACGACTCGTCGACGAGGCGCTACCTCTCCGCCTCCGACAGGTTCTCGTTGTGGTTGATCTGACGCCGCAGCTCCCTCTCCCGGAGCTGGTCCTCCTCCGCCGCGGTCGACCCCGGCGCCGTCGGAACGCTCGTCGCCGTCGCCGTCGCGTCGCCGTACCGTCGCCCGCCGCGGCATGCGCGGTCCCGGGCGCCAGCGCACCCAGCGTGACGCTGGCCAAGGCGATCCCCGCACCGGCACTGGCCAGGACCAGCGCCCGCGCCGAGCGGGCCCACGGTCCGCGCCCGGCCGCCTCGACACGACCCGCGCTGTAGGGGTTGGCCAGGTCGGATGCCGACCTGATCGCGGCCGAGGGGGATCCGGACACCCCGGGTGCATACCGGTTCGCGGACGGGACGTCGTCGTTCCGCCTCCGCGCGATGCTGCGGTGTCAAACCCGCTGCCGTCGGGACGCCGGTCGTGCGGTTCGGTCGGTCGGACATGGAGGTCCCTCTCCACGATGGCTGACGGTTCGAGCGGAGCCTGCTGCAGGCAGGGGCTCCGGCGGATCGACCCGGCGCCCGATCTCTGCGGTCCACCTGAGGTCGATGGGGCTCCGCCACGGGGTGGAGATCAGTCGACGGTGGGTCGACCGAGGGGTAGGGAGGCGTGGACGGACCATCCTCCGCCGAGGCGGGGGCCGTAGGCGAGGGTGCCGCCGAAGATTGCCACGCGTTCGGCCATTCCGAGGAGTCCCTGTCCGGCGCCGAGTAGCGGGGTGAGTGGTGTGTCTGGGTGTGGTCCGGCGTCGTCGATGCGGACGAGGAGGTGGTCGGGGCCGTGGTCGACGTGGAGGGTGACCGGGACGGGGCCGGCGTGTTTGAGGGTGTTGGTAAGGCATTCCTGGACGATGCGGTAGGTCGAGAGGCCGGCGTCGGGGGGCACGGTGTGGAGGTCGCCGGTGGTGCGGAGTTCGACGGAGCATCCGGTGCGGGTGAAGCGCTCGACGAGGTCGTGCAGGTCGCCCAGGTCGTGCAGGTCGGGCTGTGCCCCGTCGAGGCCGCCGACCCGCTCGATGTCGGCGCCGTCCTCCCCGTTGGTGATCATCCGGTGCATCGCGTCGGTGGTGCGGGACGCCGACTCGGCGATGGTCCGCAGCGTGTCGCGCGCGGTGTCGGGGTCGCGGTCCAGGATGCGCATCGCGGCCCCGCCGGAGACGACGATGCCGCTCACGTGGTGCGCGACCACGTCGTGCAGCTCGCGGGCCATGCGGACCCGTTCCTGCTCCACGGCGTGCCGTTCGTCCGCCCAGTCGCGGCGTCGAGCGGCGAGCTCGCGGCGGCGGCCGCGTAGCCGCGCCCAGCGGACGGCCGACCCCACCGCAACCGGGACGGCGGTGGCGATGACGTCCTCCCAGTCGAAGGTGTGGCCGAGGACGACGACGCCGAACACGGTGATCGAGCCGCCGACGAGGACGGCCGCCAGCAGCGTCGTCCACGAACCGTGCAGCACCGCACTCGCGATGATCACGTACCAGGCGACCGCCATGACTAACATCAACGCCAGGCCGGTGTACTCGGTCGTCCATGCGGCCACGTGCACGGCCACGACGGGGATCAGGGGCCGCCGACGTCGCCAGGCCAGGGACACCGCGACCAGCACGGCCGTCGCCACCCACCAGGTGTCCGGGACGCCCCAGGCCAGGCCCGGCTCAGGTACGATGATGTCGACCCCGGTCGCCGCTATCGTCGCGACCACGAACCCGGCCGCGACGGCAACGTCCCCGCGGCGGGGTCGTCCTGGTGCGCAGGGCTCTCTGCGTCGGCTCACGGGGTGACGTTACCGCCGGTGCCCGGGGTGTCCTCCATCCGGTGGTGGAGACGGCCGCCGGACCGGGTGGGGAGTCACCCGTTCGAGGCACCCGTTACTGTCCGCCGCGTGGACGTCCCGCGGCGAGCGTGGCTACCGGGCCGGGCGAACCTACTGCTGGCACTCGGCCCGGCAGTGGTCGGCACGGTGCTGACCATCCCCACGGTGCTCGTCGGGATTGGGGTGTCCCGATTCGAGCCCCACACCATGCTCTCCACGGTCGCGGCGGCGCTGGTGGTCGTCGTGCTCGTGGCGCTTCCGGTGCTGTGGACCCGGTCCGCGCCGCTGGCCGCGGTGGTCGTGCTGGCCACCGTGAGCGGCCTGGGTTTCGTCGTGAACGAGTCACTGATCCTCGCCGGTGTCGTGGCGCGACCGAACGGCCTGGTGATGCTGAGCGCCCTGGCATTCACCGCGCTGGGCGCCGCGGTTCCCGCCACCTACGGCGTCGCCCGACGTCGCGCTGCGCCGGTGCTGGTGGTGTCCCTCGCCATCGTCGCCGTGCCGACCACGTCGATGGCCCTCTTCTACTCCGAACGCGGCGGGACCTCGCGGGAAGACCTCGTCATCACCGGTCTGACACTGTTCCTCGCGTATGTGGCCGTCCTGGCGCCCGGGTGGGGCGTCGGGCTTCGGC
>JAJAZD010000015.1 GCA_026785945.1 Pseudonocardia sp. | reverse complement strand
CGCTGGCCGGCGCGGTGGTGCGCAACGCGGCCGCGCTCGCCGCAGCGGCTGCGGTGCCCGCGCCGCTCTCGGCCGTGGTGTCGGTGGTCCTCGGGGAGCCGGCGACGGCGTTCGCCGCGGCACACAGGTGTGCCGAGCAGGGGGTGCGGGTGGGGTGCTTCCGCCCGCCGTCGGTGCCCGAGGGCACCAGCCGGCTGCGCCTCACCGCGCGCGCGACCCTGACCGCGCCCGATCTCGCGCACGTCCGCGCGGTCCTGGCGGACGTCCTCGCACCGGCCGGTGCCCGTTGACGGGGTCGCCCCTCGTGGACCGGCCCCGCGGAGGGACACGGTGAACGGGCAGGTGCTGATCGTCACCGGGACCGGGACGGGGGTCGGCAAGACCGTCGTCACCGCGGCCGTGGCGGCGCTCGCCCTCGCGACCGGGCGGCGCGTGGCGGTGCTCAAACCCGCCCAGACCGGGGTCGCGCGCGACGAACCGGGTGATCTCGACGACGTCGCGCGGCTCGCGCCGGGCGTGACCGGCCGAGAGCTCGGCCGCTACCCGGATCCGCTGGCTCCGGCCACCGCCGCCCGCCGCGCCGGCCTCCCACCCGTCACACCGGCCGCGGCAGCCGCGGCAGCCCGGGACCTGGCGGCCGACCACGACCTCGTTCTCGTCGAAGGTGCCGGCGGCCTGCTCGTCCGCATGACCGACGACGGCACCCTCGCCGACGTCGCCGTGCTGCCCGGGGCGCCCGTCCTCGTCGTCGCGACGGCGGGGCTGGGCACGCTCAACACACCGCGCTGACGGTCGAGGCGCTGCGGAGTCGGGGGCTGCACTGCGCGGGCGTCGTCATCGGGGCCTGGCCCGCCGCCCCGGACCTCGCCGCGCAGTGCAACCTCGCCGACCTGCCCGCCGTCACCGGGGTTCCGCTGCTCGGCGCCCTGCCCGACGGTGCCGGCGCGCTGGGACCCGCCCGTTTCACGTCTGTTGCTCGTCACAGCACGGCGCCCACCCTCGGCGGCGGGTGGCAGACTCCCCTCCCGTGACGACCACGCCGATGACCGCCGCCGGACCCGCCATCCTCACCACCGCCCGCACCCAGGTGCTGGAGCAGGGGGTCGGTCTCGACGAGGCCCAGGTGCTCGAGGTGCTCCGGCTGCCGGACGCGGCGCTGGACGAGTTGCTCGGGCTGGCCCACGAGGTGCGGATGGCATGGTGCGGGCCGGAGGTCGAGGTCGAGGGCATCGTGTCGCTCAAGACGGGCGGCTGCCCCGAGGACTGCCACTTCTGCTCGCAGTCGGGGCTGTTCGAGTCGCCCGTCCGCTCGGCGTGGCTCGACGTCCCCGCCCTGGTCGAGGCGGCCAGGCAGACCGCGAAGACCGGTGCCACGGAGTTCTGCATCGTCGCCGCGGTCCGCGGACCGGACGCGCGGCTGATGGCCCAGGTCGCGGCGGGCATCGCGGCGATCAAGGACGAGGTCGACATCAACATCGCCTGCTCGCTGGGGATGCTCACCCCCGAGCAGGTCGACGAGCTGGCCGCGATGGGCGTCCACCGCTACAACCACAACCTCGAGACGGCCCGCTCGCACTTCCCGAACGTCGTCACCACCCACACGTGGGAGGAGCGCCGGGAGACCCTGCGCCTGGTGCGCGAGGCGGGCATGGAGGTGTGCTGCGGTGGCATCGTCGGGATGGGCGAGAGCCTGGAGCAGCGCGCGGAGTTCGCCGCGCAGCTCGCGGCGCTGACCCCCGACGAGGTGCCGCTCAACTTCCTCAACCCGCGCCCGGGCACCCCGTTCGGGGACATGGAGGTGCTGTCGGGTCCCGACGCGCTCCGGACGGTCGCGGCGTTCCGCCTCGCCCTGCCGCGCACCGTGCTGCGGTTCGCCGGTGGCCGCGAGCTCACCCTCGGTGATCTCGGCGCGCGCCGGGGCCTGCTCGGCGGCATCAACGCGGTGATCGTCGGCAACTACCTGACGACGCTCGGACGCCCCGCGGAGTCCGACATCGACCTGCTCGGCGAGCTGCAGATGCCGATCAAGGCCCTGAACGACACGCTGTGAGCGGCGAGCCGTCGGTCCCCGGGCCGCCGGCGGAGCGCGGGGGGAGCGCGACGAGCCGGTTCTGCGACCAGTGCGGGCTGCCCGCGGGGGAGCACGGGCGGTGCGCTGCCCGCCGCGAGCTGGAGCCGCCCCGGTTCTGCGCCGACTGCGGCCGCCGGATGGTCGTCCAGGTGACTCCCGCGGGTTGGACGGCGAGGTGCAGCCGCCACGGTGAGCGCACCGCGCCGTAGCAGTCGTGCCGCGATTCGGGGCGTGGGTCGGCCGTCCGACATGCTGTGGGGATGGCCATGTGGAAGAGCATCCTGCGGCAGGCGGCGAAGTTCGGCAGGGACCTGCTGTCGTCAGGATCGACGGCGGGATCGGGACCGGCACCGCCCGCAGCGGCGCGTCCGTCCGGGTCCCGCAACACGCCCACGGCGCAACGAGCACGGGCGATCGCCTACGCGCCGAACCCCGACGGGGCCGCCGACCCCGGCGAGATCGTCTGGGGGTGGGTGCCGTTCGAGGAGAACGACGGGCGCGGCAAGGACCGGCCGCTGCTGATCGTCGGGCGCGGGGAGGGCGATCTGCTGGGCCTGATGCTGTCGAGCAAGCAGGAGCGGGCGGGCGACCGCGACTGGGTCTCCATCGGTTCCGGTGCGTGGGACCGCGAGGGCCGCGAGTCGTTCGTCCGGCTCGACCGCGTGCTGGAGATGGGCGCGGAGGACATCCGTCGCGAGGGCGCCGTGCTCGGCCGCGACTGGTTCGACCGGGTGGCCGGGGAGCTGCGGGGGCGTTTCGGCTGGACGTGACGCACGGGCGCTGCGACTCGCGCGGACGCCCCGACCCGCACGGACGCCCCGACCCGCACGCACGCAGACCCCGACTCGCGGGTCAGTTGAAGCCGTGCTCCACCGCGTAGGTGGTGATGGGAGCGGGTACGGCACGCAGGTGGGCGAGCAGGCCCGTCTCGCGCGCCAGCAGCGTGCGCACCATCCGCAGCCGTTGCGTCGGGGACGTCTGCTCCAGCAGGTCCTGGCGGTCGTCCATGGGGAGCAGGCAGTCGGCGGCGAGCACGTGCGGCAGGGTGGCGGGTTCGACGTCGGCGTCGGGCTCGGACCAGTCCCCGCTCTTCCACGCCGTGGCGCAGTACCGGCGGTGGGCCGCGCGGGCCGCGGCGATGAGCATCCGGGTCATGTCCCCGGCGTCGGCCGGCGTCGCGGTGTCGGGCAGGAACTCGACGGACCCCATCAGGTACGGCTTGGACTCCGTGTCCGCCTCCAGGAGCCGGAACCGGCGCGCGCCGCGGGTGACGATGTCGAACCGCCCGTCCGGGAGCCGGCGCACGTCCCGTATCCCGGCGGTGCAGCCGATCCCGTAGAACCCGGCCATGCCGTCGTCGTCGGGGGCCCAGCCCTCACGCACCGCGATCACGCCGAACTCCTTTTCGGGAACGGCGCCGGTGACGAGGTCGACGATGAGCTGGCGGTAGCGCGGCTCGAAGATGTGCAACGGCAGCGAGGCCCCCGGCATCAGTACTGTGCCCAACGGGAACAGCGGAAGGGTCTCGGCCACCTGCCTACGGTACGGCGCCGGGCGGGCACTCGCCCGACGGCGGCGGCCCCGGTGGCCGTGACCCCGGCGGCCGCAACACCGCGAAGGCGTCGGTGACGCGCAGTGTCCGGTCGGTGAACCGGAACAGCGCCGCGGGACGTCCGCCCGCCGGACCGGGCGCCGCGATCTCGCCGGTGGGTTCGAGCTGGGCCCGCCGGGTGAGCACGCGCTGCAGGTTGGTGGCGGACACCGGGTGGCCCAGGGCCGCGGCGTAGAGCTCGCGGAGCGCGGAGATCGTGAACTGCCACGGCGCGAGGGCGAAGCCGACGTTGGTGTAGGACAGCTTGGCGCGCAGCCGTTCGTGGGCGGCGGTCACGATCGCGGCGTGGTCGAAGGCGGTGGGCGGGAGCGCGACGAGCGGCTGCCAGGCGGTGTCGGGCGGAATGGTGGGGTCGGCGTCGGACGGCACGAGGCCGAGGAACGCCGTCGCGATGCGCCGCGTGCCCGGCACCCGGTCGGGTCGGGAGAACACGGCGATCTGCTCGACGTGGGCGACCTCGCGGACGTCGACCTTCTCGGACAGCTGGCGCAGCACAGAGGTCTCGACGTCCTCGTCGTCACGCAACCAACCGCCGGGCAGCGCCCACCGTCCGGCGTCGGGAGGCTGCGCCCGTCGCCAGGCCAGCACCTGGAGCGCGCTGTCGCGGATCTGCAGCACCGCGGCCAGCACCTCGTGCTCGTGGGCCATGGCCGGATCGTAGGGGTAGTCGATGATGGCCTCCTTCATGATCACCGGTCACGGCGGAGGTGAACGGGCGGGGTGGCGGGGTGAGGCCCCGGTCACGCACGGGTGCCCGAGCCGGACCTGCGCTGTTAGCATCCGACCTGTTTACGACTAACAGTCGAAAACGAGGGGAGATCATCATGACGTTGTCGGACATCGCGCCCTCGCCCACCGGGGCGGAGCCGGGCCCGGGTTGGGCGCAGGAGGTACGCGCACTGGCCCGGCGCCGCGACGCCGTGGTGCTGGCGCACAACTACCAGCTCCCGGCCGTGCAGGACGTTGCCGACCACACCGGGGACTCGCTCGCGCTCTCCCGTATCGCAGCGGAGTCCGACGCGTCGACGATCGTGTTCTGCGGTGTGCACTTCATGGCCGAGACCGCGAAGATCCTCGCGCCGGACAAGACGGTCCTCATCCCCGACGCGAACGCCGGCTGCTCGCTCGCCGACTCGATCACCGCGGACCAGCTCCGCTCCTGGAAGGCCGAGCACCCGGACGCCGCCGTCGTGTCGTACGTCAACACCACCGCCGCGGTGAAGGCCGAGACCGACATCTGCTGCACCTCGTCCAACGCCGTCGAGGTCGTCGCGTCGATCCCGGCCGACCGAGAGGTGCTGTTCCTGCCCGACCAGTTCCTCGGTGCGCACGTCCGCCGGATCACCGGTCGGACGAACATGCACGTCTGGGCGGGGGAGTGCCACGTGCACGCGGGGATCAGCGGGCCCGCGCTCACCGCCCAGGTCGACGCCCATCCCGACGCCGAGCTGTACGTGCACCCCGAGTGCGGCTGCGCCACCTCGGCGCTCTACCTGGCCGGTGCGGGCGCCGTGCCCGCCGAGCGGGTCAGGATCCTGTCCACCGGCGGGATGCTCGACGCCGCCCGCGCCAGCACGGCGAGCTCGGTACTCGTGGCGACCGAGGTCGGGATGCTGCACCAGCTCCGCAAGGCGGCCCCGCACGTCGACTTCCGGGCCGTGAACGACCGGGCGTCCTGCCACTACATGAAGATGATCACACCGGAGAAGCTGCTGCGGGCCCTGCGGGAGGGTCGCGACGAGGTGCAGGTCGACCCCGCGCTCGCCGAGCGCGCCCGCGCCGCGGTGCAGCGCATGATCCGGATCGGTCGCCCGGGAGGTGCGGAATGAGCTGGTCCGCCGACGCCGATCTGGTCGTCGTCGGCTCCGGTGTCGCCGGGCTGACCGCCGCGCTGGACGCCACCGAACTGGGTCTGCGGGTCGTCGTCGTCACGAAGGACGCCGTGGACTCCGGTGCGACGCGGTGGGCGCAGGGCGGGGTGGCCGTCGTCGTCGGCGATGTGCGGGGTGACTCCGTCCGTGCCCATGTCGCCGACACCCTCGCCGCGGGCGCCGGCCTGTGCGACGCGGCCGCGGTCGCGTAGATACTGGCCGAAGGCTCGGCCCCCGTCATGGGTGTTTAAAACAAAACAGAGGCCACGAGACATTTAACAATAACTAGTAATGAGGCGTGATCATTAAAAAAAAAATCAGCGGGG
>JAJAZD010000014.1 GCA_026785945.1 Pseudonocardia sp. | reverse complement strand
GGCTGCGTCGTCGTCGAGGACCGCGTCGGGGTCCGGTACTACGATGAGCCTGCGCCGCTGATGACCTACCGCAACGACCTGGCCCGGCTCCGGGTCCAAGCCCTCAAGCCCGAGGAGTCGGTGGCCTACCTGCACCACTTGCTGAAGGAACCGTGATCGACATGCACCACACCGACGCCGTCGCCGCCCTGTCCGCCGCCACCACCTGGCACAAGGCCAGCCATAGCGGCAGCGACAACGGTGGGTGCGTCGAGGTCGCCACCATCCCCGGCTGGATCGGCGTCCGCGACACCAAACTCGGCCCCGACAGCCCCGTCCTCGCCTTCACCCCCCACGAGTGGGACACCTTCACCCGCGGCGTCCGCGACGGCGAGTTCTCCCTGCCGAGCGACGCGCGGTAGCACGCTCGGGGCTCGTCGCCGTGGGGTTCGAGTGAGCCAGTCACCTCCCGCGTGGAGCAGCCTCGATCTGCGCCCAGTGACGCCGTCATCTGCCTCAATGCCGCGCCCGCCCTCGGGGGCGGCGGCAGCAGTCACCCTCCACGAGTTGCCACCGGCGCGATCGTGATCTTTGGCCCGTTGACCAGTACGGCGCGGTTCGCATGCCGGTTCGTCAGGCCCACGACTGTGTTGATCACGGCTGGTGAAGGGTGCGACGAGCCCCTTTGAAGATCGAACCCCACGGAGATGTCCTTGGTTCAGAGGGGTTTGGGGTCCGATCGGTCGTGGTGATCGTCAGGCCTTCGAGATCGTCAGTGGTGGTCAGGCATGGTGATCATGCCGGTCGGTTCGGATCCGCGGACTCACGGTTGATCGTCACTGCCGGCTTCGGTGAGCAGTTGATGGCGCCAGTCGCGGAAGAACCGACGCAGGTCGTCGATGCCGTCGGCGGGTACGGGAATGTCGCTGTCGTCGAACCGGGCGAGGGACCCGAGCATCGTGGCGAGGACTGTCGGATCGAATCCTGGGTCGATCTCTGCGGCGCTCGGCTTCTGAGGGCAGGTTTGGCGGGGAGTCGAGGGCGAGGTCTACGAGGAGATCGTCATCGCCGCTGACGACGAGCCGGCAGAAGGTGTCGCCGCCGCGCACGCGGCCCAGGGCACGGTGCACCGCGTCGGGCTGGGAGGCCAGGTAGCGGGCGGCGGCGTCGATGCACGCCGCCGCCGCGCCGCTCATCCTGGCTTGCCCCCGCCACTGCCGCTGCGGCATCCGCCGCGTCCGGCGCCGCCATGTCCGGACCGGTCATCGGATGCCCCTTCGCGCCATCCGACCAGCCAGCCGCGTCAACCGTGCGCTCAGCGACCGAGGAGTGGGGCGCGCTCGTCGGTGCGCGGCGGGCGGCTGTCGTCGAGATGGGCTTCCCTCCGGCGACAGGCACAACGTTCCGTTCATGCCATGTCGACCTCGGTGCCTACGTGCGGGGTGCAGGCGCGTCGACTCCGTCCCTGTTGTGGGTGGAACCGGTCGGCGGGGGAGCGTCTATGCGGTCACCCGCGCCGACCGGAGTTGGATGCACCGGGTCCGTCGGCGATCAGCCGTCGCTGGCGGACCCGGGATGGACAACCTTGGCGTTGACGCACCGTGACGAAGTGACAACGAAGGGACAAGATCATCCCGTCGGGGTCGACGGCCCGTACGCTGGTCTCTGTCCCTATGATCGTTCGAGGGAGCAACCGTGACCGAGGACGACCATTCGCGTACCGGCGTCGGACGCCGCGTCCGTGCAGCGCGCAAGCTCGCGCCCGGCCTGACGCAGGCAGCGCTCGCCGCCCGGATGCATGTGTCGACGAGCCTGGTGAAGGCAGTGGAGCAGGGCCGCGTCCCCGCCTCTCCCGCGTTCGTGGCGGCCGCCGCCCGGGCACTGTCGATGACTGTCTACGACCTCTACGAGCAGCCCACCCCGAGGTTCGGCGTCGAGCGCGCCGGAGTGTCGGAGTTGGAGACTGCGGTCATGGCCGGACCGGCTCTCGCTGGCGATGCCGCCGGAGTAGCGCTGAGCGACCTGGCAGCCCGCGTTCGGCACATCGCGGCTCTGCAACGTCGGTCGCGCTACGATGCGTCCTCCGCCGAGCTTCCCGACCTGCTCGCTGACCTGCACACCGCCGCCGCGCTCGTCACCGGCGACCACGACAGCGAACACGTGCACAACATGCTGGCCACCGTCTACGGCGCCGCCGTCATCTGCCTGCACCGCCTCGGGTCCTCCCTCACCGGGCAGGCCGCCGAGCGCGCCGCCCACAGCGCCCAGTGCTCCGGTGATCCGCTTCTGGCGGCCCTGGCCGACGCCGAGGTCGGTCTCCCGCTCATGCACCGAGGCGCGTACGAGCCGGCCCAGCGGATCACCGATCGTGCCCGCGATGGCCTCGTTGACCAGCCCACCGGCGACGGCGTGTTGTCCATCCGCGGATACCTGCACCTGCGCTCGGCCATCCTCGCCGCCCGCAAGGGCGACCGCCAGTCCTCCGACAGCCACCTCGCCGAAGCCCGGCACTGCGGGCAACACCTGCCCGAACTCGCCGACCTCTACGACACCGCGTTCTGCTCGGCCAACGTCACCATCCATGCCGTGGCCGCCGCCGTCGAACTTGGCGACGGCACGACCGCGGTCGGCCGCGACGAGCCTCTCCCCGCCGGCACGATGACCTCCCGACTCGGCCACCACCACGTCGACCTCGCCCGCGCGTGGCTGCTCCATGGCGACCGGGATAAGGCGTTCGCCTCGCTCCAGACCGCCCGGAGGATCGCACCACAACTCACGCGCTACCACCCGCAGGTTCGCGAGACCCTCTCCGTCCTCGCCGAGACCGACCGACGACGCACCGACTCCCTCAGCGGCTTCGCCCGCTGGGCGGGCATCGCCATGTAGGCGACACACCGCCCGTCGTCACGGGCGGGACCGC
>JAJAZD010000013.1 GCA_026785945.1 Pseudonocardia sp. | reverse complement strand
TCGTCGCCCCCCGGGAGAACACGTGCCCAAGCCCGTCCTCATGACCCTCGACGACGACCCGGGTGTGAGCCGCTCGGTCGCCCCCCACCTGCCGCCGCGACCGGCCAAGCGCCCCCCCCCCCCCCGGGGGGCCCCCCCGCCCCCCCCCCGCGCCCCCCCGGGCGCGGGCCCCCCCCGGGCGCGGGCGACGAACACCCCCGGGACGCTCGACTCCAGAGCCGGCTCCCGCAGCCCATCGAGGGCCTCGCGGCCGGACTCCGCACGGACGACGCGATAGTTCTGCCCGTAGCGGCCGCAGGTCGCGGGCGACCGAGCGGCTCACACCCGGGTCGTCGTCGACGGTCATGAGGACGGGCTTGGGCACGTGTTCTCCCGGGGGGCGACGAACGGCGCGGCCCCGCGCCGGTGGGCACCTACGCCTCCTCGTTCGACGTGCTTGCCACGCTTCGCCGCAGCGACCCGCCCCACCTCCTCACCCCGGCCGAGTTGATGCGCGCGTCGATGGTCACCTCGGGCGCCGTCACCCGGCGCCTCGACCGCCTCGACCGCCTCGACGCGTACGGCATGGTGACCCGCACACGGAGTGACACCGACGGCCGCGTCGTCCACGTCGGGCTCACCGAGATCGGTCGGACGCTCGTGGACCAGGCCCTGCCCGACCATGTGGACACCGGGAACACGTTGCTCGCCGCGCTCACCGGCAGCCGGCGCGACGCCTTCGCCGACACGCTCCGGACCCTCCTGGAGTCCCTCGGCGACGGCCCGGCCTGACGGCCCGGACCGGGGGCGTGCTCAGCGCTTCCGGGCCACGGCGAACATCCGGCGGAACGGGAACCAGGTCGTGCCGTCCCCGCTCGCGGGGTAGGCGTCCCGCAGCCGGGGGGCCAGCTCGGCCCGGAACGCCGCATAGTCCGGCCCCGACAGCGCCTCGCGGACCGGGCGAAGGGCCGTGCCGCTGACCCACCGCAGGACGGGGTCCTCACCGGTGAGCCGGTGCAGGTAGGTCGTCTCCCAGACGTCGACGTCCGCGCCGCTCAACAGGCCCGCGTATCCGACGGGCTGCGCGACGGAGTCCCCCTCCACTGCAGGACCGCGTTGGTGATCACGACGTCGGTGTCGGGCGCGGGCGTCCAGTCGACGACGTCGACCTGCTCGGCGTCGATCCCGCGTCCCCGCGCCGCGGCCACCATCTCGGCCGACGAGTCGAGGGCGCTGACCTCGGCGTCGGGCCAGCGGCGGGCGAGCAGCCCCGTCAGGTGGCCGGGCCCACAGCCCAGGTCCACCACTCGCCGTGGTGCGGTGGCGCCGACCCGCGCGAGCAGGTCGTGGAACGGGCGGGCTCGATGGTCGTCGAAGCTCAGGTAGAGCGCGGGATCCCAGGTGGTGCTCACGCCGGGCGCAGCGCGCGGGCCACGTCGGCTGCCACCTGGCGGACGGCCGCGGCGTCGGTGCCGGGGTCGGCGCGGACCTGCAGGACGATCCCGTCCCGACCCGGCACCTTGCGCTGGACGAACCACGCGCCGCCGCCCGGGAGCTCGCGGTGGTGCCGGGACCTGATCGACGCGGTGACGCGCGTGTGCACCACCTCGGGCACCCGGCCGGGCGAGGCGAGCCGCAGCCGCCGCACCGGGAGGTCCTCGATCAGCACCGCGCCCCCGGCGACGTCGACCTCGCGGGCCTCCACCAGCGTGATCGCCCCGTTCTGCCACGACGCCCTGCTGACCAGATGCCACCCCAGCCGTCGGTCACCCAGCCAGAGCCCGAGTGAGGTGACCACGACGTGTCCACCGCCCGTCAGCACCGCCGACCCGAGCACGTTCTCGTCGGCGCCGAGCGGCCCGGCGAACCCCGCGGGCAGGTCATCACGCCCGAGGAGGCGCCGCAACGCCCCGCGGATGGTCATCGGGCCGCCTGGGTGCGCAGCGCGATGCGGTACTGCTCGAGCGGCACGAGATCGCCGAAGAGCTGGTGGTAGGCATCGGAGTCGTCCACGGGGTTGGTGCGCTGCAGCCGCGACTTGAGCTCGGCGACCTGGGCCTCCACCAGCGCGAGACGCACCCCGGCGATGACGCTGCCGACGTAGCGCACCCCCTCGCCCTCGAAGCGGGACCCGGTCCGGCGCGGCAGCTCCATCGGCTCGACGGCCAGCTCGGTGACCAGCGCCCGCACCTCGGGAGTGGCCTCGGCGAGGACGGCGTCGACCCAGGAGTGACCTTCCCGGCCACCGCGCACCCCACCCGCGGCCTGCACCGTGCGGTGCACCGCGGCCAGCGCCGGATGGGTGAACGCCTGCTCGGGCAGCTCGTCGTATGCGGGCCCGGCGATCACGGGCACCTGCAGCGCGGCCTTGAGGGCCTCCCGCTGCAGGTGCAGGCGGGGGTCGTCCTTGGGCGGGGCCGGCGGGGCGTCCCGGCGCGGCCGGTCGGCAGGCGCCCCGGCGGACTCCCGGACGCGGCGGACGACCGTGAACTCGTCCTTCCAACCCGTCCAACCGGCGAGCCGGCGCGCGTACTCGTCACGCAGGTCCTCGCGTCGGATCCGCGCCACGAGCGGCACCGTGCGCTGCAGCGCCGCCACCTGACCCTCCGCGGAGTCGAGGTCGTGCTCGGCGAGGATCGAGCGGATCGCGAACTCGAACAGCGGCTCGCGGCGGGCGACGAGGTCACGGACGGCGGTGTCGCCGTGGGTCTGGCGCAGCTCGCAGGGGTCCTGGCCGTCCGGGGCGATCGCCACGAAGGTCTGGGCGGCGAAGCTCTGGTCGCCCTCGAACGCCTTCAGTGCCGCCGCCTGGCCGGCCGCGTCGCCGTCGAAGGTGTAGATCACCTCGCCCAGGTCGAACGAGTCGTCGCCGATCAGCCGGCGGATCACCGAGATGTGCTCGGCGCCGAACGCGGTGCCGCACGACGCGACCGCGGTCGGCACCCCGGCCAGGTGCATGGCCATGACGTCGGTGTAGCCCTCGACGACCACCACCTGACGGCGCTTGACGATCTCCTGCTTGGCGAGGTCGAGGCCGAACAGCACGTGGGTCTTGCGGTAGACGGGGCTGTCGGAGGTGTTGAGGTACTTCGCCTCGATCTTGTCGTCGTCGAACAGGCGCCGCGCACCGAAGCCGACGACCTCCCCGCCGCGGTCGCGGATCGGCCACAGCAGCCTGCGGTGGAACCGGTCGATCGGCCCGCGGTTGCCCTCCTTGGACAACCCCGCCGCCGTCAGCTCCTCGAGGGAGAAGCCGGCGGCGAGCAGGTGCTTGGTCAGGACGTCCCAGCCTGCCGGCGCGTAGCCGCAGCCGAACATGGCGGCGGTGGCGGAGTCGAACCCCCGCGCGGTGAGGAACGCGATCGCCGGGGCGGCCTCGTGGGTGCGCAGTTGGGCGGCGTAGAACTCCGCGGCCCGCTTGTTGGCCTCCAACAGCCGGGTCTTGGTGCCCCGGTCGCGCTGCACCGACGAGCCGCCACCCTCGTAGGTGAGCCGGAACCCGACCTTGTCCGCGAGCCGCTCGACAGCCTCGACGAACCCGAGGACCTCGATCTTCTGGATGAACGCGATGCTGTCGCCGCCCTCACCACAACCGAAGCAGTGGAACGTCCCGTGGCTCGGCCGGACGTTGAACGAGGGCGACTTCTCGTCGTGGAACGGGCAGAGGCCCTTGAGCGAGCCCGCCCCCGCGCGGCGCAGGGCCACGTAGTCGCCGATGACCTCGTCGATCCGGGCGCGGTCACGGACCTCGACGATGTCGCTGTCCCGGATCCGTCCTGCCACAGGGTGAGTCTAGTTCCGCCGCCCGACGGCCCGCGCGGCACTCGCGGGCACCGGCCGGGGCGGGCCCGACGCCATCACCCGCGCGGCAACCGCCGTCACCATCGGTCATGATGGCGCGGTGCACAACGAGCGGCGCGCGGGACGGCTCTGCATCGCGATCCTGGGCATCGCGATCCTGGTCGCCGCGGTCTCGACGGGTTGTGCCGAGCTCCCGCAGATCACGATCACGCTCCCGGCCGCCCCCACCGATGCCCCCACCGGCCCTCCCGCCCCAGCCACCGGCGACGCCGCTGCCGCGCTGGCCGCGCTGCCCGTCAAGGGACGGGCACCGAAGACCGGCTACGACCGCGACCAGTTCGGCCGGCGCTGGGCCGACATCGACCGCAACGGCTGCGACCAGCGCAACGACGTGCTCGCGCGCGACCTGACCGAGGGCACCTACGAGGCGGGCACGCGGGACTGCGTGATGCTCACCGGCGTGCTGGTCGACCCCTACACCGGGCGGACCATGCCGTTCACCCGCGGTGAGGACACCAGCGACGACGTCCAGATCGACCACGTCGTCGCCCTCTCGAACGCGTGGCAGACCGGAGCCCAGCAGCTCGACGGCGCCGCGCGCGAGCTGTTCGCCAACGACCCGCTCAACCTCCTGGCCGTCGAGGGCGCGGTCAACGGGTCCAAGGGCGACGGCGACGCGGCCACCTGGCTGCCCCCGGACCGAGGATACTGGTGCAGGTACGTGGCCCGGCAGGTCGCGGTGAAGGCCACGTACGGGCTGTGGGTCACCCCGCCGGAGCGCGACGCGATCACCCGCGTGCTGGGCGGGTGTCCGGGCGAGCCGCTGCCGGCGCCCGCGGCATAGGTCATGACCCCCGCCGAGCAGGTGTTCACCCGGCACCGCTCGACGACGACGCCCGCGCGGGCCTGCGTGACGAGCGGGCCTGGCTCACCACCGTCGTCGGGCGGATCTGCCTGGACCGGCTGCGGTCGGCCGCAGCGCGGCGCGAACACTACGTCGGCCCCTGGCTGCCCGAGCCCCTACTGAGCACCGGGGACGCCGCCGACCCGCTGGCCGCCGTCGTCCGGGACGGGGACGTGCGGATGGCCGCGATGGTCGTGCTGGAGCAGCTCAACGCCCCACAGCAGGTGGCGTTCGTCCTGCACGACGCGCTCACCCTGCCCTTCGCCGAGATCGCGGAGGTGCTGGGCTGCACGGAGGCCACCGCCCGACCCCCTGCGCCCGAGGGCCGCCTCCAGCTCGGCGACCTGCGCGGCGGTGACGGTCATCGGCTGGGCGGTCATGGCGTCGGCGTAGGCCAGCGCGAGCCGCTCGGCGGGCTCGTAGAGGGGGTCAGGCGCCGGCCTTCTCGCCCTGTGGGGTGACGGCGAACCAGACGCCGTCGGTGCCGTTGGCACCGGCATCCAGCAGGCCGGCCTGCTCTCCCACGCGCCGGTAGATCGGCCAGCCGCCGAGGGTGTACTGGGTGGCGCCGTCGGCACGGACGATCGCGCCGAGCGTCTTCGGCTTGACGCCGAGAAGCGTGGGTTCCTGGCCCTCGACGGCGACGAAGGGCTCCCAGACCTCGGTACAGGGGCCCACACAGTTCGACGTCGGCGGCGCGTTGCCGTCCAGGTCGGAGCGGTAGAGCAGGTGTCCGCTCGCGTCGGTGACCGTCACGCCCAGCGCGCTGGTCTGCACCGCCCACAGCTCGATGGGACTGCCGGGCCCGTGCGCGCTGCCGTGTGAGCCGCCGCGCACGGCAGTGTCCTCCGCGGCCGCGGCCGCCTGCGGTGCGGGGGCCGGAGCGGCGCCGCCGCAGGCGGTGAGGGAGGCGAGACCGGCGGCGATCACCGCCACGAGCAGGCGTCGGGTGGGGCTGATCATCTGTGTGTCCTCCTCGGTGAGCGGAAGCCCGTCCGGGCCGACACAAAAGACACGAAAGGGTCACGCCGTTGGTTCACCGGGCACGGTAGGTCACCGGCACAGGGCGGTGTGGCGGGCGGTCGCCTGCTGGTCGGTCAGGACGGCGATCTGGTCGACCACCACGCGCAGCCGCGCCAGGTCGTCGGCCGACGCCGTCCAGGCCTGCGCGAACGCGGGGTCCAGGGCTTCGGGCCGCCCGAGCAGCGCCGCGCCGAGCTCCGCGAGCAGTTCGCGCTGGCAGGCCTGCATGGCCAGGCGCTCGGGATCGCTCATGACGTACCGCAGCGCCATGGCCTTGAGCAGCGCGACCTCGGCGCCCACTCCCGGCGGGACGACGAACTCGGCGTCGTAGCGGGCCAGCGGGCCCGCCCCGTGCACGGCGCGCGTGGCGTCGGTGGCGGCCACGACGAACCGTCCGACGAGCTCGCTGGTCAGCCGCTTGAGCGCGATGTGCGCCGAGGCGGGGGCCGACGCGGCGGAGAACCCACGCACGGCGTGGACGACCGGGAGGGCCAGCAGGCCGTGGGCGGCGTCGGCGAGAGCGTCGGGCTCGCCCCCGCCGTAGCCGGCCGCCAGCTCGACGATCGTCGCGCGCTCGACGGGTGACGCGAGGGCGGCGAGGTCGATGCGACCGAACAGGATGCCGTCCTCGACGTCGTGCACCGAGTAGGCGACGTCGTCGGCCCAGTCCATCACCTGCGCCTCGATGCAGCGCCGCGTACCGGGTGCGCCGTCGCGGACCCACGCGAAGACCGCGGCGTCGGTCGCGTAGGCGCCGTACTTGCGGTCGCCCGCCCCGCGCACCCACGGGTACTTGCAGGACGCGTCCAGCGTGGCGCGGGTGAGGTTGAGCCCGCTGCCGTCGACCTTGGGTTCGAGCCGGGTGAGGATGCGCAGCGTCTGCGCGTTGCCCTCGAACCCGCCGCAGGCGGCTCCGAACTCGTCGAGGGCGCGCTCGCCGTTGTGCCCGAACGGGGGATGGCCGATGTCGTGCGCGAGCCCCGCGGTGTCGACGACGTCGGGGTCGCAGCCCAGCTCCTCGCCGATGCCACGCCCGATCTGCGCCACTTCGAGGGAGTGCGTGAGCCGGGTGCGCGGAATCCCACTGACCTCGGCCCCCTCCCCCGGCCCGACGACCTGCGTCTTGCCCGCCAGGCGCCGCAGGGCCGCCGAGTGCAGCACCCGGGCCCGATCGCGGGAGAAGGGGCTGCGTCGCTCGGTGTGTCCCGTGCCCTTCGCCGGTTCCGGGAGCAGCCGCTCCCGATCGTGGTCGGCGTAGGGCACCGCTACCCCAGCCCGGTGGAGTCGATGTCGATCGAGGCGTTGGTGAGGCGGTAGTACAGCAGTGCCGCGGTCTCGCGGACGATGTAGCGCGCCTGGGTCTCCCGGGTCTGGACGACCGGTCCGCTGCGCGTGGGCGAGGTCCAGGCGTCGAGGCCGCTGTCGCGCGCCATCGTGCGGGCCCGCAGCGAGTGCCACGGATCGCTGACCACGAGGGCGTGGTCCCATCCGTCGGCGGCCGCGCGGGCGGCCACGGCCTGCAGGCTGCCGAGGGTGTCCGAGCCCTCCCCGACCGCGATGACGTCGGACGCGGGCACACCACGGTCGATCAGGTACCGGCGGCCGGCCTCCGCCTCGGTGTAGACGTCGCCGGAACGGCCGCCACCGGTGGTGATGATCCGCGGCGCCAGACCGGCCTCGTAGAGCCCCTCGGCGTGCCGCAGCCGGGAGGCGAAGACCTCGCTCGGTTCGCCGTCGTACTGGGCCGCGCCGAGCACGACGACGGCGTCGACGGGCCGGAGGTCGTCCACCCGGGCCACCAGCCACACCCGGAACGCGGTGCCGCCCACGATCAGCGCGCTGACCAGCAGCGCCCCGACGATCAACCGGGACGCCCAGCCACGGCGGCGCGGCCGCTTCGGCGTCGGGGACGGCAGCGGGATCAGCGCGGCGGAGCCGTGCCGTGTCGGCACTGTCGGTGCGTCGGGGAGCGGTCCGGCGGGAAGCCCGGACAGGGGTACCGATCGGGCGTGCGTCATCCGCCGATCCGGCCTTCCGCGTGGGCGAGGGCGGCCCCGGTGCGGCCCGAGCGGGCCGCCACCACCTGCGCGACGATCGACACGGCCGTCTCCGCCGGCGTGCGGGCACCCAGGTCGAGCCCCACCGGCCCGTACAGCGCGCCCAGCTCGGCCTCGGTGAGCCCGGCCGCCCTCAACCGCTCGCTGCGCGCGGCCTGCGTGCGCCGCGACCCCAGCGCGCCGATGAAGCCCCGCCCGCCCCGCAGCCCGGCGATCAGCGCCGCGTCGAACGACGGGGCGTGGTCGAGCAGTACCAGTACGTCGGCATCGGAGAACGCGGACACGGCCGCCACCGTGGCGTCGAGCGCGGTATGCCGGCTCGCGCCCCACCCGAGCAGGCAGGCCTGGGCGAGAAGGGCCTCACCGATCGCGCCCGAGCCCACGACCAGCACCGACGGCACCGGCACCCACAGGTCCAGCAACAGCTCGGTGTCCCCGACGGCGGCGCGCTCGGTGACCGTCGCACCGCGGCGCAACAGCTGCCGCGCCACCTCCGCCGCGGCCTCGTCGAGGGCGGCCGACCCGAGACCCCCCGTGGCGTCGGCCAGCTCGGGCCCGGTGAGGACGAGTGCGCCGGCTCCGTCCACGGTGGACACCAGGGCCGCGCAGGTGCCGCCCTCGACTGCCGCGCCCAGAGCCGCCGCCGGGGCGCCGGGCAACGGGTGGCCGAGCAGCGTGGCGCCACCGCTGCAGGCGAGCCCGGCGGCGAGCGCAGCCGGCTCGGTGACGTGGGCGGACCGTGTCTGCGACGTCGCTGCGGACGCCGTGACGAGCGGGACGGCGGACTCGTCGAGCGCCCCGTTGTAGAGCCGCCCCGCGACCGGACCTGCCGCCGTGCCGGCGAGGAGCTGGCCGGACTCGACCGTGCCGAACCCGTGGCGCTCCAGCACTCGGACGACGCCCACGACCCCTCCCGCGCCCGCCCAACCCCGCAGCGCGACGCCGAGCTCACGCAACGCCGCAGCGGACTCGGCTGCGGGAGACACGGCAGGAGGTTCACTCACGGGACTCACGGACATCACAGTAGCGATCGTCACCGTCAGGTCCGCGTCGCGACTACGGTGCATTCCGGGAACGGATCGGGCCGGTCCGTCGTTACCGGGGCGAACCGTCCCAGCCGGGCCGCTCGACCAGACAGGATCCATGGACCCGCCAGACAGTACGTGCGCCGTCCTCGCAGGACGGCCCGCAGCAGGACTGCCCGCAGTGCGGCCCACCGGGGCCGCCACATGATCGCCACCCTGCTCACGATCGCCCTCGGCATCCTCGTCGTCGTGGCGATCACCGCGCTCACGGGCTACTTCGTCGCCCAGGAGTTCGGCTACATGGCCGTGGACCGCTCCCGGCTCAACGCCCGTGCCCGTGCCGGTGACGCCGGCGCCCAGCGCGCACTCGCCATCACGGGCCGCACGTCGTTCATGCTCTCCGGCGCCCAGCTCGGCATCACCGTCACGGGTCTGCTCGTCGGCTACGTGGCCGAGCCGCTGATCGGCGTCGGCATCGGCGACCTGCTCGACGACGTGGGCGTGCCCACGGGCGTCGGGATCGCCGTCGGCACGGTGTTCGCCCTGCTGCTCGCCGTCGTCGTCCAGATGGTGTTCGGCGAGCTGTTCCCGAAGAACCTGGCGATCGCCCGCCCCGAACCGGTGGCCCGCGCGCTCGCGCGGTCGACCGCGCTCTACCTGCGGCTCTTCGGCTGGCTCATCCGGGTCTTCGACACCGCATCGAATCTGCTGCTCAAGGCGTTGCGAATCGAACCTGTGCACGACGTGGAGCACGCCGCTACGCCGCGCGACCTCGAAGCGATCATCGACGAGTCCCGGGACAGCGGCGAGATCGACCCGGAGCTCTCGACCCTGCTCGACCGCATGCTCGACTTCACCGGCCGCACCGCTCGGATGGCGATGATCCCCCGTCCGCGGGTCACGTTCGTCTCCGCCGATGTGGACGTGGCGCACCTGGTCGAGGTCATGGCGTCCGGGCACTCCCGGCTGCCGGTGCTCGGCGAGGGCGCCGACGACGTCGTCGGCGTCATCTGTCTGCGGGACGTCCTCGCCCTCGACGGGCAGGACCTGTCCCGGATCCGCGTGGCCGACGTCGCCCGGCCGCCGGTCCTGGTGCCCGTCTCGTTGCCGCTTCACGCGGTGCTGGAGCGCCTTCGGGAGGCCGGGGACGAGTTGGCCTGCGTCGTCGACGAGTACGGCGGCCTGGCGGGCGTGATCACCGTGGAGGACATCGCGGAGGAACTGGTCGGGGAGATCACCGACGAGCACGACGCCGCCGGTGTCGACCGGACCCGCGTGGGTGAGGGCGGCTGGACCGTCCCCGGCTCCTTGAGCATCGACGAGGTGGAGCGGTTGATCGACCATGACCTGCCCGAGGGGGGATACCAGACCATCGGCGGGCTGGTGATCGACCTTCTGCAGCGGCTGCCCGAGGTGGGCGACGCCGTCACGCTCGACCTGCCCGGCCGCGAGAGCCCGCACCGGAGCCTCACCGTCGCGGTGTGCGCGGTCGAGCACCGGGTGCCCGGGACCGTGAGCCTGGCCCTGGCCCAGAGGAACCCAGGCGACAGGAACCCAGCAGACAGGAACCCAGCAGACAGGAACGCGGCCGACAGGAACGCGGCCGACAGGAACGCGAGGGTGTCGTCGTGAGCACCGGTGTCGCCCTCGGCATCTCCGTGGGTCTGATCGCGCTGAGCGCGTTCTTCGTGGCCATCGAGTTCGCCCTCGTCGCGGCGCGCCGCTACCGCCTCGAGGAGGCCGCCCCCACGAGCGCGTCGGCCCGCGCCGCCCTGAGGAGCGCGAGGGACCTGTCCCGGCTGCTGGCCGGCTCCCAGCTCGGCATCACGCTGTGCACGCTGGGGCTCGGCGCCATCGGCAAGCCGGCCGTCGAGGACCTGCTGTCCCCACTGTTCACCGGCCTGGGCGGGGGTGTGGCGGCGGTGATCTCCTTCGTGCTGTCGCTGCTCGTCGTCACGTTCCTGCACCTGGTCGTCGGGGAGATGGCGCCGAAGTCGTGGGCCATCTCCCACCCGGAGCGCTCGGCGACGCTGCTGGCGCTCCCGATGCGCGGGTTCATGGTCGTCACCCGCCCGCTCCTGGTGGTGCTCAACGGCATGGCCAACTGGTGCCTGCGCCGGGTGGGTGTCGAACCCGTCGACGAGATGGGTGAGGGGCGCAATTCCGACGACCTGCGCGAGCTCGTCGACCACTCCGCCAACACCGGCGCGCTCGACTCCGCGCAGCGCGACCGGCTCGTCACCGCACTCGACCTGGACACCACACCGCTGAGCGAGGTCGTCCGCCCCCGCGCCGACGTCACGACCGTGTCCGTCGACGCCGACGTCGCGAGGATCCGCGCGGTGGCCCGCGCGAGCGGGCACCTGCGGTTGGTCGTCGCGGACGCAGTCGGCGACCTGGTCGGTGTGGTGCACGTCCGGGACGCGCTCGTCCGGCCCGCGGCGACCACCGCTGCCGACCTCATGCGCGCGGTGCCGACGCTGCAGGCGGGCACCGGGATCCACGACGCGCTGGGAGCGATGCGGGACCGGCGCAATCACATCGCGCTGGTGGCCGACGAGGGCGAGCTGATCGGGCTGGTCACCCTGCAGGATCTGCTCGACCGGCTGATGCCCGCCCCCGCGTAGGGACGACCCCCGCTCAGCAGCCGATCAGGCGCGCGGCCAGGTAGGCCTCGACCTGGTCGAGCGCCACGCGCTCCTGCTCCATCGAGTCGCGCTCCCTGATCGTCACGGCCTGGTCGTTGAGGGTGTCGAAGTCGACCGTCAGGCAGAACGGCGTGCCGATCTCGTCCTGGCGACGGTAGCGGCGCCCGATCGCGCCGGCGTCGTCGAACTCGACGTTCCAGCTACGGCGCAGGACCGCGGCGAGGTCACGGGCCTTCGGCGAGAGGTCCGCGTTGCGCGACAGCGGCAGCACCGCGGCCTTGACGGGCGCCAGGCGCCGGTCCAGCCGGAGCACCACCCGGGTGTCGGTGCCGCCCTTGGCGTTGGGCGCGGTGTCCTCGGTGTAGGCCTCGATGAGGAACGCCATCATCGAACGGCCCACGCCGGCGGCCGGCTCGATCACGTACGGGCGGTACCGGGTACCCGAGGCCTGGTCGTAGAACGACAGGTCGACGCCGGAGTGGTTCGAGTGCGTGGTGAGGTCGAAGTCGGTGCGGTTGGCGATGCCCTCCAGCTCGCCCCATTCCTGGCCCTGGAAACCGAACTTGTACTCGAGGTCGACCGTGCGCTTGGAGTAGTGGGAGAGCTTCTCCTTGGGGTGCTCGTACTGGCGCAGGTGCTCCGCCGAGATCCCCAGGTCGACGTACCACCTCGTACGCTCGTCGATCCAGTACTGGTGGACCTCCTCGTCGGTGCCGGGCTCGACGAAGTACTCCATCTCCATCTGCTCGAACTCGCGCGTGCGGAAGATGAAGTTGCCGGGGGTGATCTCGTTGCGGAAGCTCTTGCCCATCTGACCGATGCCGAACGGGGGCTTCTTGCGCGAGGTGGTCTGCACGTTGAGGAAGTTGACGAAGATGCCCTGCGCGGTCTCGGGGCGCAGGTAGGCGAGCCCTTCCTCGGTCTCGACAGCACCGAGGTGGGTCTTCATCAGGCCGGAGAACTCGCGCGGCTCGGTCCACTGCCCGACGACACCGCTGTCGGGGTCGGGAATGTCGGCCCAGCCGTTGACCGGCGGGTGGCCGTGCTTCTCCTCGTAGCGCTCCATGAGGTGGTCGGCGCGGTACCGCTTGTGCGACACCAGCGACTCGACGAGCGGGTCGGTGAACACCTGGACGTGCCCGGAGGCCTCCCACACCCGCCTGGGCAGGATCACCGAGCTGTCGAGGCCCACGACGTCGTCACGGCCGGTGACCATGTACCGCCACCACTGCCGCTTGACGTTCTCCTTGAGCTCGACGCCGAGGGGCCCGTAGTCCCACGCCGACCGCGTGCCGCCGTAGATCTCGCCCGAGGCGAAGACGAATCCGCGGCGCTTCGCGAGCGCGACGATGGTCTCGATCTTGGCGGAACTCGACTTGCTGGCCACTGACACTCCACTACGACGGAAGAAGAGGGGCCGATCCTACCGACCGGACCGCGGCGCGCCCCGCAGTGCCCGCCGATTCGAGGGGGGAGGTCACTGCGCCCGCAGGCTGTCGTGTGCGGTCACTTCTCCCGCTGTCGCGGTGGCCAGCGTCTCGTAGGTCGCGGGCTCGCCGGTCAGCGCCTCGGAGAGCAGCGGCACCACGTGCTCGCGCACCTCGAACGGCGAGAGCGCGCGGCGGTAGGCGTTGACCGAGGCGAAGCGGACCGTCAGCACCCAGCGCTCCGGGTCGTCCACCGACCGGCCCAGCTCACCGCCGCGGCTGCCCGTCGCGGCGGTGAGCAGCTCCAGTGCGCGGCGCGCCCGCACCCCGAACTCGGCGGCGACGGGGGCGGGGACGGCGAAGCGGCAGACGAGCAGCATCACCGGACAATGGCAGGCTTCTAGGATGGGGGCCGGAGAGGGGGAGACCATGTCGATCGTCGCTGGTGCGGCCGAGGAGCACGTGGGTGCGGTCACGACCCCGGCGCCGGTCCGCACCCCGCACACACTCGCCGTGGCCGGTGAACTGCTGCGCGCACTGGCGGCGCCGGTCCGGATCGCCATCGTGCTGCAGCTGCTGGAGTCCAGCCGGTGCGTCCACGACCTGGTCGACGCGCTCGGTGTCACCCAGCCGTTGATCAGCCAGCACCTGCGGGTGCTGAAGTCCGCGGGGGTCGTGCACGGTGAGCGTCAAGGGCGTGAGGTCGTGTACTCCCTGGTGGACGACCACCTGGCCCACATCGTCGTCGACGCCGTGGCGCACGCCGAGGAGAGCCGTTGAGCACGCCGTCGAGCGCGGCGCCGGCACCGCGGGTCGTGCGCTCCACCCGTCAGCGGGTCGCGGTGTCGGCGCTGCTCGACCGGCTCGACGACTTCCGCTCGGCCCAGGAGATCCACGAGGAACTGCGCCGCATCGGTGACGGCATCGGCCTGACCACCGTGTACCGCACCCTGCAGACACTCGCCGACGGCGGTGATGTCGACGTCCTGCGCACCGGCACCGGTGAGGCGCTCTACCGGCGCTGTGCCAGCGTCGAGCACCACCACCACCTCGTCTGCCGCCGCTGCGGGCACACCGTCGAGATCGAGGGCCCGGCCGTCGAGAGCTGGGCGCAGCGGGTGGCCGAGACGCACGGGTTCTCCGAGCTCAGCCACACCGCCGAGATCTTCGGCCTGTGCCAGGAGTGCAACAGCGCCCGCTGAGCCGGCCGCCGATTCTCAGATCGACACACCCAATACCCGCACGGGCAGCTACCGTCGGCGCCCGACGCAAGGAGGCGGACCGTGGACGAAACGGGCAGCACCAACGGGGCGGCATCGACGGCGACAGCACCGAGCACGGTCCGCAGGCTCGACAGCCCGGAGGCGGGCGAGCTCGTCGGGCTGGCGGCGGTGTTCGAGGACCTGCAGTACGTCCTGCGCTGCTGCGAGCACCTCGTCACGGCGCTGAACTCACCCGAGACCGGGCCGGTGCGCGTCGACACCGACACCGCGCTCGTCGAGGCCCTCTGGACCGGAGCGCTGATCGGGTACGTCCGCTGCTTCTCCGGACGCACCGAGATCCTCGCCGAGAAGGACCTCGACGATCTCGGGCTCGACGGTGACGTGGGCGATTTCCACGCGATGGTCAAGAAGCTGCGGGACCACTACGCGTCGCGGCACGTCAACCCCCGCGAGTCGTTCACGATCGGGGCCGCGCAGTCCAACGACGGGAAGCCCACCGGCATCGCCGTGATCTCTACGCCCCGACCGATCGTCGACGACACGACGGTGCGACTGCTCGGCCGCGTCGCGTACGCCCTCAGCGGCCTGATCGACGCGCGCATGCAGGAGACCCAGAACCGGGTGCTCGGGGAGGCGGGCAAGCTGACCCCGATGGAGCTGAGCCGCCTCCCGGTGGTGCACCTGTCCGACGACGGGACCTGACGCGCCGCGCGCGACCGTCAGGGCGGTCGGTCGATCAGGGTGCTCGGTCAGGGCTCGGTCAGCTCCGCACGCAGGCTGGACGCGCTGCTCACCACGAGCATGAGGAGCGTGCCCATCGCCTTCTCGTCCAGCCCGGACGCGGGGAACGCGTAGCGCAGCGTCACGTCCCAGCCGTTGTCGCCGCGGATCACGCGGGGGGTGCCGAACAGGCCCTCGCCCGCGCCCAGCGCGACCCGGGTGGGCACGTCGGTCCCGGCGGAGTCCGAGACGGGCAGGTCCCACGCCACCACGCAGGTCAGGTTGAGGACGGGCAGGCCCTCCTCCAGCTCCAGGCCCTGCACGACGCAGAGCACGCCGCCGTGGGCGAACGTGAGCGCGCCGTCGTCGTCGACCGTCACGTCGTGGTAGCGCTCCAGCGCGGTGCGTGCGACGTCGAGCATGGCGGGGATCATGACGACACCGCGTCGGCTGCGCCGCCGAAGCGCCGGTCGCGCCGCGCGTAGATGTCGATGGCCTCCCAGAGGTGGCGGCGGTCGAAGTCGGGGAACAGGGTGTCCAGGAAGACCATCTCCGCGTACGCCGACTGCCAGAGCAGGAAGTTCGAGGTGCGTTGCTCCCCGGACGAGCGCACGAACAGGTCGACGTCAGGCATGTCCGGCTCGTCGAGATACTTCGCGATCGTCCGCTCGTCGACCTTGTCGGGGTTGATCCGCCCCTGCGCCGCGAGCCGGGCGATCTGCTTCACGGCGTCGGCGATCTCCGCACGGCCGCCGTAGTTGACGCACATCGTCAGGGTCAGGACGTCGTTGTCGGCCGTCTTCTCCTCCGCGACCTCCAGCTCCTTGATCACGCTGCGCCACAGCCGGGGCCGCCGCCCCGCCCACCGGACCCGCACGCCCATCGCGTCCATCTCGTCGACGCGGCGGCGGATCACGTCGCGGTTGAATCCCATGAGGAACCGGACCTCGTCGGGGCTGCGCTTCCAGTTCTCGGTGGAGAACGCGTACGCGGAGAGCCAGCGGACGCCGATGTCGATGCAGCCCCGCGCGACGTCCATCAGTGACGCCTCTCCGCGCCGGTGCCCTTCGATGCGCGGCAGGCCCCGTGCGTTCGCCCAACGGCCGTTGCCGTCCATCACGAGCGCGACGTGGTTCGGCACGAGCTCGCGCGGGATCTCCGGTGGCCGCGCACCGCTCGGGTGCGGCGGGGGCGGGGAGAACGGAGACACGGGAGAACCCTACGGCCGGGGCAGGTGTGGACGTCCGCAGAGGGCGACGACGACGCCCCGCTGCTCACCCCGGACCGTCGACCGGCACGGGCGCCCGGCTCGGCGTGCGTGTTCCTGACTCCGCCCGAGGCGGGGTAGCGCGCCGTTCCACCAGCGGCAGCGAGCGCAACTGCCGCTCCAGATGCCACTGCAGGTGCGCGGCGACCAGGCCGCTGGTGTCGCGGCGGGTAGTGGCACCAGCGGCGTCGGCGACGTCCCATTCGCCGTGCAGCAGGGCGTCGAGCAGCGTGAACGTGTCCGGCGACGGGGTCACCGAGCCGGGCGGGCGGCAGCGCGGGCACACCGCACCCCCGGCCGAGATGTTGAACGCGCCGTGCGGGCCGGGCTCGGCACAGCGCGCGCAGGCGTCGATCGCCACGGCCCAGCCGGCGTGGGTCATCCCGCGCAGCAGGAACGCGTCGAGGACCAGCGACGCGTCACGCTCGCGCCCGGCCAGCGCCCGGATCGCGCCGACGAGCAACAGGTACACGCGCAGTGCGGGCTCCCCCTCCTCGGAGACGAGCCGGTCGGCCGTCTCCAGCACGGCGCACGCGGCCGTGTAGCGCGGGTAGTCGCCGACGAGACCGGCCCCGAACGCGTCGACCGTCTGCGCCTGGGTGATCACGTCGAGGGAGCGGCCGGTGTAGCACTGGACGTCGACGTGGTTGAACGGCTCCAGCCGCGCCCCCCAGCGCGATCTCATCCGCCGCACACCCTTCGCCACCGCGCGGATCTTGCCGTGGTGACGGGTCAGGATCGTGATGATCCGGTCGGCCTCGCCGAGCTTCTGCACCCGCAGCACCACGCCGGTGTCGCGGTAGAGGGCCACGGCAGGAGCCTACGTCCCCGATCGGCAGGTCACCTGATTCACGGCCCCGCGGGAGCCCTACGATCGGGCCCCACACCGAGCAAGGGGAATCCGGATGTCACAGGACCGCACGAACCCGTCCGACGAACCGACGTCGACCTTCCAGCCCGACGCCGAGGCGCCGTCCTACGCCAAGCCGTCCACTGTGAAGCCGTCCCTCGACAAGGCGCAGGCCCCTGCCGAACCGACGCAGTCCTTCGACCCGGGGCCCTACGGCCAGCAGCCGGACCACGGCCGGCCGTCCGGCCCTCCGCCGGGACAGTCCTACGGGCAGGGCCCGGACCAGCAGTACGGGCAGCAGCCCTACACCCCGCAGCAGTACGGGCAACCGGCCTACGAGGGGCAGGGTGGCCACGGCCCGCAGCAGTACCCGCCGGCCGCCTACGGTCAGCAGCCCGCGTACGGCGGCGGCTACCCGCAGCCCTACCCGCCCGCCGGGCCCCCGACGAACACCTTGGCGATCATCGCGCTGATCGCGAGCTTCCTGATCTCACCGCTCGGGATCATCCTCGGGATCATCGCGCGCAACCAGATCAAGCGCACCGGGGAGGGCGGCGACGGGCTGGCGCTCGCGGGCATCATCATCGGGGCCGTCCTCACCGCGATCTACATCGCCTCGATCGTCGTGTTCGTCATCGCCTTCGCGACAGTGGCGAACACGATCCCCAACCTGCCGAGCGACTACCCGTTCCCGACGAACTGAGGCGTCGGCGCCCTCAGAAGCCCAGCTTCCGGAGCTGGCGGGGGTCGCCCTGCCAGTCCTTGGCGATCTTGACGTGCAGGTCGAGGAAGACCTTCGTGCCCAGCAGCTTCTCGATCTGGATCCGGGAGTCGGTGCCGACCTGGCGCAACCGCTCGCCGCCCTTGCCGATCACGATGCCCTTCTGGCTCGACCGCTCGACGTAGATGTTGGCGTGCACGTTCAGCATCGGCTCGGCCTTCTCGTGGCGGCCCTCGCGCGGCACCATCTCCTCGATCACCACGGCGATCGAGTGGGGCAGCTCGTCGCGCACGCCCTCCAGCGCGGCCTCGCGGATGAGCTCGGCGACCAGGATCTCCTCCGGCTCGTCGGTGAGCTCGCCGTCGGGGTAGAGAGGCGGACCCTCCGGGAGACGGCCGACGAGCAGGTCGGCGAGCAGGTCCACCTGGAACCCGTCGACGGCCGAGCACGGCAGCACCTCGGCGAACTCCGTCAGCGCGGTCAGCTCGGTCAGCCGGGCGACGATCTGCTCCTGGGACGCCAGGTCGGTCTTCGTGACGATCCCCAGCACGGGCGTGCGCGCGCCGACCGCCCTGAGCTCGTTGACGATGAACTCGTCCCCGCGCCCGACCGGGACGTTCGCCGGCACACAGAAGCCGATCACGTCGACCTCCGCCCAGGTCTCGCGGACGACGTCGTTGAGCCGGCTGCCGAGCAGCGTGCGCGGCTTGTGCAGGCCCGGGGTGTCGATCACGACGAGCTGCGCGTCGGCGCGGTGCACGATGCCGCGGATGGCGTGGCGTGTGGTCTGCGGGCGGCTCGACGTGATCGCGATCTTCTGCCCGATCAGCGCGTTGGTCAGCGTCGACTTACCGGCGTTCGGGCGGCCGACGAAGCACGCGAACCCGGACCGGAATCCGTCGGGGGCAACGGAGAAGGTCATGCGGCGCCCAGCGGGGCGATGCGCTCGCCGGTCAGGCGCTCCAGGATCTCGCGGCCGATCGGCAGCGCCGCGGTGGCGGCGGGCGAGGGCGCGTTGAGCACGTGCAGGACCGAACCCGCGCCGCCGCGCCCACCTGCCACCGGGGGCTGTTCGACGAACAGGAAGTCGTCGACGAGCGAGCCGTCACGTCGGACGGCCTGCGCCCGCACGCCCGCGCCTGCGGGTTCGAGGTGTTCCGCGCGCACGTCGGGCAGCATCCGCTGGATCTGCTTGACCATCTGACGCGTCGACAGCGACCGGACCATCTCCCCGATCCCGTACCGCCAGTGGGTGCGCGCGAGCCGCACCATCCCGGGGTAGGTGAGGGTGGCCAGCAGTTCCTTCGGCCGGATCGTCCCCCACGAGTAGCCCTCGCGGGCCAGGGCGAGCACGGCGTTGGGGCCGGCGTGGACCGAACCGTCGACGCCGCGGGTGGCGTGCACCCCCAGGAACGGGAACGCCGGGTCGGGCACCGGGTAGATCAGGCCGCGCACGAGCTGGTCGGCGGGCGGGCGGAACCCCGTGTACTCGCCGCGGAACGGCACGATCCGGATGCCCGGGTCGGCCCCGGACGCGGTCGCGAGCTCGTCGCAGCGCAACCCGGCGCACGCGACCACCTGGGTGGCGAGCAGGTCACCGCCATCGGTGCGCACCACCACGTCCGACGCCCGGCGAACCAGCCGCGCCACGGTGACACCGAGGTGGATCTCGCCGCCCTCCTTCTGCACCAGCTCGCCGATCTTCTCGGCGACCAGCCGGTAGTCGCAGATACCGGTGGACGGGACGTGCAGCGCGGCGATCCCCCGGACATGCGGTTCGTGCACGCGCATCCCGGCCTGGTCCAGCTCGTGGGCCTCCACTCCGTTCGCCACGCCGCGCCGCGCCAGCTCGGCCATCCGCGGCAGCTCCTCGGGCTCGGTGGCGACGACGAGCTTGCCCGTGACCTCGTGCGGGAGGTCGTGCTCCCGGCAGAACGCCACGGTCTCCGCGCAACCGGCCACGGCCAGGCGCGCCTTGAGCCCGCCCGGCGCGTAGTAGAGCCCGGAGTGGATCACGTTGGAGTTGTTCCCGGTCTGGTGGTTCGCCAGCCGCGGCTCGCGCTCGACGACGGCGACGGAACGACCGGTGCGGGCCACGGCGTGGGCGGTGGCGAGACCGACGATGCCACCGCCGACCACGACGACGTCGAAGCGGGGCGTGGGGGGAAGCGTCATGCGAGATTCTCCGGGGTCGGGCTGTCGTTGCTCAGGACGGCCTGCACGGTGCCCGTGGCATCGGCGCGCAGGACATGGGCGGTCGGGGCGAGGTCGCGGACGGCGGCGAGCGACGCGGGATCGACCTCGGCGGCCGCCGTGACGACCGCGGCCGCCTCCAGACCGGGAGCGCCGCTCGACACCGCGGCCGCGACAGCCGCCTGCAGCGCCGTGAGGTGCAGCGACGGCAGCACGACGGTGGACGCGGCATAGGTGCGGCCGTCGGTGTCCCGCACGGCGGCGCCCTCCGCGGCGGCCGTACGGGCCCGCGACGACCGTGCGAGCGTCACGATCTTGAGGTCTTCGGGGTCCAGGTCAGCCGGAGCGGACATCGCTGTCCTCCCGGTGGCCTTCGTGCGCGGGGTGCGCGTCGTGGTGACGCAGCCCGACGGGATCGATCAGAACCGCGGTGATCCGGATGCGGCCGCGCGCGTCCTTGCCACCTTCGCCGACCAGCCGCAGGCCGGCTACCTCGGCCGTCGCCCCGGGCAGGGGCACCCGTCCGAGCCGCTGGGCGAGCAGCCCGCCGACCGTGTCGACGTCGGCGGCAGCGAGGGCCTCGGCGAGCTGGTTGTCGGGACCGTCCAGGCCGGGGAACAGCTCCGTCAGGTCCTCCACCGGGAGCCGCGCAGACACGCGGAACAGGCCACCGTCGACCTCCTGCACGTCGGGGACCTCGGCGGTATCGTACTCGTCGGTGATCTCGCCGACGATCTCCTCGAGGATGTCCTCGATCGTGACGACCCCGGCGGTGCCGCCGTACTCGTCCACCACGATCGCCATGTGGTTGCGGGCGGCCTGCATCTCCTTGAGGAGCTCGTCCACCCGCTTGCTGTCGGGCACGTACACCGCGGGCCGCATCACGGTGGACAGGGCCGCGACCGGGCCACCCGCGGCCTCGGCCTGCGCCCGGACGAGGTCCTTGAGGTAGGCGACGCCGACGATGTCGTCGATGCTCTCGCCCAGCACCGGGATGCGGGAGTAACCGCTCTTGAGCGCCAGCCGCAGCGCCTTGTCCACGGTGTTGTCCCGCTCGGTCCACACGACGTCGGGGCGCGGGACCATGACCTCGCGCACCAGCGTGTCGCCCAGCTCGAACACCGAGTGGATCATCTGGCGCTCGCCCTCGTCGACGACGCCGGTGGTACTGGCCATGTCGACGAGCTCGCGCAGCTCGACCTCGGAGGAGAACGGGCCCTGCCGGAAGCCCACCCCGGGGGTGATCGCGTTGCCGACGAGGATCAGCATCGTCGTGAGCGGCCCGAGCAACGTGACGAGGCCGCGCAACGGCGTGGCGACCGCCATCCCGATGCGGTAGGGGTGCTGGCGACCCAGCGTGCGCGGACCGACGCCGATCAGGACGTAGGAGACGACGACCATGATCGCGCCCGCGGTGAGCGCGGCGACCCAGACCGGTCGGATCGTCTCGACGAGCGCGACGGTGAGCAGGACCGTGGCGGCGGCCTCGGCGGTCAGGCGCAGCAGCAGGAGCAGGTTGACGTGGCGCGAACGGTCCGCCATGACGGCCGCGAGCGCCCGCGACCCGGAGCGCCCCGAGCGGACCAGCGCGTCGACCCGGGCGCGCGACACGGAGTTCAGCGCGGCATCGGCCGCGGCGAAGATCCCGGCCAGCGGCACGAGCAGGACGGCGATGACGATCAGCGGAGTGACCACGGCCGTGGTCAGCCCTCCTCGAGGCCCACGGTGCCGAGCACCGCGGAGTCGCTGCGCCGCTGGGCCGCACGAGCCGCGGCCTGCTCCCGCGACGTGCGCCATTGCGCGAGGAGCTTGTTCTGCAGGGCGAACATCTCCCGCTCCTCGTCGGGCTCGGCGTGGTCGTAGCCGAGCAGGTGCAGCACGCCGTGCACGGTGAGCAGGTGCAGCTCGTCGTCCAGGCCGTGGCCGGCGGTCTCGGCCTGTGCCGTGGCGAACTCGGGGCACAGCACGATGTCGCCGAGCAGGGCCGGGCCCATGTCCGGGGCGTCCGGGCGCCGTGACTCGTCGAGGAGCTCGTCCATCGGGAACGACATGACGTCGGTGGGCCCGGGCTCGTCCATCCAGCGCTCGTGCAGCTCGGACATGGTGTCGGTGGTGACGGCGGTGACGCACAGCTCGGCGGCGGCGCTCACCCGCATCGTCTCGAGGGCGAATCTCGCGACGGAGGCGATGAGCGAGGCGTCCATGCTCACGCCCGACTCGTTGTTCACCTCGACGGACACCGGCCCCAGGGTAGACCGTGCTGCGGAGACGGTGCCGCCTGGACCGTCCTGCCTGGACCGTGTCGCCGGTACGTTCCGCGGTGTGGTCACCGCGGCAACGGATCGACCCGGGACCAACTGGGCCGGCAACGTCACCTTCCGGGCGAGGAGCCTGCACCGGCCCACGTCGGTGGCGCGGCTGCAGGAGCTGGTCGTCCGCAGCGACCGCGTCCGCGCGCTCGGCTCCGGACACTCGTTCAACCGGATCGCCGACACCACGGGAGACCTGGTCTCGGTCGCGGCGCTGCCCCGGCGGTTCGAGATCGACGCGGCGGCCGGCACGGTCACCGTGTCCGCCGGCCAGCGGTTCGGCGAGTTCACCGGCGACCTGGACGCGGCAGGCTTCGCTCTGCACAACCTGGGCTCGCTGCCCCACATCTCCGTCGCGGGGGCGTGCTCGACCGGCACCCACGGCTCCGGGAACGGGAACGGGATCCTGGCCACGGCGGTGTCGGGCGTCGAGCTGGTGGGTGCCGACGGGGAGCTGCGGACGCTGCGCCGCGGCGACCCCGGCTTCCCCGGGGCCGCGGTCGCCCTCGGCGCGCTGGGGATCGTCACCGCGCTGACGCTGGACGTGCGGCCCTCGTTCGCGATGCGGCAGACGGTGCACGAGGGCCTACGCGGGTTCGACGACGTCGCCGAGGTGCTGGGGGCCGCGTACAGCGTGAGCCTGTTCACCTACTGGTCGGGCGCGGGCTTCGATCAGGTGTGGCTCAAGCAACGCGTCGACGAGACGCCGCCCCCGCCGCGGTGGCTGGGTACGACCCCGGCCGACGGGCCCCGGCACATGGTGCGCGGCGCCGACCCGGCGCACTGCACGGCTCAGGGCGGTGAACCGGGACCGTGGCACGAGCGGCTGCCGCACTTCCGCCTGGACTTCACCCCCAGCAGCGGCGACGAGCTGCAGTCCGAGTACGTGGTGCCCCGGGCGGCCGCCGTCGACGCGCTCCGCGCCCTGGACCGCATCCGCGACCGCATCGCCCCCGTCCTGCACGTGTCGGAGGTGCGCTCGATCGCCGCCGACGACCTGTGGCTCTCCCCCGCCCAGGGCCGCGACGGCGTGGGGCTGCACTTCACCTGGATCTCCGACACCGCCGCGGTCGAGCCGGTCGTGCGGGAGGTGGAGGCGGCGCTGGACCAGTTCGACGCGCGACCGCACTGGGGCAAGGTGTTCTTCACGGCCCCGACGCGCGTGGGCGACCTCTGGCCACATCTGGGCGACGCCGAGCACCTGCTGCGCTCTCACGACCCCGAGGGCACGTTCCGCAACCCGCTCGTGGACCGCTACCTCTCCCGCTGACCCGCCCTGCAACGCGCCGCGGTCAGCGCCGCCGCGAGCGCCTCTCCTGCGGGGGGCCGGTGCGGGGAGCCGCCGAGCGGAGGCTGGGTCGTTCGTTCTCGGCGTCCCAGCGGCCGTATGCGTCGACGATGTCGGCCACGAGCCGGTGCCGCACGACGTCGGTGCTGGTCAGCTCGGCGAAGTGGACGTCGTCGACGCCCGCGAGGATGTCGCGGACGACCCTGAGCCCCGACCGCGTGCCGCCGGGCAGATCGACCTGCGTGACGTCCCCGGTGACCACGATCCTGGAGCCGAACCCCAACCTGGTGAGGAACATCTTCATCTGCTCGGGCGTGGTGTTCTGTGCCTCGTCGAGAATGATGAACGCGTCGTTGAGGCTTCGCCCGCGCATGTAGGCCAGCGGTGCGACCTCAATGGTGCCCGCGGCGATGAGTTTCGGGATCGACTCGGGGTCGATCATGTCGTGCAGCGCGTCGTAGAGCGGGCGCAGGTACGGGTCGATCTTCTCGAACAGGGTGCCGGGCAGGTAGCCCAACCGCTCCCCCGCCTCGACGGCGGGCCGGGTCAGGATGATCCGGTTCACCGTCTTCGCCTGCAGCGCCTGCACCGCCTTCGCCATCGCGAGGTAGGTCTTGCCGGTACCGGCCGGGCCGATCCCGAAGACGATGGTGTGGTTGTCGATCGCGTCGACGTAGCGCTTCTGGTTGAGCGTCTTCGGCCGGATCGACCTGCCGCGCCGCGCCAGGATGTCCAGGCTCAGCACCTCGGCCGGTGACTCCCCGATACGCGCGCGGTCGTCGGCGCCGCCGTCGGACAGCATCTCGACGGTGCGCCGCACCGCGTCGGTGGAGACCTGCTGGCCGCGCCCGGCCAGCAGGATCAGCTCGGCGAACACGCGTTCCGCGAACGCGACGTCGGCGGGCGTACCGGTGAGGGTGAGCTCGTTGCCGCGGACGTGCACATCGGCGTCGAGCATGTCCTCGGCGGTACGCAGGCTCTCGTCGGACGAGCCGAGAAGGGCGAGCAGGGCTGCGTCGGGAACGGCCGTTCGGGACTGGACGGAGCCGGGTTCGGTACCGGTCAAGGGATGAGCCGCCTGCTTCCGTGGGTCTGCCGGGAGCACGCTGGGCCCGCGCTCAGGACGATGCCGACTCTACCGCGATCGGGCCACCTCGCGCCCGGCATTCGGCCGGACCGGAGCGGTCACGCCGCGTCCGGGGGCGGTTCGCCGGGGGCGGTTCAGCGGAACAGATCATGAAGGCCGCCGGCGTCCGGTGGTTCCTGACCCAGAAGCTCTCCTGGAACGAGACGAACGTCGCACCCCACCACACCTTCCTCCGGGAGGGCATCGACGGCACCCGGATCTTCACCCACTTCCCTCCCGTCGACACCTACGGCGCGGAGCTCTCCGGCGCGCAGCGGCAGTACGCGGAGGAGGGCCGCGCGAACACCTCGCTCGTGCCGTTCGGCTGGAGCGACGGAGGGGGCGGGCCGACGCGGGAGATGCTGGTCGGGGGCCGGCTGGCGCTGCGGCCGTTCCAGATCGTCACGCTGCGTTTCGCGCGCGGTCCAGCTGAACCGCCGGTCCCGCGCAGCCCTAGCGGATCAGCTGGTGGACCTCGCGGAACCGGGGGTGTGTCGAGTCGCGCAGCCACTCGAACAGCACCATCTCACTGGTGACGACCTCGGCGCCGTGGCGTCGGGCGCGGTCGACCGCGGCGTCGCGGTCGGCGGGATCGCGGGAGCCGATCGCGTCCGCCACCAGCAGCACCCGGTGTCGCCGGGCGAGCAGGCCCAGCACCGTCTGCAGCACGCACACGTGCGCCTCGCACCCGGCCACCACGATCTCCTCCGTACCGGGTGGGAGCAGCGCGTCGAAGCCCGGATCGGCGACGGCGTTGAACGATGTCTTGGACAGCCGCGGATGGCCGCCGACCGCGCCGACGGTGGGGCCGAGCCCGGCCGGGTTCTGCTCGGTGGCGCGCACCGGCACGTCGAGCAGCCGGGCGGCCTCGGCGAGCCGCACGGCCCCGGCGACCACGGCGTCGCCGTCGTGGATGGCGGGCATCAGGCGTTGCTGCAGGTCGATCAGCAGCAGGGCGGACCCCTCGGCGGTGAGCAGCACGCGGCGAGGGTAGCGGTCCGCGCGTCAGGCCAGGAGTCGTTCTACGGAGTCGCGGCACGCCCTCCAGGCTGCCGACGACGGATCGATCAGAGCGAAATGATCGACGCCGGGCAGCGTCACGAGCTCGGCCGAGCCGCCCGCGACCGCGACGAAGCGCTCGCTCTGACGGATCGGCACGTCGGCGTCCTCGGTGCCGTGGACGCACACGACGGGCACCCCCAGCGGCACGCGCGCGGCCGGTGAGGCGAGCGCGTACCGGTCCGGGACGGCGGTGGGGGGGCCGCCGAGCAGGTCCTCCACCGCGCCCGCGCCGAGCCTCTGCTCCGCGGCGTCGACCAGGTCGAGCACCCCGGCCTGGCTCACGGCCCCGCGCAGCAGCACCGCCGGTGCCGCACCGGGTGCGCCCGGAGGCAGGCCCGGCC
>JAJAZD010000012.1 GCA_026785945.1 Pseudonocardia sp. | reverse complement strand
GGCTGACTGGTCGTCGGCAGCCGCGGGCGCGGCCGCGTCGCCAGCGCGGTGCTCGGCTCCGTGCGCCTGCACTGCATGCCCCGTGCGAGGTCACCGTCGTCCACCCGGCCGCCGTTGCGCGGCACCGGCAGCCGGACAGGCCGAGCACCGCCGGCCCAGCGTTGTCATGGCCTCGACGGCCGGGCCGGTGCCGCCCCGGTCAGCTCCGCGGCCGGCGCCTCGCCCCACCGGTGGGCCCGCGCCTGCTCGCCGTCGAGCAGCGGGCCCTGCGTGCCGGTCACGCGGAACGTCTCCGGACGGGCGACGAGGCGGTGGCCCGCGCGACGCAGGCGTCGCGCCGCGGACTGCCCCGGCGGACTGCTCGGCCGCCGACTGCCACCGGCCGGCCGGCCGGCTGCGGCGCTGCTGAGGAACAGCATGCTCTGGGTGAGCAGGGCCCTACGGTTGGCGGTGAAGTCGGCGGCGCTGACGGGAGACCGCTCGAACACCGTCGCTGCGGCACCGAGGGCGGTCATGACGAAGCCGCTCGTCGCCCCCCGACGCTCCCAGGTGCTCTGGTCCGCGCGCGTCTTCACAGCTGGCCGAGGTCGTGGGGGTGGTCGAGCCCGGTCCCGCGCGAGGCGGGTGGTGCTGGTGGGGCGTCGGCGACGCCGGCCCGGGGCTCGGTGACCACCACCCCGAGTCGTGCGGCGTGCTGCTCGGGTTCCCGCTGCGCGTCCACTCTCATCTCGCCGTCTGCCCTCTCCCCGTCCTGGCCTGTTCCCGGTCACCGAGGATGTGCTCGGGCACCCGCGTCCCGGAAGGACCGCTGGACCCGTCACCGCAGGTCGATGGACCCCGGAGGTCGTCCGGGCCGGATGCTCGTTGGTCTGGTATCCGTGGACCGCCCCCGCGGGGCCGTTCGGCTCTGTCCAGCGTCGCCGGGTCGGCGCAGGGTGTGGGTGTGGCCGTCCGCCGAGCGGCCCGACGAGGAGGAGTCAGCCATGAGGGCACGCGACGTGATGACCAGCCCGGTGATCACCGTACGGCCGGACACGCCGGCACATGTGGCGGCGGCGTTGCTGGTCTCGCACGGCTTCACCGCGGCCCCGGTGGTGACCGCCGAGGGCCGGGTGGTCGGCATCGCGACCGAGGCGGATCTCGTCCGCGGCCGCATCATGCCCGACGGCTGGGTCGTGGAGCAGCCGCCGGAACCGACGGTCGGAACGGTGATGACGGGCACGCCGCTCGCGTTCCGCCCCGAGGACGACCTCGCGGATGTGGTGTCACTGATGCTCGACGACGGCATCCGGACGGTGCCGATCATCGATGACGGCAGGCTGGTGGGGATCATCAGCCGACGGGACGTGCTCCGCTGCGTGGCCCGTCGCGAGCTGACCTCGGCCGAGGTCTGGCGCCGGCGGATGGGCATGACGAGCGACGAACGGGACGAGATCAAGCGCACGATCTGAAGCGGGTGCAGTGCTGTCGCCGGCTCAGGACGATCGCCGTGGCCGGCACCTCGACGAGGGTGACAGCACCCTCGGGCCGTGGATGACTCACCAGGCAACTCGCACGAAACGGGTGTGCTCGGCGAGAACCGTGGCGGCGCCGTCGAGGTCGGCGAGCCGGGCGGCGAGGGTGGCCACCGCCAGCCGGCGCGGGAGCGCCTCGGAGAACTTCAGCCCTTCCAACGCACGATCGTCGATCTCCGGCAGGCAGAGCCGTTGTGCCGCATCCGCGGTGCCGTCTCGCCAGAGTTCGACGGTGAGGTCGCCGCGCAGCCGGATCGAGGTGTCGTCGAAGCGCTGGACGCCGTCGGACAGGCCGCCGAGCGTGGCGGCGAGGGTGGCGTTGGCTCGGTAGCCGGCCCAGGTCCACCAGCGCAGATCGGCCCCGCGCCCGGCGATCACGGGGCCACCCGGGTGCACGGTCGACATCTCGGCCGCGCGGACGTCAGCCAGTACCTTCTCGGCGCGCGCGGTCATGCGGACGGGCGGGTCCTCGCCCAGGAGCACCTGGCGGACGGACCGCGACAACGCGAACCCCGCTCCGCCCGCACCACCCGTGTGCCAGCGGGCGCGGCCACCGCGGTCGACGGCCTCCACGTAGCAGCGCTTGCGCGTCCAGTCGATCCACGTCACCCGCCAACTGCGGCCGGCCAGCAGCAGCAGCCGCGGGCCCTCGATCTTGTCGGTCAGCAGCGAGGGGTCCGTGAGGCCGATCTCCCGCCGTCCCTCGAAGACGGTGAACTGGGGTGGCGCCGTGAACACCGCGGTCATCCCCATGAAGTGGCGACGCCCGAACCGTTCCTCGGCCCGCGGCCCGATGAACATCATCTCGCCGTCCGCCTCGACGAAGCTCTCCGCGAGCAGGTGGGCGACGATCGGCTCGGCGCTGAGGTCGAAGGGGGCAAGCCCGTTCCATTCCCCGGTCCACAGCCGATGTCCCACGGTGCCCTCCTGCAGGCACAGCGCCAGCAGCTGTTGGGCCACGATGTGCCGCGGCTCGGGTGGCGCCGTCACCGGCTCGACGTAACCCGTGCCCCACAGTCGCAGCAGTCCGGCCGCCCAGAGCAGCGATCGCTCGTCGAGGGCGAGGAACAGGCAGTTCCGCGCGGAGCCTGCGCGGCGACCGGTGCGCCCGAGACGCTGCAGGAACGACGCGACGGTCATCGGCGTGTTGATCTGCACGACGCGGTCGAGGTCGCCGACGTCGATCCCCAGCTCCAGCGTGGATGTCGACACGATCACGCAGTCGCGGGCTTCCGCGAACGCCGTCTCGGCGCGACGGCGCTCGTCGGTGGACAGCGACGCGTGCGACAGGAACGTGGTGATCCCCCGCTCGCGCAGGGCGGCGCCGAGCTTCTCGACGAGCGCGCGGCTGTCGCAGAAGACCAGCCTCTTCTCGCCCCGGTGCAGCGCCGCCAGCACCGCCGCGGCGTTGTCGACGGAGCCGACATGGTCGAGCTCGACGCTGATGGGCGGGCTCGTGACCTCGCCCGACGTGTCCACGGCCGTGGCCGTCGAACCCGCGTCAGGGGCGACGACGGTGGCGGGCCGACTGCCCCGCCCCGATCCCTGGAGCCACGTGAGCAGCTCGACGGGGTTCCCGATGGTGGCCGACAGGCCGACCCGTTGCACCGGTCGCCCGCAGACCCGGCTCAGCCGTTCCAGGACGGCGAGCAGATGCCATCCGCGGTCGTCGCCGGCGAACGCGTGCACCTCGTCGACGACCACCGCGCGAAGGCCGGCGAAGAGGCGGCGCTGGTCGACCTTGGTGCTCACCAGCATCGCCTCCAGCGACTCCGGCGTGGTGAGCAGGATGTCGGGGGGGTCGCTCAGTATCCGTTGCCGACCGGTCGCGCCGACGTCACCGTGCCAGATCGCCACCCGCCGCCCGAGCCACGACGCATAGCCGTCCAGGCGAGGCTCCAGGTTGTTGAGCAACGCCTTCAGCGGGCAGACATAGAGCAGTGAGAGGCCCGTCCAGTGCTTTTCCTCCATGGCGGTGAGCAGCGGGAACATCGCCGCCTCGGTCTTGCCGCCCGCTGTCGGGGCAAGGAGCACGGCGTCGTCGCCGGCCAGTAGCGGCTCGACGGCGTCGCGCTGCAGGGGTCGCAGCGACCGCCACCCGAGGCTGTTGACGATGTGGTGACCGAGGACCGGGTGCAGGCGGTCGGCGGTCACGTCTGCGCCTCCGCGGGACAGATCACGTCGGCGCTCACGTCTGCGCCTCCGCGGGACAGATCACGTCGGCGCTCACGTCTGCGCCTCCGCGGGACAGATCACGTCGGCGGTCACGTCTGCGCCTCCGCGGGACAGATCACGTCGGCGGTCACGTCTGCGCCTCCGCGGGACAGATCACGTCGGCGCTCATGGCAGGTCCAGCTCGATCTCGCCGGCGCTGGTGGGGGCCGCGGCGTTGCGCTCGACGTCGGTCAGCTCGCTCGTCGTCAGCGTGAGTGCGTAGTGCGCGCGCGGGTCGAAGTCGGGGTGCTCGTCGACCCGGTCCAGGACGTCCTGCACCAGCTTGCGCAGGAACAGGCGCGGGGCGATGCCCACCTTCCCGCCGAGCTCGCCGGTCAGCGCGCGGGCGAGCTCGTCGACGTAGGTGTCGTCGACGAGGTCCCGGACACGGTCGGGACGGCGGGCCACCCCGGTGTAGAGGTCGCGGACGGCGCGGCCGAGCTCGCCGAGGCGCGGGAGATCGAATCCGGGCAGCCGGAGCTGCACCGCCCGCGGGGAGTCGAAACGTGGATCGGTCGAGAGGTCGGTGGCCAGCCGCTGCGCCAGCGGGGGCAGGCGCTGCACGCCCTGTCGGCCGTCGAAGAACGCCGGGGTCCCGGTGATCACCAGGAACAGGCCGGGGAACCGGTTGGCGTCGAGCTCGTCGAGCAACTGCCGCAACGCGTTGAGGCCCTTCTCCCGCACATCGCCACGGACGCGTTGCAGCGTCTCGATCTCGTCGAGAACGAGCAGCAGCCCGGGATGCCCGCAGTCGCGGAGCACGGTGAGCAGGCCCTGGAGGAACCCGAGTGCCGCGAAGTGGTCGAGCTCGCCGCGTATCCCGGCGGCCCGGCGGGCGGACGCGGCGACCGACCGTTGCCCGCCGATCCACGCGATGAGCGCCTCCGCGGTGGCCGGGTCGCCGTCGAGGCGGGCCCGCCGGTAGCCACGCAGGGCCGCGGCGAACGCCGGCGTGGTGCGGGCGACCGCGGCGAGCCGATCCTCCATCAATCCGTCGACGGCGGCGGCGAGCGCATCCGCGTCGTCGGCGTCGACCGCGTCGGCGTCGAGCACCTCCTCCTCGAGCGTGTATAGCCACGAGTCGATCACTGGTCGCAGCGCGCTGGGCTGATGGGTGGCCGTCGTGAGGCGCTCGGTGAGGCGGCGGTAGACCGTCTCCAGCCGGTGCAGCGGCGTCTCGGTCTCCGACACCTGGATCTCGGCCGTCGCCAGGCCCGCGCGTTTGGCGCGCTCGGCGAGCCAGCGGACGAAGAACGTCTTGCCCGACCCGTACTCGCCGCGGATCGCGTGGAACGCCGCGCCGCCCCGGCTGACGGTGGCGAGGTCGTCGTCCATGGCGTCGGCGAACCGGTCCAGGCCGACGGCGAACAGGTCCAGTCCCGCGGCGGGAACCGTGCCGCGGCGCAGCGCGTCGATGACGGCGCGCCGGCGGGCCTCGCTGACCGTCACGACGCCGCCTCCGCGGGAAGAAGCACGTCGGAGGTCACCGGGAGTCCAGGCCGAACTGCATCCGGAGCAGCTCGACGTCGAGGCGCACGATGCGACCGCCGTCGGCCGACAGCACCGCGTAGCCCTCCACGTTGAGCAGACGCTGCAAGGTGGCGATCACGGAGTCCGGGTCCCGTCCGGCCCGGCCGACCGCAGCGGCGACCGCCACGGCCGACAGGCTCCCGTCGGCGGTGGCCAGTGCGTCGATGAGCGCCGCGACGGCGGGACGGTCCGGCGCCTTGCGGACGAACTTGCGCTGCTCCTCGAACACGGACGACGCGACGACCCGGCTGCCCAGGGTCGGGGACGGCACCGCGGCGGGCTCGGGCACGTCGAAGAGACCCTCGGCGTCGGGGGCGTGTCCGGGCTTGCGGGCCGGCTTCTTCGGCGTCCGTCGCGGTGCCGGGACGTCGGCGGTGCGGCGCCCGTTCCACCACTGCGGCTCCGTCGACTCCGGCGACAGCACCGACCAGCCCATCGTCACCTGGTCGGCGGACGGGAGGACGACGAGCACGGGCGCGGTCATCTCCGCGAGCGAGGCGCCGCCGTGGTAGCCGGACTTGCGGTGGGTGTAGCGGATGTCGGCGCGCCATGGCACCACGACGCGGCCGTCCCCGTACAGCACCCGAGGTCCGGCGAGGGCGATCTCCCCTGGTCCCGCTTCGCCGACGCGCCAGCGTGCGGACTCCACACCCTCCGCGACCGTCGGGCCGGTGGACGAACGCTCCAGGACGTGACCGTGGTCGGCGACGAGCACGACCGGGCGTGCGTAGCCGCGCGCCGCGTCGAGCAGTTCGGGGAGGTAGGTGATGTCGGACAGGCGCCAGCTGGTGCGGTCGCCCTCGCGGCCGTGGTCCAACGCGTCGTCGATGGTGTTGAGCACCACTGCGACCACCACCTTGTCGTCGGCCAGTGCCTCGAGGAGAGGCTCCGCGAGCCGGTGCCCGGCGGCCCCTCCGATGCCGGCCTTGTGCACGAGCAACGCTTGCCGCCGGTGGCGGCGCCAGAACGCGACGAAGCCCTCGGACTCCGCGCGCTGGTCACCGGTGCCTGCCCGGCCGGTCAGCAGGCTCGCGCGGCTGCCCTGGGTGACCGATGGGACGGTCGCGACGGCGGCGACCCGGCGACCGGCCTCGCGCGAGACCTCGGTCCACGACCGCTCGGCGAGCTGCTCCCCCAGCTCCGCCGCGACGGCGGCACTCATGCCGTCGATCACCACGACCAGGGGCGGTCCCACCGGCAGCAGCGCCACGACGACGTCGTCGAGCACCTGCTCGATCACCAGCGCCCCGTCGGCACCCTGGGCGGATGCGTGCCGCGTCCACGCCGCGAGCCGGTCGGCGAAGGCCTGGTCCTCCTGGTCACGACGTCGGCGGGCCGCGTCGAAGACCAACTGGTACGCGCGCCCCACCAGAGGATCGGTGTCCGGCTCACCCGCCCAGACCGCGTTCAGCGCGCGTTCGGCCCAGCCGCCGTCGCGGATGTGCTCGGCCACTCCGGCGGCCACGGACCCGATCGTCGACGGCGGGGTGGTGAGCCAGCGCAGGAGCCGCACGGCCATCTCGGCCGCGGCACACCGCTCGGGAAGCAGCCGAGTCAGGCGGTGCTCCCGCAGGGCCTCGAGAGCGCTACCCGCCGCGGCCACGGACGTGGCATCGGGTTCTGCGGAGAGGGTGGCGGCGAGGGTGCGCAGCCGGGCGCGGAACGCCGACGGCAGGAACGGGTTGGCGTCGAGATCATCGGTGAGGCCCGCCTGCGCGGCGAGGACGTCGGCACGGTCGACGAGCTGGAGCACCCGGCGACGGGCCTCCTCACCGGATGCGCCACCGGACTCGCCCGTGGCGACCCACCGTTCCAGGGTGGACTCGACCGCCTCGACGAACGCCCGCCGCTCGTTCGGCCGGGCCCGGGTGGCACCGAGCAGTCCACCGACGGCGAGGGCGGCTTCCCCCGACGTGCCGGCCTGGTCGAGCACGCCCGCGATCACGCCCAGCGCCATCGCGTCGGCGGCCCGGCCCTGCGCCGCGAGGCTCATGAGGACGACGGCGACCCCGCCGACGCTCTCGGCCAGCCAGCCGCTCAGACCGATCTGTTCCGGCTCCCCGAGGTCGGCGAACCGGGCCGGGCCTGCGGGGCGCTGCGACCAGTCCAGCAGCGTGCCGGCGTCCGGTGGGCCGTCCTCGAGCCCGAGGCGGGCGGCCAGCAGCGCCCGCACCGCGACGTCACGGGTGAGGACCGGGCCCGCGCGCCGCCACCCCCCGGTCGGCTCGGCGTCGAGCAGCGCGTCGACCAGCCATCCGTCCTGGCGGACCCGCACGTCGACCTCGCCCGCGCCGAACCGTCGCGCCACGATCTCGGCCCGGTCGACGGTGAGCGTCATCCGCCGGACGGCGTGCGCGAGCACATCCCAGCCGAGCGTCGCGTCGTCCACGGCGGTGGTCAGCACGAGGACGCCGCGACTTCCGCGTTCCTGGTGGGTCTGCCAGGCGTCGACGATGCCGAGCACGGACTGCTGGTCCTCGACGTGGACCGACCACGAGGTGCCCGCCTGCTCGAGGGTGAACTCCGACTTCGCCCCGGTGGCGTAGCGCCCGTGCACGAGCACGAGCGTCCGGTCGCCTGCTCGCGGCAGCTCGTCCTTGAGGAGCTCCTCGACCAGCTTGCGGTCGATGTCGGGTGGCGCCACGGTCAGCTCGCCCCGGCCGGCTCGTCCACGACGCGCCAGGTCAGCTCGAACCGGGCCTGCGGATGGTCGGAGAGGAAGGCGTCGAGGTCGCGGAGAGCACCCCGGATCTCCGTGGCCGTTCCCACGCGCGTCGTGGGCGCCACGACCGGACCGGGCTTGCGCGGGACGGGCGGCAGGACCGGAGGGATCACCACCGCCGGCAGGGGCGGGGTCACCACCCGGGCCAGCCGGGCCGCCTCGGTGATCAGCGCGACCGCCTCGGGCCGCACGGTTCTCAGGACCGCCGCCAGGTCCCTCTCGCGCTGGTCGGCCCGACCGGTGTCCGCGACGTTCACGACCAGGCGTTCCGCCCGATCACCGAGCACCTCGTGGTCGACGTACCCGCGCACCGACTCCAGCAGCGACCATTCGACGCCGTCCAACGCCGCGAGCACCGCAGGGGCCGAGCTGATCGCCGTGCCCAGCACGGAGTCGGACGCCCCGGGCGACGCGACGGCCAGCGCCTCCACGAACTGCGTCGCGTCCCGGAGGGCGGAGAGGCGCGCGAGGAGCTCAGCGGCCTGACGCGCCGTGGTCGTCCGAGCACCCGGTTCGTCGAGGCCGAGATCGGCGGCGTGCTTGTCCAGCGATCGCCACAGGCCCGTCACCGCCGGTTCGAGCTCGGTGACCTTCGTCCGCGTCTGGTCGGCCAGGAAGTTGACGTTGCGGGCGAACAGCATGTCGGGCACCCGGATACCGAACAACACGGCCACCCGGGTCCGTGCCGCGGCGAACTCGTCCGCGGTGGGCAGCTTCTGGGCGCGCAGCGTGTCGCCCGAGGAGATCCTGTCGACGTCCGGAGCCTCGACCACCGTGCCGCGGTGCACCCACGCGCGGTCGGCGAGCAGCGCGTACGTCGCGATCACCAGGTTGGCCACCGGACGCTCCAGGCCGGTGAACCCCAGTTCGGCGATCCAGCGGCGGATGTCGTCCACGGCGAGATCACCCGTGACGCCCTGGGCGGCCGCCTGCTGCTCGATGCGCCGACGCCACTCGACCGACAGCGTGAGCGGCCCGTCGCTGACCTCGCCGAGCTCCAGGCCGTGCACGATCCGCCGCACCAGCGGCAGCTGCCTGCTCTCGACCTCGACCCGGCGCTGTCCCGTCTCCATCGCCCTGCTGATCCAGCCGAGGACGGTACGAAGGTCGCCGATGGTGACGGCCTTGCGGGTGCCGGCGGGGTCGAGGTCGGGGTGCTTGGGGTAGAGCGTCGCGAACAGGCCGTCGACGAGCACCCGCGCGTTGTGCTCGAACGACGCACCCCCGGCCGGGCGCGGGGTGAACCCGGGCAGCAGGGACAGGACGTTGACGCCGTCGAGCTCCACCGTGACGGTGGCCGGGTCGGGCTTGGCGATGCCGTAGGCCTGCTGGAGCGACGCGCCGAGCTGCGAGGACAGGTTCTCCCGCTGCGCCATCAGCTGCTGGCGCACCCGCACGCGGTCCTCACTGGACATGTCCGTGGCGTACTCGTCGAGCCGATCCCGCTCCAGCAGGTGGGAGATCTTGAGCAGGCGGCCGAGCTGGGACATCTTCTGGTCGGACAGGAAGTGCGGCAGCCAGACGACGGTGGCGGCCGCCAATCCGCCGCGGCGGAGCTTGCTGATCCGGTTGACGTCGTCGGAGGGGTAGTGGCCCGCGATGTCGAACGGGTAGTCGAGAACGAACCGGACCCGTCCCTCGAAACCCGGCTCGAACTGCAGGTCGGGCACGTCGACGGTGTCGCGGACGTTGGCGAACACGAACTCGGCGACGCGCCGGGTGCCGCGCCACACGAACTCGCGCTCGCACACGAACTCGCCGGTGTCGCGCACCCCCAGCGCCGACCACAGCTGGTCCTTCACCCAGATCCGCCGGGCCCCGATCGAGTCCTTCTCCCCCACGGCGTCGAGCAGCGGTTCGATGTCGAGGTCGGACAGGTGCAGCGTGAACACCGGGTCCTTCTCGCCCTCGGAGCGCAGCTCGCCGAACTCGGCCTGCAACGCCTGGAGCCGGGTGACGACCATCGAGCCGGGTTCGACGGTGCGGGAGCGGATCGAGCCGAGGTTGAGCGCGGCGATCCGGCTGCCGGTGAGGCGGGCCAGCGCGGGAAGGTGCGGCGCGAGCGAGGCGAGCAGCAGGGTCTTGACGAACCGGTCGTCCGCGACGAACCGCGGGTCGGTCTCGCTGCCGTAGCGCTCCAGCAGGTTGGCCCGGACGCGGGCGTGGAAGCGGTGCGCGGCGGCGGCGTCGCGGCGCAGCCGGTCGGTGAACGCCTCGCCGGTGCCGTCGGCGAGGACGTCCCAGAGGTCCCCGAGCGGGATGAGCTGGCCGAGCGTCATGTCCCCGCGACGACGGTGGAGCATCTCCTGCAGCAGCTTCAGCCCGGTCCGCTCGCGCTGCAGGGCCCCGGACAGGGCGACGAGGACGTTGAGCAGGGCCGGGGAGAGCGGGTAGACGCTGCGGAAGTCGTCCCACGTCGACCCGGTGGCGCCGGTGGCGTCCAGCAGGACGTCCCGGTCCCCGGCCCGGGTGGACTCGATGGAGGCGAACGCCGCACGGAGCAGATGTTCCTGGCCCGGACGGGGCTTGAGCACCCGCTCACGGACGATCGCCGGCAGGTTGCTGTCCTCGAGGCTCACCACGTCGAAGCGGCCGGCGAGGTACTCGACCTGCGCCTCGAGGTTCTTCACGTCGGCGCCGGTGACGTCCTCGCCCACCAGCTTGGTGAGATCACGCTGCCGGGAGATGAAGGAGACGATCGGCAGGGCGCGGTCACCCACCCCGGACTCGATCAGCTTGACGAGTTTGCCGACCTGCGTGTTGACGAACTCCTGGTTGCTCATGTGCGCCTGCAGCCACAGGATGAGCTCGTCGAGGAACAGGATCAGGCCGTCGTAGCCGAGGTCGCGGGCGTGCTCGGCGATCACCGCGAGCCCGTTCTCCAACGGCAGGAACGCGTCCGCGTCGCCGACGGCGCCGCGGGCGTAGGACGACATGGGCCCCGACAGCAGCGCCGACTCCAGCGCGCGCCGCACCGGCACACCGGCTCCCGCGGCGAAGGCGGCGTCGAGCTCGGCGGTGCTCCAGCCGGCGGACGACGCCCTGTCGATGATGTCGAGCTCGATGACGTCGAGATCGTGCGGGTCGGCACCGGTGCTGGTGTCGCCGAGCCAGCGGGCGAACGCGGCGTCGTCGTCGAGGAACCCGCGCTGCCGGCGGGCGTCGTCGAGCATCGCGTCGGAGCGGTAGACGGGCGGCGCCGGGGCGTCGGGATGCAGGCGCCGGACGGTGGCGACGTAGCCGCCGAGGATCGCGGCGTCGAGGTCGGTGGCCCCGATGAGGTGATACGGCACCATGAGGAACGTCTTGTCGCGCAGCCACTCGTCGTGCTCGGCGATCACCGGCTGCAGCCCGGGCTTGCCGCGCGCCTCCGGGGAGTTGTTGAGCACGGCGTGCAGCACGGTGAGGAAGTGACTCTTGCCGGAGCCGAACGAACCGTGCAGGTAGGCGGCCTGCGGCGTGCCGTCCCGCACCGCGGCCCGCACCACGGACAACGCCCTGCTGAACGCCTTGCGCAGCTGGTCGGTGACGACGTACTCGCGCACCCGCGCGGCCGTCTCCTGGTCGGTGAACCCGCCGCTCAGCTCGACCTTGAAGTCACCGGCGTGCACCGACTCCGGCAGGGTCAGGACATCGCGCAGGAAGGTCTCGGTCACTGGTCTGCCTCCAGGGCGACAAAGCGCTGGGCCTGCTGAGGTGCGTCGAACATGTCGCGCAGCAGCAGGAGGAGGTCACGCCGCATAGAGCGGTTGGGCCTCTCCCAGGACCGCCGCCTGGAGCATGGGGTGCAGCGCGACCCGCGCGACCAGATCCACGGGACGGCCGCGGGCGACGGAGCCGAGAACGAACAGCGCCGACACTCCGTACTGCCGGCACACCGCGTCCAACCGACCGACGTCGATGTCGTCCCAGACATCGGCGCGCATAGTGCCCCCGCTTCCCGATCCCGACGTTCCTCCCATGGGCCACATGATCCCACGGGAGGGCGGGCGGCGGTCGTTCATGTCGCGTCCTTCGGTGTGCGGCCGCGGGTGGCCGCCGCGGGCCGCCACGCCCGCAGCCCGTCCACGGTGAGCTCGCGCTTGGTGCGCTGTTCGTCGAGGTAGGCCTGGTACTCCTGCGCCGGGATCCCGTCCCAGTCGGCGTCGTACTCGCCGTGCCACTGGTGCACCCACGGCAGCACCTCGCAGAGCCCGGCCAGCAGCGGGGTCAGACGGTCGGTGTCCCAGCCGGCCAGGCTCGCGCGGTCGTTGACCAGGTTGACCAGCGCCTGCGCCTGGTCCTTGTGGTCCCACCCGGCCCACCCGAGCAGCAGCGTCGGGTCGGCGTCGGGGCTCGCGCCCGGGTAGGAGACGAACCGCTCCTTGGGCACGTCGAGCTTGCCGCGCTGCGCCCAGTAGCTGACCTTGCGGAAGTCGACGGGCTTGTACTTGGGCGGCACGGCGATGTGCAGGTTGCGCCCCGTCCGGTCCTCGTCGCGCTGCAGATCCCAGGTCTGCTCCCACTCGGCGCGCTTGACCAGCCCGGAGTCCTTGTAGCGCAGGGCCGCGAGGTAGGGCACGTGCTCGTCGGCGACCACGGTCTCCAGGATCCTCGCCAGCGGGAGGTCCCGCTTGCCGAGGTGGTCGGTGGCGTAGAGCTGGGCGACGGCCTGGACGTCGCTGTCCTCGCTGAGGCGATCGGCGAGCTGGCTGACGGTCAGCGGGCGGGGCTGGCGCATCCCGTCGCGGAGGGTGAACCAGAGGTCGGGCTGCTCGCAGCGGTCGAGCAGCCATCCCTGGAGGGCTTCGCCCTCCTTCTTCTCCCAGGTCGGCGACGCCCAGCGGCGCTTGCACTCCGGGCGCTCGATCAGGGCGATGTCACGGCGGTTCTCGATGATGTCGATGCGCGCCTGGACGATCTTCTGATACTCGGGGGACCAGTGGCTCGGGATCTCGGTGATCGGGGTGGAGCCGTGGCGGTCGAACCAGGCGGACTCCATCTCCCCCGCCTTCACCTTGCGCGCCAGCACGATCTCGAACGCCCGCTCCCCCAGCGCCAGGGGCTCGACCCAGCTGTCGGCCAGCAGGTTCTTGGTCTCGGTCTCGGTGATCAGGGCGTAGGAGCCGTAGACCTGCCAGTCCAGCTCCTCCTGCAACGCGATCATCCGGCGGCGGAGGTGCTCATGTTCGATGCGTGCAGCGGCGAGGTGGTCCCTCGTGGGGGTGGTGCGCTCGCAGACCGCGGCCGGTTCTTCGGCGGCGAGGAGCTGGGCGAGGCGGTCCAGCTCGCGGCCGAGGTCGAGGGGCAGGTCGGCGGGGAGGGGGAACTCCTGGAGCTTGGTGCCGGTGAACTCGTAGCGCTCTTCCCAGTCCTCGTCCTGAAGGCCCCGGCCCAGACCGCTACCACCCTTCCCTTGGCTGACCTGCTTCAGCC
>JAJAZD010000011.1 GCA_026785945.1 Pseudonocardia sp. | reverse complement strand
GTGCGCGGCGCGCTGGCCGCGGCGCCGCCGATCCGGCGCCGGGCCCCGTTGCTCGTCGCCTGTTCCGGGGGCGCCGACTCGCTGGCGCTGGCTGCCGTCGCCGCGCGATCCACCGGGGCGCAGGCGGCCGTCGTCGATCACGGCCTGCAGGAGGGTTCCCTGGAGCGCGCGCGCGCGACCGTCGAGATCCTCGCCGGGCTCGGCGTCGCGGCGACCGTCCACCCCGTCGACGTCGGCCGTTCGGGTGGGCCCGAGGCCGCCGCGCGCCTCGCACGATACGAGGCACTCGGGAAGGCCCGCCCGCACCCGGACTCACCGGTGCTGCTCGGCCACACCCTCGACGACCAGGCGGAGACGGTGCTCCTGGGGCTGGGCCGGGGCTCCGGGGCCCGTTCCCTGGCCGGAATGCGCACCTGGGACGCCCCGTGGCTGCGCCCGCTGCTCGGCGTCCGACGCGCCGTCACCCGGGCCGCGTGTGCGGAACTGGGCCTGCAGGTCTGGGACGACCCGCACAACGTCGACCCGCGGTTCACGCGGGTCCGGCTGCGGCACGAGGTGCTGCCGCTGCTCGAGGACGTCCTCGCGGGCGGCGTCGCGGCGGCGCTCGCCCGCACCGCGGCGCAGCTGCGCGAGGACGGCGACGCCCTGGACGTCCTCGCGGCCGACCTCCTGACCACGGCGCACACGGCGGGCGGCGCGTCGGACGGACACGGTGGCGAGTTGGCGACCGGCGTCCTGTCCCAGGTCCCCCCAGCGCTGCGCCGACGTGTGCTCCGCGGTTGGCTCACCGCCGCCGGAGTGACCGGCCTCACCGACCACCATCTCCGCGCCGCGGACATTCTCGCAGCTCAGGGGCCTGACCGGATCGGAGTCACCCTGCCGGGTGGCTTGGAGCTGGTCCGCCGGCGTGGCAGGCTCACTCTTCGTCCGGTCCGGTGGCCCACCGGCCCTTCGAACCAGTGACCATCCCCGGGAGCGCCCGTGTACGACGGTGACATCGCGTCCACACTCGTCACCGAGCAGGCGATCCGTGACAAGATCGCCGAGCTGGCCCAGCAGATCGGCCGGGACTACGCCGAGGACTGTGCCAGGCTCGGCCGGGACACCGACCTGCTGCTCGTCGGGGTCCTGAAGGGCGCGGTCATGTTCATGACCGATCTTGCCCGTGCGCTGCCCCTGCCGGTCCAGCTGGAGTTCATGGCGGTGAGCTCGTACGGCTCGTCCACGTCGTCCTCGGGCGTGGTGCGCATCCTCAAGGACCTCGACCGCGACATCGCCCATCGGCATGTGCTCATCGTCGAGGACATCATCGACTCCGGCCTGACGCTGTCCTGGCTGCTCAAGAACCTGGAGTCGCGGCAGCCGGCATCCCTGCAGGTCTGCGCGCTGCTGCGCAAGCCCGACGCGGTGAAGGTCGAGGTCCCGGTCCGGTACGTCGGGTTCGACATACCCAACGAGTTCGTCGTCGGCTACGGCCTCGACTACGCCGAGCGCTACCGCGACCTGCCGTTCATCGGGACGCTCGCCCCGAGCGTCTACGCCTGACTACAGCGGGGGGAGTGGCGGGCCCGCGGGCGGAGCGACGGCCGTCGGCGGGATCCCGGGCGGGGTCGCGGTGAACGGCTCGGTGCCCAGCGCCATCTCGATGTCGCCCAGCCCGCCGTTGGCATTGGCGTAGTCCAGCGCCAGTGCGAGGTCGCTGACGCCGTTGCTCACCGGCAGGGGCGAAAGGTTGAGCGTGGACAGGATGCCGACCGCGTCGCCGTCACCGTCGAGGAAGGCGCTGCCCGAGTCGCCCGGGACGCCCGGGCTGATGGTGTAGACCTCGTGGCTGCGGACGCCGCCCGCGTCGCCGGCACCCACACCGACCTTCGGGCTGAGCCCGCCGATCCCGCCGCGCAGCGGGGAGTTCCCGTACGTGTGGACCGTCTCGCCGGGAGGGAGTCCGTCGGTGTCGATTCCCGTGGGCCCACCGAAGAACGGGACGCCCGGATTGACGTCGTCGGCGTCGGCCGCGTCGATCTCCACGAGCGCGAAGTCGTTGTACGCGCAGGTGTCGGGGTCGGACTCGCCGTTGTCCTGCATCGTGACCCAGGAGCTGTAGGCCAGTGTGCCCGTGCGGTCGGTGCCGTCCGATGCCTTGATCACGACCGGCGTGCCGACGGGGCCGGTGCCGGAGTCGCAGCCGTTGATCTCGGTCGCCCCGCCGGTGCCCGCGCAGTGTGCCGCCTGGCCCAGGAACGTGCGGTCGCCGCCGGTGAACACGAAGTTGGTGGTGCAGGCGCCGCCCCCGGCGGTCTCGGTGACCACGCCCGGATGCAGTGCCGCTGTGGCCGCCGGCGCCCACGCGCCCACCGGCGGTCGGGCGGGTGGAGGGGCCGTGGGAGGGACGGGAGCGGCTGTGGCGGCCGGAGCGAGCAACGCACCGAGGATCACCACACCGGTGACGGCGGCCGCCATCACCCCACGAAGCCTGACCATCCGGATGCTCCCCCCGACCGCGGTGGTCCGCGGTGCCGTGCCGTACCCGTCGTCACGCTAACGACGTCCGGGGCGGCCGGATATCTGCCCGGGCGACACCGATCGGGGCGGGAACACCGACCCCGCCCCGGTCGTTGTCCGGGCACGTACCCCGACCACGGGGTACGCAGACCGGCGTCGTGGCGCGAGCCGGTCGCAGGGCCGCTATCCTGGCGGACTCCGGACCGGTCAACGTGCTCGACCGTTGCCTGCCGAAAACTCGCCAGGGAGGGTGAAGGCCGCCTCAGGCCGAAGCTGCATGGACCGCAAGCGTCTGCTCCGCAACCCGCTGATCTGGATCCTCGCCGCGATCCTGGTCTACTTCGCCTTCAGCCTGCTCTTCGACGACACGCGCGGCTACACCACGGTGCCCACGTCCGTCGCGCTCGCGCAGATCGACGGCGGCAACGCCAGGGACGTCCTGGTCGAGGACCGCGAACAGCGACTCCGCATCACCTTGGACCAGCCGCTCGAGGGCAACACCCGGATCCTCGCCCAGTACCCGGCGGGCACCAGCCTCGCGATCACCGAGAAACTCGAGGCGGCCGGCAACAACCCCTCGTTCGACACCGAGGTGCGCCAGGAGAACTTCCTGGTCACGATGCTGATCTACCTGATCCCGCTCGGCTTGGTGCTCCTCGTCCTGTTCTGGATGATGAACAACGCCCAGGGCGGCGGCAACCGGGTCATGTCCTTCGGCAAGTCGAAGGCCAAGCAGCTCAACAAGGACATGCCCAAGACCTCCTTCTCCGACGTCGCGGGCGCCGACGAGGCCGTCGAAGAGCTGTACGAGATCAAGGACTTCCTGCAGAACCCGGGCCGGTACCAGGCGCTCGGCGCGAAGATCCCGAAGGGCGTGCTGCTCTACGGCCCGCCCGGCACGGGCAAGACGCTGCTGGCCCGAGCGGTCGCGGGCGAGGCAGAGGTGCCCTTCTACACGATCTCGGGCTCCGACTTCGTCGAGATGTTCGTGGGTGTCGGCGCGTCGCGCGTACGGGACCTGTTCGAGCAGGCCAAGCAGAACTCGCCGTGCATCATCTTCGTCGACGAGATCGACGCGGTCGGCCGCCAGCGCGGCGCCGGTCTGGGCGGCGGCCACGACGAGCGGGAGCAGACACTCAACCAGTTGCTCGTCGAGATGGACGGCTTCGACGCCCGTGGCGGCGTCATCCTCATCGCGGCGACGAACCGGCCCGACATCCTCGACCCCGCATTGCTGCGCCCGGGCCGGTTCGACCGGCAGATCCCGGTCGGTGCTCCCGACCTGGCCGGCCGCAAGGCGATCCTGGCCGTGCACTCGAAGGGCAAGCCGTTCGCCGGCGACGTCGATTTCGACGGCCTGGCGAAGCGGACGGTCGGCATGTCCGGTGCCGACCTCGCCAACGTCATCAATGAGGCGGCCCTGCTGACGGCCCGCGAGAACGGCACGCTGATCAACGGTGCCGCACTGGAGGAGTCGGTGGACCGCGTCGTCGGCGGTCCGCGACGCAAGGGAAAGATCATTTCCGAGCAGGAGCGGAAGATCACCGCATACCACGAGGGCGGCCACGCTCTCGCCGCGTGGGCGATGCCCGACCTGGAGCCGGTCTACAAGCTCACGATCCTGCCGCGCGGCAACACCGGAGGGCACGCCCTGGTCGTCCCCGAGGACGACAAGGGGTTGATGACCCGTTCGGAGATGATCGGACGCCTCGTGTTCGCGATGGGCGGACGGTCCGCGGAGGAGCTCGTGTTCCACGAGCCGACCACCGGTGCGTCGTCCGACATCGACCAGGCGACCAAGATCGCGCGTGCGATGGTCACCGAGTACGGCATGAGCGCGCGTCTGGGTGCGGTGCGCTACGGCCGCGAGCACGGCGACCCGTTCCTGGGCCGCTCGATGGGCAACCAGGCCGACTACTCCCTCGAGGTCGCCCACGAGATCGACGAAGAGGTGCGCGCGCTCATCGAGGCCGCGCACACCGAGGCGTGGGAGATCCTCAACAGCTATCGCGAGGTGCTCGACGAGCTGGTGTTCGAGCTGCTGGAAAAGGAGACTCTGACCCGCACGGACCTGGAGCGCATCTTCGACCGGGTCGAGAAGCGGCCCCGGATCACGGCGTTCAACGACTTCGGTGGCCGCACCCCGTCTGACAAGCCGCCGATCCTCACCCCGGCGGAGCGCGCACGGGAGCGCGGCGAACCGTGGCCGCCGCAGATCGAGCCGGCCCGCGAGCCCACACCCGTGGGGTCGTACCCCGGTGGCACCCACAACGGCGTCCCGCACACGGGTCCCGGGCAGCCCGGTCCCGGCCCCTACGGCGGATATCCGGGCACGCCCGCTTCGTACCCGGCCGGACCGCAGCAGGGCTGGTCGCCGACCCCGTCCGGGACGGGTGGGTACCAGGCCGTCGCACCCGACCATGACCGGTCCAACCCGAACTCCGTCCCGCACAACTACAACTACGGGGCCCCGCCCGACTGGCGTCCCGCCACCACGCCATCCGGTCAGTCGTGGCCGCCGGCCGGCCAGTGGCAGCAGCCCCAACAGCCCCAACAGCCGCAGCAGCCGTGGCAGGCGCCCCCACCCCGGCGCGAGCAGTCGGACGCCAACGGGCACGGCGAGTGGATCGATCCGCAGACGGAGAGGCCGAGGGAGAACGGCACGGGTCCGACCGCGGACGGGTCACGCTGAGCACGGTGGCCCATAATGCCGCGGTGGCCCATAATGCCGCGGTGCCGGTAGACGCGGTGCCGGTAGACGCGGTGCCGGCCGTCCGGGTGGGTGTGGACCACGTCCGCGCCCGGGCAGCGGTCCGCGAGCTGCTGATCGCGGTCGGCGAGGACCCGGACCGCGAGGGCCTGCGCGACACCCCGGCCCGGGTGGCGCGGGCCTACGAGGAGATCTTCGCCGGGCTCCACACCGAGCCCGACATGGTGCTGGAACGGACCTTCGACGAGCACCACCAGGAGCTGATCCTGGTCAAGGACATCCCGCTGTTCTCGACGTGTGAGCACCACCTGGTGCCGTTCCACGGGATGGCGCACGTCGGGTACATCCCGTCGGCGTCCGGCCGCGTCACGGGGCTGTCCAAGCTCGCGCGGCTCGTCGACATGTACGCCCGCCGCCCCCAGGTGCAGGAACGGCTGACAGCACAGGTCGCGGACGCGCTGGTCCGCAAGCTCGACCCCCGGGGTGCCATCGTCGTGATCGAGGCCGAGCACCTGTGCATGAGCATGCGGGGCATCCGCAAGCCTGGGACGCGCACCATGACGTCGGCGGTGCGCGGCATGTTCCAGTCGTCCCCGTCCTCGCGGGCCGAAGCGCTGTCGCTCATCCGGGGCACGTGACCGGGCGCCGGTGAACGCAGCAACGCACGTCATGGGTTCGTCGACCGCCGGCGGGAGAGAGGTGTGAGACACGTGGTTCACGGCAGGACGCCGCCCGGACTGCCCCATCCCGGGCGGTGCGTGGTGATGGGCGTCCTCAACGTCACACCCGACTCCTTCTCCGACGGTGGCCGCTACCTCGATCGCGAGCACGCGGTGGCGCACGGAATCGCGATGCACGAGGCCGGCGCGGACCTCGTCGACGTCGGTGGCGAGTCCACCCGGCCGGGTGCCGGGCGGATCGACGCGGACGTCGAGACGGCGCGGGTCGTGCCGGTGATCCGGGACCTGGTGGCCGAGGGTGTGCGGGTCAGCGTCGACACCAGCAGGGCCTCGGTGGCCGAGGCGGCCGTCGATGCAGGTGCCGTCGTCGTCAACGACGTGTCCGGTGGCCTGGCCGACCCGATGATGGCCGCTGTCGTCGCGTCGGCACGGGTGCCCTGGATCCTCATGCACTGGCGCGGCCACAGTGACCGGATGAGCGAGCTCGCGAGCTACGAGGACGTCATCGGCGAGGTGCGCGCGGAGCTCGTCGCCCGGGCCGACCACGCCGTGCTCGCAGGGGTGGATCCGGCCCTGCTCGTGTTGGACCCGGGCCTCGGATTCGCCAAGACCGCCGCCCACAACTGGGCGTTGCTGCGCCGGCTCGACGTGCTGGTGGCGCTCGGGTTCCCGGTGCTGGTGGGGGCCTCGCGCAAGCGGTTCCTGGGCGAGCTGCTGGCCGAGTCCGACGGCACACCGCGCCACCCGGACGGACGCGACACCGGCACTGCGGTGATCACTGCGATGTCCGCCCACGCCGGTGCGTGGGGCGTGCGGGTGCATGACGTCGGGACGTCGATGGACGCCGTCGCGGTCGCCACCGCCTGGCAGCTCGGCGCCTCCCGCGCCCGGACGGGCGGGCCGTGGCTGGGGGACCCGCCACAGTGACCGCCGACGTGCTCGTTCTCGCGGAGGCGGCGTCGTGACCGCCGACGTGCTCGTTCCCGCGGAGGCGGCGTGAGCGACCGGATCGAGCTGCGGGGTCTGCGCGTGCGTGGCCACCACGGGGTGTTCGACCACGAGCGTCGCGACGGGCAGGACTTCGTCGTGGACGTGACGGTGTGGATGGATCTCGCACCCGCCGCGGCATCGGACGATCTCGCCGACACCCTCCACTACGGGAAGCTCGCGGAGCGTGTGGCGGGGATCGTCGGGGGTGAGCCGCGCGACCTGATCGAGACCGTCGCGGGGCAGGTCGCCGAGGACATCATGACCGACTCCCGCGTGCACGCGGCCGAGGTCGTGCTGCACAAGCCCCAGGCGCCGATTCCCTTGGAGTTCGCCGACGTCGCCGTGGTCGCCCGCCGATCGCGCCGAGGTGGGCGGGGGTCGGAATGAGCCGCGCCGTGCTCTCGCTCGGATCCAATCTCGGCGACCGGTTCGCGTACCTCCACGCGGCCGTCACGGGTTTCGCCGACGTGCTCGTGCTGGCGTCACCGGTGTACGAGACCGTGCCATGGGGCGGCGTCGAGCAGGGTGACTTCCTCAACGCCGTCGTCGTCGTCGAGCAGGTGGGCATCGACGAGTGGGGTTGGCTCGAACGCGGGCGGGCGCTGGAGGACGCCTCCGGGCGGCTGCGCACGCAGCGTTGGGGTCCGCGCACGCTCGACGTCGACGTGGTGAGCGTGGACGAGGTCCACAGTGACCACCCCGACCTGCTGCTCCCCCATCCCGGCTCGTCCGAGCGGGCCACCGTGCTGCGCCCGTGGCTGGACGTCGAGCCCGGCGCCGTGCTGCCCGGCCGCGGGCCGGTCGCGACTCTGCTGGCCGCACTCGGGCCCGACGCCGAGGACGGGATGCGGCGCCGCGACGACCTCGTGCTGGTCCCGTCGTGAGCGTGCACGTCCACGCGGAGGCGACGTGACCCTCACCCGTCCACGCGACCTGCTGGCCGTCGGGCTGGTGGCCGCGCTGCTGGCGAACGTGCTCGTCCGGCTGACCTACGGGACGTTGCCGGGCTTCCCGTTGTTCGCGGGCGTGACGCTCGCCGTGCTCGGGCTGGCCGAGGCGCTCGCCGGCACCACGCTGCGTGCGCGCATCCGGCGCAGGCCCGGGACGGAGCCGGTGCAGCCGCTGGTGGCGGCACGTGCGGTGCTGGTGGCCAAGGCGTCGTCGCTGGGCGGCGCGATCGTGGCCGGGGCGTGGGTCGGGCTGCTCGCACACGTGGTGCCGCGCAGCGCCGAGGTCTCCGCGGCCGCGTCGGACACCGCGTCCGCCCTGGTCGGGCTCGTCTGCGCGCTCGGGCTGGTCGCGGGCGGGTTGTGGCTCGAGCACTGCTGCCGGACGCCCGACGATCCGGAGCCCCGGGCGCCGCAGCCGCGATGACGCGTGGGCGCACCGGCGGCCGACGAGGCTGCGTGACCGTCGGTGGTCACCCGTAGGCTCCGAAGCCATGACGCAGGCGACTGGTCGGACCGTTCTCCTCCCGACATCCCAGCGGCAGCGCCGGGGTGTGCTGGGCCCGGTGGTCGGGCTGGTCGTGCTGGGCATCTGCGGTCTCATCGTGCTCGGCCTCCTGGCGGGCAGGGTGGGCCCCGGGGGGGTCGTCGTGGGTGCGCTCTGCGCGCTGCTCCCGGTCGGTCCCGTGGTGGCGGCCTTCCTGTGGGTGGACCGTTGGGAACCCGAGCCGCCGCGGCTGCTGTTGCTGGCGTTCCTGTGGGGGGCCTGCTTCGCGGCGCTGTCCGCGATACTGATCAACTCGAGTGCGACGATCTACGTCGATGCGGTGCTCGGGGGCGGCAGTGGGGACGTGGTGGGCACCGTCGTGGTCGCCCCGATCGTGGAGGAGGCGGTCAAGGGGGCGTTCCTCGTCGGGCTGCTGATCTTCCGGCGGCGCGAGTTCGACGGCATCGTCGACGGCATCGTCTACGCTGGCCTGGTCGCCGCCGGGTTCGCGTTCACGGAGAACATCCTCTACTTCGGACGCGCGGTCGCCGAGGACGCCGCCGGTGACGGTGGGGGCGTGTTCGCGGTGCTGGTGCTGCGCGGCGTCCTCTCGCCGTTCGCACATCCGCTGTTCACCGCGATGATCGGGATCGGCGCCGGCATCGCCGCCCGCCGCCGGAACCGGGGCGTGAAGGTCGCGGCGGTACTCGGCGGCTATCTGCTCGCGGTCGCGCTGCACGCACTGTGGAACGGGTCGGCGACACTGGGCGGGGGTACCGCGTTCTTCGGGGTCTACGCGTTCGTGATGGTGCCGTTGTTCGTCGGCATGATCGCGGTGATCTTCTGGCAGCGACGCCGGGAGCAGCGCATCGTGGCCGCTCAGCTGCCGGGTTTCGCCCAGGCCGGCTGGATCGCGCCGAGCGAGGTCACGTTGCTGTCCAGTCTGGCCGGGCGGCGCGGTTGGAAGTCGGCGGTGCGGCGGCGCTCCGGCAAGGAGGTCGCCAAGGCCGTCACGGCCTATCAGGCCGCGGTCACCGAGCTCGCATTCCTGCGCGACCGGATGGCCAGGGGCACGGTCGGCCAATCGACCGGGACGTTCTGGCACGAGCAGGCGGTCGCCGAGCTGTTCCGTGCGCGCATGCACGCGGTCGGACACCCGGAGGCTCTCACCGTGGCGCTGCGTCACCAGGGTCCGCCGGGAGGCCAGCAGGGTTGGACCCCGCCACCCCCTGGCCCGGTGGCGGCCCCGATGCCGCCCGACCAGCCGCCACAGAGCTGGCCGCTGCCGCACCGGTGAGCGTGGTTCCACGACGGTGAGCCAGGGCGTACACCTGTCGGCCCGCCGCGACGCGACTATCCTGTGCGGGCGACGCCGCCGAGCGCGACGCCGCCGAGGGTGCCGCATGGTCTGCGCCCGCTCGTCGGGACCGGAACGGGCAAGGAGGGCACATGGGCGTAGGCAGGCCTGCCCGGCTCGCGGTCGGGGTCGTCTCCGCCGGACGCGTCGGATCCGTCGTGGGAGCCGCATGGGCGGCAGCCGGACATCACCTGGTCGCCGCGTCGGGCGTCTCGCGTGCCTCTGTGAGGCGCGCCGCCGCCCTGCTGCCCGACGTGCCGCTGCTCCCGCCCGACGAGGTCGTCACCGGTGCGGACCTCGCCTTGCTCGCCGTACCTGACGACGTGCTCGCCGGCGTGGTCAAGGGCCTCGCCGCCGCGGGCTGTTTCCGGCCGGGGCAGATCGTCGTGCACACCTCGGGTGCCCACGGCGTCGGGGTTCTCGCGCCCGCCGCCGAGCACGGCGTGCTGCCGCTCGCCCTGCACCCGGTCATGACGTTCACCGGACGCACCGAGGATGTCGCCCGCCTCGCCGCGGGAAGCGTCGGCGTCACGGCCGCGGAGGGCGACGAGGCGGCCTGGAGCGTGGGCGAGGCGCTGGTCGTCGAGATGGGGGCCGAGCCGGTGCGGATCCCCGAGCAGGTGCGCCCGCTCTACCACGCGGCGCTTGCGCACGGTGCGAACCACCTGGTCACGCTCGTGCGCGATTGCGTCGACACGTTGGAGCGGGCCGGCATCCGTCCGGCCGAGAGGCTCGTCGCCCCGTTGCTGTCCGCCGCGCTCGACAACGCGCTGCGCCACGGCGACCGGGCGCTGACCGGCCCGGTGGCCCGCGGTGACGTCGGTACGGTGCGCGCCCACCTGCGCGAGCTCGGCGCCGTCGACCCCGATCTCGCGGAGACCTACCGCCGGCTGGCCGGACGCACGGCCCGCCGGGCTGCGGCAGCGGGTCTGCTGGCCGACCACGCGGTGCGGGACGTCCTGGCCATCCTCGAGGAGACCCCGTGACCACCACTCACCGCGGTTTCGGGGCGGGACGGTCGACCGCGTACCGCACGCCGGCCGACATCGCGCCTGTCACGCGCGCGCTACGGGCCGCGGGCCGCAAGGTGGCGCTCGTCCCGACGATGGGGGCGCTGCACGAGGGGCACCGCGAGCTGATCCGGCACGCACGATGCGCGCCGGGGGCCACCGTCATCGCCGTCTCGATCTTCGTCAACCCGCTGCAGTTCGGGGCGGGCGAGGACCTCGATCGCTACCCGCGCTCGTTCGAGGCCGACCTCGAGATGTGCCGCGAGGAGGGCGTCGAGCTGGTGTTCGCCCCCGGTGCCCCCGACATGTACCCCGCCGGTGCCGACACCACGATCGTCCCGGGGCGGCTCGGCGAGGAGCTGGAGGGTGCGGCCCGTCCAGGTCATTTCACCGGGGTCCTGACGGTGGTCGCCAAGCTGTTCCACATCGTCGCGCCCGACGTCGCGTTCTTCGGCGAGAAGGACTACCAGCAGCTCATCCTGATCAAAAGGATGGCCCGTGACCTCGACTTCCCGGTGCACGTGGTCGGGGTGCCGACGATTCGCGAGCCCGACGGGCTGGCCCTGTCGAGCCGCAACTCCTACCTCTCGCCCAGCGAGCGGCCGCGCGCCGCGACGCTGTGCCGCGCACTCGCCGCCGGTGCCGCGGTGTCCGCTCGCGGCCCGCAGGTCGTACTCGAGGCGGCCCGCGCCGTGCTCGCGGGCGAGCCGGCTCTGCAGGTGGAGTACCTCGAGCTGCGTGACCCCGACCTCGGGCCGGCCCCGCGGGAGGGCCGCGCGCGCCTGCTCGTCGCGGCCCGGATGGGCCCCACCCGCCTCATCGACAACGTCCTGGTGCAGATGTAGGAGGAGACCGCGTCGTGCTGCTCTGCGTGGACGTCGGCAACACCCAGATCGCGCTGGGTCTCTACGAGGATGCCCGGGCCGGCGCGGATGCCGAGCTCGATCCCCACCTGGTCCGCGACTGGCGGATGCGCACCGATCCGCGGATGACCGCCGACGAGCTGGAGGTCGCGGTGGGGGGCCTGCTCGGCCGCTACGCCTCGCAGATCACCGGTGTCGCGGCGCTGTCCACCGTCCCGAGCCTGCTGCGCGAGCTGAAGCTGCTGATCGAGCGGCGCGGAGATCCGGCGGTCGTCGTCGGGCCAGGGGTACGGACGGGCGTCCCACTGCTGGTCGACAACCCACGCGAGGTCGGCGGCGACCGCGTCATGAACACCCTGGCCGCGCACCGGCTCTTCGACACGGCGTGTGTGGTGGTCGACTTCGGCACCTCCACCAACATCGACGTCGTCTCCGCCAGGGGCGAGTTCCTCGGCGGGGCGCTCGCCCCCGGGATCGAGATCTCGATGGACGCACTGGCCGGCCGGGCGGCCGCCCTGCGCACGGTGGAGCTGGTCCGGCCGCGGTCGGTGATCGGGAAGAACACCGTGGAGTGCCTGCAGTCGGGAGTGCTCTACGGCTTCGCCGGGCAGGTCGACGGCCTGGTGAAGCGGATCCTCGCCGAGCTCGGTCCGGAGGCGGGACCGGTCACGGTGCTCGGGACCGGCGGGCTCGCGCCCCTGATGGCGGACGTGTCGGAGACGATCACCGAGTACGTGCCGGATCTGACGCTGCTCGGCCTGCGGCTCACCTACCTCCGCAACTCCCGCATGTCGTCGTCCACGATCGGCCACCCACCGGTCGCCGTCCCGGGGCGGGCGACGCGCTAGCCCCGTTCTCGCACCGGTCGGCCGCCGGGGGCGGTCTGCGGCCGCCTCATTAACCTTGCTCGCCATGAGCACCACGCCGCCCGACGGACCCGACGCCGACCTGCCCGAGCAGATGCAGGTCCGACGCGCGAAGCGGGCGGAGATGCTCGCCGCGGGCGAGGATCCCTATCCGGTGGCTGTCGAGCGCACCCACAGCCTGCGTGAGGTGCGCGAGGCCCACCCCGATCTCGCGGTGGACGTCTCCACCGGTGAGCAGGTCGGTGTCACCGGCCGGGTGATGTTCCTGCGCAACACCGGCAAGTTGTGCTTCGCCACCCTGCGTGAGGGCAGTGGCGCAGAGCTGCAGGCGATGCTGAGCCTCGCGCTGGTCGGCGAGGGGGAGCTGGCGCGCTGGAAGGCGGGTGTGGACCTCGGCGACCACGTCTTCGTGCACGGTGAGGTGATCACGTCCCGGCGCGGGGAGCTGTCGGTGATGGCCGACCGCTGGGCCATGGCGTCCAAGGCGATGCGGCCTCTGCCCACCATCCACAGTGGATTGTCCGAGGAGACGCGGGTGCGGCAGCGCTACGTCGACCTCGTCGTGCGTCCGGAGGCCCGGGAGATGGTACGGCGGCGGTCCGAGGTGGTGCGGACGCTGCGCGCGGTGCTGCACGAGCGTTCCTTCCTCGAGGTGGAGACCCCGATGCTGCAGCTGCAGCACGGCGGCGCGGCCGCGCGGCCCTTCGTGACGCACGCGAACGCCCTCGACACCGATCTGTACCTGCGCATCGCCACGGAACTGTTCCTCAAGCGCACCGTGGTGGGCGGCATCGATCGTGTCTTCGAGATCAATCGGACGTTTCGCAACGAGGGCATCGACTCCACGCACTCGCCGGAGTTCACGACGCTGGAGGCGTACCAGGCCTACGCGACCTACGACGACATGGCGGAGCTGACCCGGACGCTGGTGCTCGCGGCCGCGAACGCCGTCTTCGGTTCGTCGGTCGTGCAGCATGCCGACGGTTCCGTTCACGATCTCGGCGGGGAGTGGCGTTCGGTCACGCTGCACGGGGCGGTCGCGGAAGCCGTGGACGCCGATGTGAGTCCGGACACCTCGGTCGAGGATCTACGCAGGCTGGCCGCGAGTCACGGCGTCGAACTGAAGGGCCGGGGGTTCGACAATGACCTCCGGGCGGGCGAGGTCGTGCTTGAACTGTTCGAGAAGCTCGTGGAGCACACCCTCGTCGAGCCCACGTTCGTGCGGGACTACCCGGTCGAGGTGCGGCCCCTGGCCAGGCAGCACCGTGACGACCCGCGGCTCGCGGAGGCGTGGGACCTCGTCGTGTTCGGCACGGAGTTGGGTACCGCCTACTCGGAGCTTGTCGATCCGGTGGAACAGCGGGAACGGCTCCACGCGCAGTCCTTGCTCGCCGCCGCCGGCGATGTCGAGGCGATGCAGCTCGACGAGGACTTCCTCCGGGCCATGGAGTACGGAATGCCCCCGACCGGGGGCATGGGAATGGGCGTCGACCGGCTGCTGATGGCACTCACCGGCCTCGGAATCCGTGACACCATTCTGTATCCACTCGTGCGTTCCGAGTAACCGTCGGTGTCACCCGACAGGGCGGCTCGACAGTACCGGTGCAATGGTTATATCGTGAGCATGGCTACGGCATCGCCGTAGAACACCTCGTGTGAAGTGACGATGAAGTATGGAGGCCTGCGGCGATGGCGCAGATCCGGGAAATTCGACTGATCGACGACCTCGACGGTGACACCGCCGACGAGACCCTCGAGTTCGGTGTCGACGGTAAGAGCTACGAGATCGACCTGTCCAAGGACAACGCGGGGAAGCTGCGGGACGCTCTCGCGGAGTTCGTCGCCTCCGCCCGCCGGACCGGGGGCCGGGCGCGGCGTGCCGCCGCGGCCGCCCAGACGAGCAACGGCCAGGTTCGACGGCCCACGATCGACCGTGAACAGAACCAGGCCATCCGCGAGTGGGCCCGCAAGCGGGGCATGAAGGTGTCCGAGCGGGGCCGCATCCCGGCCGAGGTGCTGGAGGCGTACCACCAGGAGAACTAAACCTTCCGGACAGGACCGGTTCCCTCCAGGGAGAGCCCGCACGCCCGCCGGCCGCTCGCCGGCACCCTCGCCGGCTGCGCCCTGTCCGGCTGCGCAGTCACCGCCGCAGAGTCACCGCCCGCTGTGTCGCACCCGCGTCTGCGCTGTCGTCCGTGCGTCCCGGGTTCCTCCGCGGATCGTGCGCCGACGCGCCGCGACGCCCGGCGAAACCCGGGAATGGAGAACACCCGGTGTCGCGTTGACCACGTGCAGGTGGGTCGACCACGGGCGACCACCCCCCATGGACGGATACAGTGGGATCAGGCGTACGCGGCGCAGCGCGCGCCGGTGGTACGGCGCAGTACGGCGCAGCAGGCGAGGAGTGCACATGTTCGAGAGGTTCACCGACCGAGCAAGGCGTGTTGTCGTCCTGGCCCAAGAAGAGGCCCGGATGCTCAACCACAACTACATCGGCACCGAGCACATCCTCCTCGGCCTCATCCACGAGGGCGAGGGCGTGGCCGCCAAGGCCCTGGAGTCCCTCGGGATCGCCCTGGAGGGCGTCCGGCAGCAAGTCGAAGAGATCATCGGCCAGGGCCAGCAGGCGCCGAGCGGGCACATCCCGTTCACGCCACGGGCCAAGAAGGTGCTGGAGCTGTCCCTGCGCGAGGCTCTCCAGCTCGGACACAACTACATCGGCACGGAACACATCCTGCTCGGTCTGATCCGCGAGGGCGAGGGTGTCGCGGCGCAGGTGCTCGTGAAGCTGGGGGCGGATCTCAACCGCGTCCGCCAGCAGGTCCTGCAGCTGCTTTCGGGCTACCAGGGCAAGGAGCCCGCCGAGGGCGCCTCCGGTGGCCGCGGGGAGGGCACCCCGTCGTCGTCGCTCGTGCTCGACCAGTTCGGTCGCAACCTCACCCAGTCGGCCCGCGAGGGCAAGCTGGACCCGGTCATCGGCCGGGAGAAGGAGATCGAGCGGGTCATGCAGGTCCTCTCGCGGAGGACCAAGAACAACCCCTGCCTGATCGGCGAGCCCGGCGTCGGCAAGACCGCCGTGGTCGAGGGCCTGGCCCAGGCGATCGTCCGGGGCGAGGTGCCCGAGACGCTCAAGGACAAGCAGCTCTACACGCTGGACCTGGGCTCGCTGGTCGCCGGTTCCCGCTACCGCGGTGACTTCGAGGAGCGCCTCAAGAAGGTGCTCAAGGAGATCCGCACGCGCGGCGACATCATCCTGTTCATCGACGAGCTCCACACCCTCGTGGGTGCCGGTGCCGCCGAGGGCGCGATCGACGCCGCCAGCATCCTCAAGCCGATGCTGGCCCGTGGCGAGCTGCAGACGGTCGGTGCCACCACGCTCGACGAGTACCGCAAGTACATCGAGAAGGACGCCGCGCTGGAGCGTCGCTTCCAGCCGATCCAGGTCGGCGAGCCGACCGTCGGGCACACCATCGAGATCCTCAAGGGCCTTCGCGACCGCTACGAGGCGCACCACCGCGTCACCATCACCGACGGTGCGCTCGTCGCGGCGGCGACCCTGGCCGACCGCTACATCAGCGACCGTTTCCTGCCGGACAAGGCGATCGACCTGATCGACGAGGCCGGCGCCCGGATGCGCATCCGGCGCATGACCGCGCCGCCGGACCTGCGCGAGTTCGACGAGAAGATCGCGAACGTGCGTCGCGACAAGGAGTCGGCGATCGACGCGCAGGACTTCGAGCGCGCCGCGCACCTGAGGGACTCGGAGAAGACGCTGCTCGGCCAGAAGGGCGAGCGGGAGAAGCAGTGGAAGTCCGGTGACCTCGACGTGGTCGCCGAGGTCGACGACGAGCAGATCGCCGAGGTGCTGGCGAACTGGACCGGCATCCCGGTCTTCAAGCTCACCGAGGAGGAGACCACCCGTCTCCTCAAGATGGAGGACGAGCTCCACAGACGGATCATCGGGCAGGAGGAGGCCGTCAAGTCGGTCGCGAAGGCCATCCGCCGCACGCGCGCCGGCCTGAAGGACCCCAAGCGTCCGTCCGGCTCGTTCATCTTCGCCGGCCCGTCCGGCGTCGGGAAGACCGAGCTCTCGAAGGCGCTGGCGAGCTTCCTGTTCGGCGAGGACGACGCGCTCATCCAGATCGACATGGGCGAGTTCCACGACCGCTACACCGCCTCGCGGCTCTTCGGTGCCCCTCCCGGGTACGTGGGTTACGAGGAGGGCGGCCAGCTCACCGAGAAGGTGCGCCGCAAGCCGTTCTCCGTGGTGCTGTTCGACGAGATCGAGAAGGCCCACCAGGAGGTCTACAACACCCTCCTGCAGGTGCTGGAGGACGGCCGTCTGACCGACGGCCAGGGCCGCACGGTCGACTTCAAGAACACCGTGATCATCTTCACGTCCAACCTCGGTACGCAGGACATCTCCAAGGCGGTCGGTCTCGGTTTCGCCCAGGGCAACGACATCGAGTCCAACTACGAGCGGATGAAGAACAAGGTCAACGACGAGCTGAAGAAGCACTTCCGCCCGGAGTTCCTCAACCGCATCGACGACATCGTGGTCTTCCACCAGCTCACCGAGGCTCAGATCGTCACGATGGTCGACCTCATGATCACTCGTGTCGAGGGTGCGCTGGCCAACAAGGACATGGGCATCGAGCTCACCCCGGCCGCGAAGGGGTTGCTCGCCCGCCGCGGTTTCGATCCCGTGCTGGGCGCGCGGCCGCTGCGTCGCACCATCCAGCGCGAGATCGAGGACCAGCTTTCGGAGAAGATCCTCTTCGGGGAGATCGAGTCCGGCCAGATCGTGGTCGTCGACGTCGAGGGTCTCGACCCGGACGCCGAGGTCTCCCGGGCCGGGGACGACAAGGCCAAGTTCACCTTCCGCGGTGAGCCCAAGCCCGTCCTCGTCCCCGACGCACCGCCGGTCGACCTGGCGAAGTCGACCGAGGAGTGATTCACTAGCGGTCCCAGCCCCGCGCTCAGGCGCAGGACACCCGAACGGCCCCCCCCCCCCCCCGGGCCCGCGGGGCCGGGGCGGGGCCCCCCCCCCCACCCCCCGGGTGGGGGGGGGGGGGGGGGGGCCCCCCCCCCCCCCCCCCCGGCCGGGGGGGGGGGGGGGCCCCGTTCGGGTGTCCTGCGCCTGAGCGCGAGGCTGGGACCGCTAGTGAATCACTCCTCGGTCGACTTCGCCAGGTCAACCGGCGGTGCGTCGGGGACGAGGACGGGCTTGGGCTCACCGCGGAAGGTGAACTTGGCCTTGTCGTCCCCGGCCCGGGAGACCTCGGCGTCCGGGTCGAGACCCTCGACGTCGACGACCACGATCTGG
>JAJAZD010000010.1 GCA_026785945.1 Pseudonocardia sp. | reverse complement strand
GCTCCGCCGCGGCGGAGCTGCACGGCGCTCGGTGAGGGGCCTGGGCCCGCTCAGGCGCCCGTCACCGTCTGCCAGATCAGGAACACGTTCAGGCCGATGATGACGACGGCGGCCGCGCCGGCGACCGCGGTGGTGACCCGCCGGTTCACCAGCTCCGCCATGATGTCGCGCCGCCGGGTCAGCAGCACCAGCGGCACCAGCGCGAACGGGATGCCGAACGACAGCACGACCTGGGAGAGCACGAGCGCCTGCGTCGGATCGAAGCCCAGCCCGAGCACCACGAGTGCGGGGGTGAGCGTGAGCAGCCGGCGCACGAGCAGCGGGATGCGGCGCCGGATGAAGCCCTGCATCACGACCTGCCCGGCGTAGGTGCCCACACCCGAGGACGCGAACCCGGATGCCAGCAGGGCCAGCGCGAACGCGAACGCCGCGGGCTGGTCGAGCACGCGGGCGAGCCCGACGTGCACGCCCTGCAGCGTGTCGGTGTCGGGGATGTCGCTGCCGAAGAACAGGGCCGCGGCGATCACCAGCATCGCCGCGTTGACCAGACCCGCGAGTCCCATCCCGACGACGACGTCGAGCAGTTGGCGGCGCAGCAGGAACCGGCGGTCGGCCACGGACGTGGCCGGGATGCGGGCCTGCGTGAGCGCGGAGTGCAGGTAGATCACGTGTGGCATCACGGTCGCACCGAGGATGCCGGTGGCGAGCAGTACGCTGTCGGTGCCGTCGAAGCGGGGGAGCAGGCCGGCCGCGGCGTCCCCGACGGCGATCTCGACGCGAAACACTGTGCTGAGGAAGCCGAGCAGGATCACCCCGAACAGGCCCGCGACGGCCAGCTCGAACGGCCGGTGGCCACGGCCCTGCAGCGCCAGCAGCGCGAAAGCGACGATCCCCGTGATCACCCCACCGGTGAACAGGGGGATGCCGAACAGCAGGTTCAGGGCGATGGCTCCGCCGATCACCTCCGCGAGGTCGGTGGCGATCGCGACCAGCTCGGCCTGCACCCACATCAGCCGCGAGACCGGCCGAGGGAAGTGGTCGCGGCAGAGCTCCGGCAGGTTGCGCCCGGTCGCCATCCCCAGCTTGGCCGACAGCGTCTGGATCACCATGGCGAGGAGGTTCGCCGCCACGATCACCCACAGCAGCAGGTAGCCGAACTCGGCTCCGGCCGAGAAGTTGGTCGCGAAGTTGCCGGGGTCGACGTAGGCGATGGCGGCCACGAACGCCGGGCCGAAGAACGTGAACGCCCCGCGCCACCCGCGGCGTGCCCGGAGCTCGGCGACGGTCGGCGGGAGGGTGACGGTGACGGGGGCGGGGGCCGGGCCGGGATCCGGCCCTGTCACGGGTTCACGACGCGGCCGTGGACGAGCCGGGTCAGCGGCGTGCCCAGGGGGTGCCGCGCGCCCTCGATCCGGACCCACCGCGGCCCGCCGAACGGCGCCTGCTCGTCGACGTCGATCACGACACCGGGGCGTACGCCGAGCTCACCGAGGTGACGCAGCGCGGCGCTGTCGCGATCGGAGACCCTGTCGACGACGAAGCGTGAGCCCGCTGCCGTGGTCTCCAGCGACGCGCCCCACTTCTCCTCGTGCCGGCCGTGGCGCGGGGGGATCGGGTCACCGTGCGGGTCGTGCGTCGGGTGGCCCAGTGCGGTGTCGATGCGCTCCTCGAGCCGGTCCGACAGCGCATGCTCCAGCAGTTCGGCCTCGGCGTGCACCTCGTCCCACGGCACGTCGAGCACGTGGGCGAGGAACGTCTCCAGCAGTCGGTGGCGACGCACGACCCGCAGCGCGGCCTGCTCGCCGGACTCCGTCAGCCGGAGCGTCCGGTTGTCCGGCCGCGCGACCAGCTCGCCGTCCTCCAGCCGCTTGACCATCGCCGACACCGACGGCGAGGACACCCCCAGCGCAGCGGCCAGCACCCCGGTGGTGACCGGCTCTCCCCGGGTGGCGAGCTGGTAGATGGTCTTGAGGTAGTCCTCGGTGGCCCGGGACATCGTCACCATGACAATCAACAATAGTCACCGCTAACACCACCGGCCGGCCGCGGCTCAGCGCACGGCGACGGGCGCGGCGGGCAGGAGCGTACGGACGGCGTCGGAGACCTGCTGCAGGGGTCCGCTCCCGGCATCGGTCGGGGTCGTCAGCACCACGTAGACCGGACGGTCGACGGCGACGTAGGTCACGACCGCAGGGCCGGGCACACCGTCGTCGAGCTGGAGCCACCGCACACCGTTGATCTCCAGCAGCGCGGAGGAGGGCGTCAGCTCCGTCGGTCGGGGCAGCCCGCAGCGCAGCACGGCCGGTCGGGGCGCGGCGGCCCATGCCCTGACCCCGGGCTGGACGGGGTCGGCGAGGGGGCGCACGGGCAGCGTCCCCCCGGTGGCGGGCAGGTCGCCCTCCAGCGCGGCCAGCAGCGCGGTGCACTCCGGCCCGCCGGCGTCCGGGGCGTCGACCGGTGCGACGGCCAGCGCAGTGGTGTCCGGTGCCGGAGCCCCGCCGATGACCCCGATGCGGGCGCCGATCGCGATCCCCGCGACCACCACGGCGAGCAGCAGCGGCAGCGAGACGGCGATCAGGACCGGCGTCGACGGGCGGTTCACCGCGGCGCCACGCTCAGGTGAGGTGCACGACCGGGCAGGTCAGCGTGCGGGTGATGCCCCCGACGCCCTGCACGCGTGCGACGACGAGCTGGCCGAGCATGTCGACGTCGTCGGCCTGGGCGCGCACGATCACGTCGTACGGGCCCGTGACATCCTCCGCGGAGAGCACGCCGGAGATCTCGGAGATCTCGGTGGCCACGGCGGCGGCCTTGCCGACCTCCGTCTGGACGAGGATGTAGGCCTGCACCACGGCGTGCCCCTTTCGGAGTCTGCTCGGATTCCCGCGGCGGGCTGTCGTTCCCGCGTGGGAAGGTCGGAAGCCGAACGTACCTGAGGAGGCGCCGATGCCCACACCGTCACCGGAGCGGGGCGACCGATCCGAGACAAGTGGCACAGTAGCGGGGCTCGGGGAGTTCGGGCTGATCGCCCGGATCACCGGCGGCCGCGTCCAGCCCCGGGTGACCTTGCTCGGGCCCGGCGACGACGCCGCGGTGGTGGCCGCACCGGACGGGCGGGTCGTCGCCTGTACGGACATTCTGGTCGACAGGGTGCACTTCCGTCTCGACTGGTCCACCCCCGAGCAGGTCGGGCGGAAGGCGGCGGCGGCCAACCTCGCCGACGTCGCCGCGATGGGCGCGGTGCCCACGGCCCTGCTGGTGGGCCTCGCGTGCCCGGCCGACACCTCTGTGGAGACCCTCACTGCGCTGGCCGACGGGCTCTGGCGTGAGGCCGGGGTCGTCGGGATCGGTGTGGTGGGCGGGGACGTGGCGTCCTCGGCGACGCTGATGCTCTCGGTGACCGCGCTCGGTTCGCTCGACGGGTGCGAGCCCGTGAGCAGGGCCGGGGCCCGCGCGGGCGACGTCGTCGCGCTGTGCGGGCGCGTGGGGTGGGCCGCCGCGGGGCTGGCGGTCCTGAAGCGCGGGTTCCGGTCGCCGGTGGCCGTGGTCGGCGCCCAGCGGGTACCGGAGCCGCCGTACGCGGCCGGACCCCAGGCCGCGCGGGCCGGGGCCACCTCCATGATCGACGTCTCGGACGGGCTGCTGGCCGATCTCGGGCACGTCGCGCGCGCCTCGGGGGTGACGCTGGACGTGCGCGCGCCGGAGGTGCCGGCCCGGCTCGCCGACGTGGGTGCGGCGTTGGGCGTCGACCCGGTGCACTGGCTGCTCACCGGAGGTGAGGACCACGCGCTGGCCGCGACGTTCCCGCCCGACGTCACGCTGCCGGAGGGCTGGACGGCCATCGGTACCGCTCGCGAGGGTGCACCGGAGGTGCTGGTGCGGGGCCGGCCCTACACCGGCGGCCCCGCGGGCTGGGACCACTTCGCCCGCTGATCGTGCGCACGCGGCGGTGGAGTCGCGTGCACGCGCTCCGCTGTGACCCGACGCTCGGTCGTGGTGTGGCGCGCTGTGACATGACGCGCTGTCACATGACGCGCTGTCACATGACGCGCTGTGGCGAGGCGCTGCACGCGGGCGAGGTCCTGGGCCACGCCCCAGGAGAACCGGGTCCGGCCGTCGGGAAGGCGCTGGAACACGGGTCGGCCGTCGTCACGCCAGGGTTCGCGCCGGCGACGGACCACGAACGCCGTGAGCACGACGAGCCACAGGCCGAGTCCCGCGACGGCACAGAGCAAGACCGGTGTCATCACCTCCGGTGGGAACGAGCCGGTCGATGGTGCTGTCGCTAGCATCTGCGCTCCTCGTCGTTCCGGATGTGGGAGAGCCTCGCATGGAAGTAGGTATGCCGGAAGTGGAAATCTCTTTCCCATGCGGATGGGGGAACATGTGATGACGGCCAGTGATGGCGGTAGCTCATTCGTACGCCGTTGGCAGCTCGCCGAGATGCTGAAGAACTTCCGCGAGGTCGCCGGCCTGACCCAGAGCCAGGCCATCGAGCAGTTGCGGCGGGCGGGTGGGAAGTGGTCGGTGGCGAAGCTGTCCCGTATCGAGAACCATGAGAACGGCGTCCGGCCGAACGAGGTCGCCCAGCTCCTGGAGCTCTACGGCGTCGCGGAGCCCGAGCGCGTGCCGGTGCTCGAACTGGCCGTGCTCGCCCGTGAACGGGAGTGGCGCACGGCCTACGGCGCCGACCTGCCCGAGTCGCTGCGGGGGCTGGTGAGCCTGGAGGCCGGTGCGACCACCATCCGCCAGTTCACGACGACTCTCGTGCCCGGCTTGTTGCAGACCGCCGACTACACGCGTGCGGTGATCGAGGCCACCGGGCCCGAGGTCGGCTCACCGATCGAGCTGGAGCGGCTGGTCGCGCGCAGGCTGACCCGCCAGCACGTCCTGCGGGGCCCGGCGTCACCGGCGTTCCACGCGATCCTCGACGAGAGTGTGTTGTTGCGCCCCGTGGGGGGCGGCCCGGTGATGCGCGACCAGATGCGCAAACTGGCCGACCTGACGGGCCACGAACACCTCACCGTGCAGGTGCTCACCCTGGAGTCGGGCGGGGGGCCCGGGGTGGAGGGCCCCTTCACGCTGCTCAGCCTGCCCAAGCCCGCTCCCGACGTGCTCTACGGGGAGGGAGCCGTGACGGGTAGCCTGTACGTGTCCGACAGCGACCGGGTGCGGGCGTGCACGATGCGCTTCGGCATGCTCAGCCAGCTGGCGCTGTCCCGCGCCGAGTCGGCGGAGCGGATCGCGGCCGCGGCCCGGAGGTTCGAGCAGGTGTGACGAAGGTGGGCGACATGGACGACCAGCGCTGGCGCAAGAGCAGCTTCTCCGGTGATGCCAACGGCAACTGCGTGGAGGTCGCGCCGCTGCCCGACGGGCACATCGCGCTGCGGGACAGCAAGGATCCCACCGCCGGGCACTTCACCTTCACCCGCGCCGAGATGGCCGCCTGGATCCGAGGTGTCAAGGCCGGGGAGTTCGACGACCTCACCTGACCGCGAGGCCGGCCGAGGCGGTCACCGACGACGCTGACGTGTCCCGCGGGTCACCCCCGGGCGCGGTACAGGTCTCGGAGTAGCGCCATCTCGGCCCCGTGGTGGATAGCCTCCCGGTTGATGTGGAGCACCAGCTCGGCCATCGGGCGTTGCGCGAACTCCCCTTCGGCCGGGCCGGCCGGGCGTTCCAGCGCCGCCGTGTCGAGCCCGCGGACGCCCGCGACCCAGACGTCGTGCGCCTCGTCGAGCACACGCAGGGCCTCCGACGCGGTGCCGGGATAGTCGAACCCGAAGTAGTCGATCTCCGGCCCGCCGAAGTGATGGGCCGTGCGAGCGCCGAACACGCCGACGACCACGTGCCCGAGCCGCCACGCGATCGTCGTGACCGGGGCCGGATCCGGCTCGGGAAACGCGAAGTCGATCGTGAACGCCCCGCTGCCGGCCTGCACCGGGGCGGTGGAGGTGCCGCGCGGGTGGACGTTCCACGCCCCGGGCGCGGGTTCCCAGAAGTACTCGGCGTCGGTGAGGCCTTCCAGGCGCGGGCGCAGCTGAGTGCTCCAGTGCCGTTCGAGCTGTTCCACGAGCTGGGCCGTCCAGTCGATCGTCATGGCGCAGACGGTAGAGCCCGGCACCGACAGTCCCGCCCATGCCGGTCAGTTCCGCGGCACCGGCGTGGCGCGGATCGAGGCGTCGCGCAGCTGATCCGAGGTCGTCCGGCCGGTGCGCGGCACCCGCGTACCGGGGTGCCGCGGTGACCTGTCACCATCGGCGCCACGAGCCGTCGGGAGGCCGGATCATGGTGAGAGCGCGGATGGGTCCACGCAAGACGCTGCAGATCACGCTGGTACTGGCCGCCGCGGTGGCGATCCTGCTGGCCCTGAGCGACGTGCTCTTCCTGGCCTGAGCCCCCACCTCGTGGCCGGCACCGCCGCCAGGCCGGCCGCCATCACCAGCGGCGCGATCGGCTCACCGCGTCGTCGACCCGGCCCCGGGCCCGGACACCGACAGAACCACGGGCAGCACCGCGAGCCGTGACGTCCCCACTGCCGTGGCGCCCACCGCTTCGAGCAGGTCGAACCGTGCATGCGGGTGGTAGAAACGCACGAGTCACCGACGACCGAGGGATGGTGGAGACCGTGAGCACGGATCTGCGGATCGACCCCGCGCTGCGGGCGTTCGTCGCCGACGAGCTGCTGCCCGGACTGGATCTCGAACCCGACCGGTTCTGGGCGATCTGCGCCGCGCTCCACGAGCGGTTCGCCGGCCGGATCGCCGGGCTGCTGGCCCGTCGCGACGACCTCCAGACGCAGATCGACGCCTGGCACCGCGAGCACGGGGCGGGCGACGTCGCCGCGTACGAGGCGTTCCTCACCGGCATCGGCTACCTGGTCCCCCCGGTGCGGCCGGTGGTGCAGGTCGAGCGCGTGGACGCGGAGATCGCCGACATCCCGGGACCGCAGCTCGTCGTCCCCTCGACGGTGCCGCGGTACGCGCTCAACGCCGCCAACGCCCGCTGGGGCTCGCTCTTCGACGCGCTCTACGGCACCGACGTGCTCCCGCTGGAGTTCGATCTCGCCCGCGGCTACGACCCGCGGCGCGGCGCACAGGTGATCGCGGAGGCCGACCGGCTGCTCGACGAGCTGTTCCCGCTCGCCTCGGGCAGCCACGCCGACGCCACGGCCTACCGCGTGGAGGGCGGCGCGCTGGTGGTCGACGGGGCCGGCCCGCTCGCCGACCCGGCGCGGTTCGCCGGGCACGCCGACGGCGCGATCCTGCTGCGCCGCAACGGCCTGCACGTCGAGCTGAGGATCGACCCCGAGCACCAGGTCGGCCGCCAGCACCACGCGCACGTCGCCGACGTCGTGCTGGAGTCGGCGGTCACCACGATCGTCGACCTCGAGGACTCCGTCGCGACCGTCGACGGCGCCGACAAGACCGACGCCTACCGCACCTGGCTCGGGCTGATGACCGGTGCGCTCACCGCGTCCTTCGAGAAGGGCGGGACGACGGTCGAGCGCCGCGTCAACGGCGACCGCGTCTACACCGCCCCCGACGGCTCCGCGCTCACACTGCACGGTCGCTCGCTGCTGCTGGTGCGCAACTGCGGCCACCACATGACGACCGACGCCGTGCGTACCGCGTCGGGTGCGGAGATGTCCGAGGGCGTGCTCGACGCCCTGGTCAGCGCCACCGCCGCGCTGCACGACCTGCGCGGGCTCGGTCGGTACAGGAACTCGCGCGCCGGGAGCGTCTACATCGTCAAGCCCAAGCAGCACGGGCCCGACGAGGTGGCGCTGACCGTCGAGATGTTCGGCGCCGTCGAGGAGGCGCTCGGTCTCGAGCCACGCACCCTCAAGATCGGGATCATGGACGAGGAGAAGCGCACCACACTCACCCTCGACGCCTGCATCGCCGCCGCCGCGGACCGGGTGATCTTCGTCAACACCGGCTTCCTCGACCGCACCGGCGACGAGATCCACACCGACTTCGAGGCCGGGCCCGTCGTGCGCAAGGACGACATGAGGTCGACGCCGTGGCTCAGCGCCTACGAGGACCGCAACGTCGACATCGCGCTGCTCGCCGGGTTCGCGGGGCAGGCGCAGGTGGGCAAGGGCATGTGGGCCAAGCCCGCCGCGATGGCCGCGATGCTGGAGCAGAAGGGCGCGCAGCCCCGGGCCGGTGCCAACTGCGCCTGGGTGCCCTCGCCGACCGCGGCCACGTTGCACGCCCTGCACTACCTGCGCATCGACGTCCACGCCCGGCAGCGCGAGCTCGCGGGCCGGGTGACCGATCGCCGGGACCTGCTGCGCGTACCGGTCCTGGACCGTTCGTTGACCGACGACGAGGTGCGCCACGAGCTGGAGACCGACGCCCAGTCGATCCTGGGCTACGTCGTGCGCTGGGTCGGCCTGGGCATCGGCTGCTCCACGGTGCCCGACCTCGCCGGCGTCGGACTGATGGAGGACCGCGCGACCCTGCGGATCTCGAGCCAGCTCATCGCGAACTGGCTCCACCACGGGCTGGTCGACGAGCAGACCGTGCGGGAGACGTTCGCCCGCATGGCCGCGCTGGTCGACGAGCAGAACGCGGCCGAGCCGGGGTACCGCCCGATGGCGAAGGACCTCGACGGCAGCGAGTCGTTCCAGGCCGCCCTGGACCTGGTCCTCGCCGGACGCGCCGAGCCCAACGGCTACACCGAACGCGCCCTGACCACCTGGCGGCGCCAGGCCAAGGCGCGCAGCTGAGCAAGTCGCCCGACACCCCCGCGAGTCGGGGTCTGGACGCGCGCGAGTCGGGGTCTGGGTGCGAGCCGCCCGTGGGCGGCGCCGACCCCCGGCCGCGCGAACGGCCCGTCGGCGCGGACCTGTCGTCCGAGAGTGCCGTGCGCGACGCCGACCGAAGTGGACGTGGGGTGTCACGATCCTTCTGGGTCCACGCGGCCGCCCAGCCACGCGGCGGCGCGGTCGGCGGTGTCGTCCGAAGTCAGGAAGCGGACGAGCAGGAGGCCGTCGAGGACGGTCAGGATGCCGGCCGCGGCGGCGGGACGTTCGGTCTCCGTGACGTCGAGGTGGGCGGCGATCCAGGTCAGCCACCCGCTCGCGACGTCGCCCGCCACGGTCCGGTAGGGCTCCATGCCACGGGCGGCGAAACCGCTGACCTCGACGTACAGGCGGAGGTGCGCCTCGGCCGCCGGCGACCGCAACCCCTGCCAGGTCTGCCGGAGCAACTCCGCGGGCCGGACGGGCCGCGGCGCGAGGTCCGCCTCGAGCCCCGCCCTCAACTGTTGTCCCACCGCCCCCAGTACGGCGACGAGTAGCTGTTCCCGGCTGCCGAAGTAGTACAGGAGCATCCGGTCGCTGGTCCCGAGCGCGGCCGCGAGCGGGCGCAGCGACAGCGTCGCCACCCCATGACGCAGGACGTGCTCGACCGCTCCCGTGAGGAACACCTCCCGCTGCTCGGCAACGACACCGGCGGTGCGCTGGTGCAGATGGCTGCGGCGGCCTACCCCGAACGGGCGAGCGGGCTCGTCCTCGCGGGGTGCGACGCCTTCGAGCACTTCCCGCCGCCGCTGGTGCGCCCGCTGGTGTCGCTCGCGGCGGTGCCCGGCGGGACGAGCCTGATGTTGCGGCTGTTCGGTGTCCCCGCGGTGCTCGCCGACCCGGGCCGGCTCAACGTGTTCACGGCACGCGGTTTCGGCCGGCCGCTGGTGCGCGACCTGCTGGAACCGGCCCGGTCCGACGCTCACGTGCGCGCCGATCTCACAGCCTTCATGCGCAACGTGCGCCCCGGACCGGGGCGCGCCGCCGTCGACGGGCTCCGGGCCTTCGCGGGCGGCGGGGCCGTGGTCGGGGGCCGCCGGGACCGGATCTTCCCGCCCCGGGACGCCGAGCGCCTCGCGGCCCTGCTCGACACGACCGTCACCTGGCT
>JAJAZD010000009.1 GCA_026785945.1 Pseudonocardia sp. | reverse complement strand
TCGTTGATCGAGTTCGGGTCGAACTCCGCCCGGTCCTGCGGGCGCGGGGTCAGGCTCTCCTGGGCCACCACCGGTGGGTCGACCCGGCGCGGGTCGCCGCCCGGGAACATCGCCTCGATCGCCTCCTCCCGCGACACCGGACGCCCGAGATCACCACCCACGATCACCCCACCCGGCGACGAACCGGTCCCCTCCGCCGGGTCGGACGCGAGTGCGGGCGAGGGTACCAAGTCACCGGATGGGACTCGCGCCACTGTCGCGGTTGTCGGCGGGTTTCCTGTTGCGGCGGAGAAGCCGTTGGTGACGACCGCCCCTCCTGTGTTCGCAGGCGGGTTGGTCGGTGGTTTCTGGTTCTGACCGGCACTGCAGATGAACTGCTTGGCGGCGCCGACCATCACGTTCTCGTCCGAGCAGGCCTTCTGGAGCGTGTCGTTGACAGCCCGCTGTTGGTCCTCGGGAAGCATCGCCATGACACCGCGGGTCACGACTTCGGCTACCAGCGCCTGCACCGTGGGCCACTTGAATGCGGGCCGGACGATGGTGCCCTGGGCGATCGATATCGGAACGCCGACGCCGACGCCGACCGCGACTGCGTTTGCCGGCACCGACACCCACGGATTGTCGTCCTGGCCGGTGGCCCGGAGGAGGCCGTTGGCGATCGCCTGGGTCGCGGGGACGGCCATGTTGACACCGATCGCGGTGGCGTCCGAAATGCGGTACGCCCCGTTTCTCGCCGCTGACGGCGCGTCGGTGAGCTTGGCTGCGGTGATATCGCCCTCGGGGTACACCCCGTCGGTGTAGCGCGCCGGGAGGGGGCGGACGGAGTTACTGGCGTTGGGAACGATCTCCACCGGCCCGCTGATCCGCTCCGTCGGCCTAGCGGAGAACAGTTCCGCAGGTCTCGCAGACCGGGCGAGGTTGCCGGTCGAGTCGACCTCTGGCGACAACGAACCGGTCGGCGTCGTGGTCACGGTCAGCCGACGTGGTGGCGGGGTGTTGGCGGCGACATCGGGGGATATCGTCAACCTTCCCGGATCGAGCAGCGGGATCGTGGGCTGGAAACGTGGGTTGTTGGCACCCACCACGACGTCGGCACGGATGTTGGCCGGCGGCGCACCGGGGTTCCTCCGCGAGTTGTACGCGTTGGCGGCTGCGTTGAGTCCGGGATTGAGGGCGTTCCTCGTCGCCAGGTTGACGCCCTGGGTGATCGCCGCTCCGCGGGCCCCGTTCACCACCGGGCCGAGAATGTCCCCGAAGCCGGTGATCGGTGTCAGAGCACCGCCGACCACCAGGTCCTTCACGAAATCGACGCCCGCGACCGGTGCGTACTTCGGCAGCGTGATGCTGCGGTCCAGACCCCCCTTGAGCAGCATCCACACGACACCTCGGCCGGTGGCCGCATAGGTGGTGGCCCTGATGAGACGCTCGGTCTGGGTCGGCTCAGCATTCGCCTTCGGACCCTGCGGTTCTGCGCCGTTGCCCGGCTGCTCCTCCTCGCCGGGCCCATCGGCGGGCGGGCTCGCGGCCGTGGTGACGGGCGCGCTGGACCCCGACCCCAGCGATTCCAGCAGCGGCGCCAGACCGGCCTCCGGTTGCGGAGATCCGGGAAGCCCCGGTTCCGTCCTGGTGACTCGGACCAGCGGTGTCCCCTTCGGCACCTGGTAGGTCTGAAACGTCTCGCCGGCCTCGAACGGGGAGCCGATCGGCACCAGTGCGGAGACAGTGCCGCCAGGCTCTCGGGCCGGATTGACGATGACGACTTCCATCCCGTCCTGACCTGCGACGGGCGACCGGGTGACCAGGCCCCGAGTGACACCGGGACGGCCGGACCCGACGAGCCGGATACTCTGGCTGCCCGTCCCGGGCACGTACTCGTAGCTCTGTGGAGCGGCGGTCGCGCCGTCCTGCGATGGCATCACCGAACTTGGAAGAACGTCCGGTAGCGCACCGTCCTGCGCCAGGATCGTGCTGGACGCGGGAGTCGAGGCCGGCGTGTCCGACACCGTCGAGACCTCGGAGCTGGGAGGAACCTGCTCGACGACGGCGGTACTGGAACTCGTTGCCTGGACGTCGACCATGGTGTCGTCGGTACGGCTGCTCACACGTTGATCGACGGCCGGGCTCGTCACCCACGCCTCGGCGAATCCCTTACCCGGTTCCCCGTCATCAGCGTTCGGGTGGTTGGCAGTGGCGGAGCCCGATGCCACCTGGTCATCGGCGGCACTCGCTGCAGGGACGCCCGACTCGAGCGCGGGGACGGAGATGGCCTCACCGGCGAACGTGGCTCCGGTGCCGGGGTCGCTGATGTCTCCACCCGCCGTGGCGACGTCGGGTTGCGACCGGCCGGCGTCGTCCTCGAAATCGTCCGCACCGCTGGTAGCGCCGTTTCCGCCCGGTGAGCCGGTCTTCGGCCCGTCGCCGGCGAGAGTTGCCGGCAGGCTGATGGGGCTGGTCTGGTCGATGTCGGGTTCGGTTGCGCTGGTGCTCGACGAGGGCGCCACGGTCAACGGATCGGCCCGGGTCGCGCCTGGATCGAATCGAATCGGCTCCGGCTGGATAGACGACCGGGAGATCAGTGGCTGGGAGATCAGCGGCTGGGAGGTCAGCGGCTGGGAATCATCGACATGTGTCTGTAACGACGTCGTGCCCAGGTCGACGCTCGGCAGCGGGCTGGACATCGCATCAAGGGTGTCGAACGGGGTGAAATTGATGTCACCGTCGGTGCTGAAACTCGACGCGGTCGAGTCATCACCGCTGAGAGCATCGCCGGGGGTGTCCTCGGCCGACGCGACGCCGGCGGTGACACCGGCAGCGGTGGCAATGGAGGCGACAATCAGTGCGGTGCGCCCGCCGACGAGGGCAGCCCACGCCGTGTCGGACTGCGCAGGAGTGTGAAGATCGGCTTCTTTCTCCGTGCCGGATCTGTAGGGGTTGGCCAGCACCGCGATGCGGTCCGCTGTAACTGCCCGCTTTCGTCTGATCTTTGGTGGCAGTTGTTCCGCGGAGTCCGGGCGGGGACGCATCGAGACACCTCCTCATCGAGGTTCGATCGCAAGATTCACTTCAGCATGTTTACCGGATTGTTCAACCCAACCAGAGCTGAAGCCATGTCTTACATGTTCCCGTCCATGTCGTTCCAAGCATGGCGACCGTGTGGCCTGGGCCGAAGACGTTCATAGGCGGACTGCGTGGCCGGGGAAGAGCGGTTGGTCGTCGGCGGCCCCAACCGGACGGGCCGTCCCCGACACCTGACCCTGAACCGCCCGCGTGCTGACGCCGGTCCCGGGGCCGCCGGGCCGTTAACCTCGGTCACGGTTCAGGATGTCGGCAGTCGAGGAGGACGGTCATGTCGGAGCTCGAGCGATTCCGGATGCTGATCGGCGGCAAGGGCGTGGACGCGATCTCGGGGCGGACGTTCGAGTCCCAGAACCCCTACACGGGCCGGCCCTGGGCCGTCGTCCCCGACGGGGGCCCTGCCGACGTCGACGCCGCGGTGGCGGCCGCCAGGTCGGCTCTCGGTGGGGAGTGGGGGGCCATGACCGGATTCGCGCGGGCGGCGCTGCTGCGCCGCCTCGCCGACCTGGTCACCGAGAACGCGGAGCGCCTCGCCCGCCTCGAGGTCGACGACTCCGGCAAGCTCTACCGGGAGATGATCGGCCAGCTGGGCGGTATGGGCGGGTGGTACCACTACTTCGCCGGTCTCGCAGACAAGCTCGAAGGCCGCCAGATCCCGGTGCCGAACCCGGACCACCTGGTCTACACCCGCCGGGAGCCGGTCGGGGTGGTGGCGGCGATCACCCCGTGGAACTCCCCGCTGCTGCTGATGACGTGGAAGCTGGCGCCCGCGCTCGCGGCCGGTTGCACGCTGGTGATCAAGCCGTCGGAGCACTCGCCGGTGTCGACGCTGGGGTTCGCCGAGCTGATCGAGCAGGCCGGGTTCCCGCCCGGTGTGGTCAACGTCGTGTGCGGGCTGTCCCGCGAGGTCGGCGCCGCGCTGGCGGGTCACCCCGGCGTGGACAAGGTCGCGTTCACCGGCTCGACGGCCACCGGGCGCGCGGTGGCCCACGCCGCGGCGGAGAACCTCCACAAGGTCACGCTGGAGCTGGGCGGGAAGTCCCCCCAGATCGTGTTCCCGGACGCCGACCTCCATGCCGCGGCCAACGGCCTGGTTGCGGGGGTGTTCGCCGCGACGGGGCAGACCTGCATGGCGGGTTCGCGGCTGATCGTGCACGAGTCCGTGCACGACGAGCTGGTGGCGCTGATCGCCGCGCGCGCGGCCACCATCAGGCTCGGTGACCCCCACGCCGCCGACACGGAGATGGGCCCGGTGGCCAACGGCCCGCAGTACGAGAAGGTGCTCGGCCACCTGAGGACGGCGCTGGCCGAGGGCGCCACCGTGGCCGCCGGCGGCGCGGCCGACGCGGACCTGGGCGGCTACTTCGTCCGGCCGACGGTGCTCACCGGCGTCACGCCCGGGTCGACGGTGGTGCGCGAGGAGGTCTTCGGCCCGGTGCTGGCGGTTCTCCCGTTCACCGACGAGGACGAGGCGTTGGAGCTCGCCAACGACACCCCGTACGGCCTAGCGGGTGCGGTCTGGACGAAGGACGTGCACCGCGCGCACCGGGTCGCCGCGAAGCTGCGGGCCGGAACGGTGTGGATCAACGCGTACCGGGTGGTCGCGCCGAGCGTGCCCTTCGGCGGGTTCGGGCAGTCGGGACTGGGCCGGGAGAACGGTGCCGCCGCGATGGACGAGTACACCGAGAACAAGTCGGTCTGGGTCGAGCTCACCGGAGGCACCCGCGACCCGTTCACGCTCGGCTGAGCGGAACAGATCGACGTGTGGTTGCGTTAGCAACTACACGTACCGACGAGGAGGAGGGAATGCGCATGGCCATCGCTCCGCACGGCCTGCACCACGTGACCGCGATCGCGTCCGACCCGCAGGGCAACGTCGACTTCTACACGCGGGCGCTGGGGCTGCGGCTGGTCAAGCAGACGGTCAACTTCGACGCCCCCGACACCTACCACCTCTACTACGGGGACGAGGTGGGCAACCCGTCGACGATCCTGACGTTCTTCCCATGGCGCGGTGTGGCCGCGGGCCGCCAGGGCAGCGGCCTGACCACCGCCACCGCGTTCAGCGTGCCGCCCGAGTCGATTGGCTGGTGGCAGCGTCACCTCACCGGCCTCGGGCTCGACGTCGACGGCCCGCGCACCCGTGACGGCGAGGAGGTGCTCACCGTCTCCGACCCCGACGGGCTGGTGATCGACATCGTCGCGGCTCCCGGTGACGCGCGTTCGGGCTGGGACGGTGTCGCCGCCATCCCGGCCGAGCACGCCGTGCGCGGACTGCACTCGGTGACGATGTCCGAGCGGCTGCCCGAGCGCACCGCGGCGCTGCTGTCCGGACTGCTCGGCATGCAGCTCGACGGCGAGGACGGGGACCGCGCCCGTTTCGCGATGGCCGGCGGTGGTGCGGGCGCCGTGGTGGACGTGGCCGCCGACGCACGCCCGCGCGGCCTGCAGGCCGGCGGCACCGTCCATCACATCGCGTTCCGCGCGCCCGACAAGCCGACCCAGGCACTCTGGCGCCGCGAGCTCGTCGAGGCGGGCCTGCACGTCACCGAGATCGTCGACCGGCAGTACTTCACCTCGATCTACTTCCACGAACCCGGGGGAGTGCTGCTGGAGATCGCCACCGACGCGCCGGGTTTCGCGATCGACGAGCCGCTGCTGGAGCTGGGCCGTTCGCTCAAGCTTCCACCGTGGCTGGAGCCCAGCCGCGAGCAGATCGCGGCGGCGCTGGGCCCGCTGCGCGTCGACGAGCGCGCGTCGTGACGTTCCGCGCGGCAGAGGCCGCTGGGGCCGCGTCGTGACCGGCGTGACGATCGGCTCGACACTGCGGCGTCCGCACGTGTGGCTCCCCGGGACGGGCACCCCGCCGCTGTTGCTCCTGCACGGCACCGGCGGCGACGAGCACGACCTGGTGCCGCTGCGCGAGCATCTCGCCCCCGGCGCCCCGATGCTCTCGCCGCGCGGCACGGTGTCGGAGAACGGGATGCCCCGGTTCTTCCGGCGCTCGGGCGAAGGCGTGTTCGACGAGGACGACCTGCGGGCCAGGGTCGACGAGCTGGCGGAGTTCCTCGCCGCCGCGGAGGCCGCCTACGGCGTCGCCGCGGGGTCCTGGTTCGCCGCCGGGTTCTCCAACGGCGCCAACATCGCCTCGGCTCTGCTGTTCCGCCGCCCCGAGGCGCTGGCGGGCGCGGTGCTGATGGCGGGCATGGTCCCCTTCCGTGACGGCCCCGACCCTGCGGCGGACCTGACGGGCAAGCGGGTCGCCGTCGTCAACGGCCGCCGGGACCCGATGGCCACCGCGGCCCGGACCGCGACACTGGTGGCGCAGCTCCGCGAGCGCGGCGCCGAGGTCGAGCAGTTCCCGCACGACGGCGGCCACGGCATCGACCCGGCGGGGTTGCCGCTGGTCCGGGCCTACCTCGGAGGTTGAGCGGCGGTCGTGGCGGACCTACCCTGCCGTTCCGGATCCGGCAGGGTGTGGCTGTCGATCTCCGGTCGTGGAGTAGGTGTCAGCTCGAGTTCGAGGCCTGGGAGGCCACCGTGACCCGGTACATGCTCCTGATCTACGCAGACGAGTCCGGGTACGCGGACGTCACGCCCGAGCAGTGGGGCCAGATGGCCGCCGAGCACGGCGTGTTCGCGAAGGAGGCCATCGCCCACGGGGGCCGCATCATCAGCGGGGAAGGCCTGATGCCGACGTCGACGGCGACGACCGTGCGGGGCGACGGCGCGGGTGGCCACACGGTTACCGACGGCCCGTTCGTCGAGACGAAGGAGGCATGTTCGACGCTGATCGTGCTCTCGTGCTGTTCGCTCAGGTAGTCCAGGAACTGGCCGATCAGACCATCATGGCGGCTGAGTTGATGGCCCATCGCGCGGCGCCACGCCAGGTACTCCACCGCGCTGATCCGCAGGTCGGGCGGCATCAGATGGCCTGCGCCGTCGACGCCGGCCCGCCGGGTCACCACCGAGGAGACCCCGCAGCGGCCCAGCGCCCGGTGTGGGGCGATCCCACCCAGGAACACATGCCGCCCGCCCCCGTCTGCGCGGCGATGATCCTGCAGGTAGACCGCCAGCGCTTCGCCGACCTCGACGGGCAGCGGCATCAGCTGGTGATCGTCGCCCTTGCCGGTGATCCGCACCGTGGCCGCACGCCAGTCCACATCATCGAGCAGTAGCCCGGCGGCCACGGCCTGGTCCTTGTGCTCCTGGGTGAAGTTGCGGCGTGTCCCCACGCGATTGCCTCGACTGCGATCAGCGGCAGTCTACGACCGGGTGTCTACAAGATCGGGAACGGTCCATCCAGCCGCTGTCACAGATCCAGCGCGACGCGTAGCAGGGCTTCGACCTGTTCGACGACGGCCGGGTCGGCGGCGCCGTAGGACTGGGTCAGGGTGCGGCGCGCGACCCTGGTCAGTCCACGTCCGACGTTGATCCAGCGCTGCTCGCCGTCTGCTCCCGTGACCAGGACTGGGACGACCAGCAGGAGCGGGCCGGGGTCCTCGGTGTCGGCCTCAAGGCCGTAGAGCATGCTCGCGCCCTGGTCGATCAGGGTTTGGGAGCTCAGCAGCAGGATGACCCGGTTGCGCAGGCTGGAGGGGGAGTACCAGAGCTCACCCCGCCGCACGGTGCCCCTGCCCGTCGCCGAACAGCTCTTGCTCGTCGAGCTTGGCGAGCGCGACGTCGACGTCGGCCTGCTGGGCGGTGGTCAGCCGTGGGCGCTCGGACGCCCACGCGTGCCGTCGCGCAAGACGCGACATGTATGCCGAGAGCGAGACGCCCTCGATCGCGGCCGCGCGCCGGGCGAGCACCAAAGCGTCATGCTCCATGCTCAGACTGACCTTCTCCGTAGATGCCACCACATGATCCTACCGCTTCATCGTGCCTATCGGTAGGAGCGACCATCCTGCCGGTCCGTCGGAGCCATGATCCAGACCGCGGAGCAACCCCGACCCGTGAACGGAGCGGGCCCGCCGCCATCGGGCTGGGACAGACGGGCCGGCTCAGCCAGCGCTATTGCACGCGCGGTCGGTTGCGCTCCTCAGCGGCTCGGCGGGCGGATGATGATCACTGCAGGCGGTGCGGCGGGCTGGTCGAGATCGGTCACCGCCGCGCCGTCGAGGTGGATGGTGCCGTTGATGTGGTGCTGACGGATCGCGTCCTCGGAGATGCCGGCCGACAGCATGCGGCTCCAGACGGTGGGAGTGGGGGCATCGTCGGTCATGCTGGCCATCGTCTCGCGTCGAGGCGCCGCCCCACGCTCGACCGGTCCCCCCGATGGCCACCGCCTGCCCGGGACTGGCGGGGCACGATCTGTCGGTGGGCGCTGCCACGATCGACCCCGAAACCTGCCGCGGTGGCTGCTGCCGGGCCCGACCAGCCGTCGGCGAGCAGCTTCCTGATGCCCGACGAGCGGGAGGCGCGCGGGCTGCTGGCGCTCATAATCCTCACCGATGCCCGCCGCGCCGCGCCGCGCCGGCCGCGCCGGCTCGGCCGCGTACGGAGGCCGGGGTGGCCTACCGCCGGGCGCTGGCGCTGGTCACCAACGGCCGGGAGCGGGCGTTCCCGCAGGAGCGGCTCGCGGCACTGGGTCGCGTCGGACCGTGACCCTGCGCCGGCGCCTACGATGCGGATGCTGGTCCTGCTGTGGTGTCCCACCCGGGCCTGCGCGGCGACGAGAGGACCCGACATGCACGGCTCGCCCGACGACGGTGAGGACAACGACTCCGGGTTCCTGGAGCCGGCCGACAGTCTCGAGGACCGCGGGGTCGTCGACGCGCTGGACGAGGGGTACTCCCCGCCCGACCGGCCGTGGGTGGTCGACGACTGGGGCACGACGGCGCGCGAGGAGTCCGACGGGGAGAGTCTCGACGGCCGGCTGGCCCGCGAGCTGACCGACGGTGTGCCCGAGGCCGGGGACGGCCTCGGCGACAGCTCCGACACCGACGGGGAGCTGCGCGACGACGAGGTGGGCGCGGCCCGCTCCGGTCGCCTCGTGGCGTCGGACGAGGGCGGGGTGACCGATGCCGAGCCGGAACTCTGGGCGGTCGATGTGGGCATCGACGGCGCGGCGGCGTCGGCGGAGGAAGCGGCCGTCCACGTCGTCACGGAGGAGTCCCCGCTCGACGACTGAGCCCGCACGTCGCCCGCGGCGCAGGGCGCCCGTCGGTGCGGCGCAGGGCGCGCTGTGGCGCCGCGCAGCGCGCCGTCAGCGCAGTCGCTGGTCCTTGAGTCGCCGGAGCTTGCCCACCGAGCGTTCCAGGGTCTCGGGGTCGACGACCTCACAGGTCACGGTCACACCGACCGTCTCCTTCACCGAGGAGACCAGCTCCGCGGCGGCGGTCCCGCGGCGCTCCGACCGTGTGTCCGGGCGCGCCTCCACCCGCACCGTGAGCGTGTCGAGGCGCCCCTGCGTGCGGAGCACGAGCTGGAAGTGCGGCGACAGCCCGGCCGTGCGGAGCACGATCTCCTCGATCTGCGTGGGGAACACGTTCACGCCGCGCAGGATGATCATGTCGTCGCTGCGGCCGGTGATCTTCTCCATCCGCCGCATGCCGGGGCGCGCGGTGCCCGGCAGCAGCCGGGTCAGATCGCGGGTGCGGTACCGGATGATCGGCAGCGCCTCCTTGGTGAGCGAGGTGAACAGCAGCTCTCCCTCCGCGCCGTCGGGCAGCACGTCGCCGTCGATCGGGTCGACGACCTCGGGGTAGAAGTGGTCCTCCCACACGTGCAGCCCGTCCTTGGTCTCCACGCACTCCTGCGAGACGCCGGGACCCATCACCTCCGACAACCCGTAGATGTCGACGGCGTGGATGTCCATGCGCTCCTCGATCTCGCCGCGCATCCGCTCGGTCCAGGGTTCGGCGCCGAGGATCCCGACCCGCAGCGACGACGAGCGCGGGTCGATCCCCTGCTTCTCGAACTCGTCGATGATCGTGAGCAGGTAGGTCGGCGTCACCATGATGATCTCGGGGGCGAAGTCCGTGACGAGCTGGACCTGTCGCGGTGTCATGCCACCGGACACGGGGATCACCGTCGCGCCCAGCTTCTCGACGCCGTAGTGCGCGCCGAGCCCGCCGGTGAACAGGCCGTAGCCGTAGGCGACATGGACCTTGTGTCCGGGCCGCCCGCCCGCCGCGCGGATCGAACGGGCCATGACCGTCGCCCAGGTGTCGATGTCGCGAGCCGTGTAGCCGACGACGGTGGGACGGCCGGTGGTGCCCGACGAGGCGTGGATGCGGCGCACCCGGTCCTGTGCAACGGCGAACATGCCGAACGGGTAATTGTCGCGCAGGTCGGCCTTGGACGTGGTGGGGAACTTCCCGAGGTCCGCGAGCTCCGTGCAGTCCTGCGGATGGACGCCCGCGGCGTCGAAGCTCCTCCGGTAGTGCGCCACGTGGTCATAGGCGTGGCGAAGCGTCCACCGCAGGCGTTCGAGCTGCAGCGAGCGCAGCTCGTCGACCGACATCCGCTCGGCGGCGTCGAGCGTGCCGGGCGCGGGGGCGAGCCCCAGGCGTGCGGTCACCGCTTCGCCACCAAGGTGAGGACGTCGTAGCGGGCCACCGACTCGCCGTCGTGGCGGGTGACGTCGGCGTCCCAGCGCACCTCGCCGTAGGCGGCGCTGTCGCGGGGGGTCACCTGCTTGCAGGTCAATGCGACGGTGAGGGCGTCACCGAACCTCACGGGCGTCAGGAACCGCAGGTGGTCGACGCCGAAGTTGGCCAGTACCGGGCCCGGAGCGGGGTCGACGAACAGCCCCGCCGCCAGCGAGACCACCAGGTACCCGTGGGCCACGCGCTCGCCGAACAGCGGGTTGGCCGCGGCGGCCTCGGCGTCCATGTGCGCGTAGAAGGTGTCGCCGGTGAACTCGGCGAAGTGCTCGACGTCGGCCTGGCTGACGGTGCGCGGCCCGGCGACGACCGTGTCGCCGATCGACAGCTCCTCGAGGTGCTTGCGGAACGGGTGGACGTCGGTGACGTGGCGCCGCGCGCCGGCGACCCAGCGGCCGGTGATCGCGGTGAGCATGTCCGGGTCGGCCTGCACCGCGGTGCGCTGCATGTGGTGCAGGACGCCGCGGATGCCGCCCATCTCCTCGCCGCCGCCCGCCCGGCCCGGACCGCCGTGCACGAGCTGCGGCATCGGGGAGCCGTGACCGGTGGACTCCTTCGCGTCGGCCTGGGTGAGCACGAGCAGCCGCCCGTGCCAGGGTGCCGCCCCCAGCACGACGTCCCGCGCGAACGCCGGGTCGCCGGTGACCACCGAGCCGGCCAGGCTGCCCTGGCCGCGGGCGGCGTAGTCGAGGAGCTGGTCGGTGTTCTCGTACGGCATCAGCGTCGAGACCGGCCCGAACGCCTCCACCTCGTGCGGTTCGGCGCGCTCGGGATCGCCGACGATCAGCACGGGGGAGAGGAAGGCACCACGCTCGGCGTCGGCCTCCCGCACGTCGACCTGGTCGGGGTCCCCGAACACGATCCGGCCGGCGTCGCGCAGCGCCTTGATGCTGCGGCGGACCTCCTCGCGCTGTTCCAGGCTCGCGAGCGCCCCCATCCGGACGCCCTCGGCGGCCGGGTTGCCGATCACCGTCCGCGCCAGCTTCGCGCCGACCGCCTCGGCGACCGCGTCGAGGCGGGCCGCGGGGACGAACGCGCGCCGGATCGCGGTGCATTTCTGCCCGGCCTTGACGGTCATCTCGGAGACGAGCTGCGTCACGAAGAGGTCGAACTCGGGGGTGCCCGGGACGGCGTCGGGGCCGAGCACGGACAGGTTGAGCGAGTCGGCCTCGGCGGAGAAGCGCACGCTGTTCCGCACGATGCCGGGGTGTGTGCGCAGGGTGGCCGCCGTGCTGGCCGAGCCGGTGAAGGAGACCAGGTCCTGGCCGGTGAGGTGGTCGAACATGTCACCGACGCCGCCCGCCACGAGCTGGAAGGTGCCCTCGGGGAGCAGGCCCGAGGAGACGACCAGCTCGGCGAGTGCCGCGGTGAGGAACGCCGTCGGGCTGGCCGGCTTGACCACCGACGGCACGCCGGCGAGGAAGGCGGGGGCGAACTTCTCCAGCGGCCCCCATACCGGGAAGTTGAACGCGTTGACCTGCACCGCCACCCCGCGCAGCGACGTGGCGACGTGCTGGGCGACGAACGTCCCGCCCCTGCTCAGCGGCTCGACGTCCCCCTCGACGTAGAGGGTGTCGTTGGGCAGCTCGCGGCGGCCCTTCGACGCGTACACGGCCAGCACGCCGATCCCGCCGTCGACGTCGAACTTCGAGTCGGCGAGCGTCGCGCCCGTTCGCGCGGACACGGCGTAGAGCTCCTCGCGGTGCTCGCGCAGGTGCCCGGCCAGCGCCTTGAGCAGCCCCGCACGCTGGTGGAAGGTGAGCGCGCGCAGCGCCGGCCCGCCGACGCGCCGGCCGTGGTCGAGCACGGCGCCCATGTCGATCCCGTCGGAGGAGATCCGGGCGACCTCCTCGCCCGTGACGGCATCGTGCAGGGGACGCCCGTCGGCGGGGGAGTGCCAGCCCCCGCCGACGTAGCTGCCCAGGACGGGTGTGGGCAGGACCGGTGCCATGAGGAGCCTCCGTGCTCTACCGACCGTTCGTTCGGACGGAAGCTAGCACGGTCCCGCTCCGGTAGGGAGCCCCTCGACCCACCCGAGTGGCCGGGGGTCGAAGGTGACCCGGATGCGGCTGATCCGGCCGTCCGCGACGTGACTCCAGTTGGCCGTCACCACCCGCTGTTCGGTGACCGTGGTGTGCAGGTCGAACCAGGTGAGGACGTCGCTCTCGTCGGCGAACACGTGCCGCACGACGATGTCGGTGACGATCGTGGACATCCCCTGCAGGCCACGCAGGCAGTCCTCCACGCCGTCGACGGTGGCCAGCGGGCCACGGAAGCTGACGTCGTCGGCCAGGACTGTGCGCAGGGTGGTGAAGTCCTTGTCGGCCCACGCCCGGAAGTAGGTGGCGGCGAGGGTGCGCGGGTCGGTGCGGTCTGCGGCAGTGTCGTTCATGAGCCCGCTGGCCCCATCAGAACGCCAGCACGGCTGACCCCCTCGCTGCCGACTTCGTCGACGCCGGTGGCTACGACCTCCCTGGAATCGGCACGAAAGGCTACCGCGTCTATGACTGGGCGATCACCGACAGCGACCACCCCGATCACCAGTACCTGATCCGCCGGTCCGTCGACGACGGCGAACTCGCTTACTACCACTGCTACAACCCGCGTCACGAACCCGTCAGTGAACTCGTCCTGGTCGCCGGCACCCGCTGGCCCATCGAGGAATGTTTCCAGACCGGGAAAGGCGCTCCGGTTCGGGGTGAGCGAGCGGACCGCGCAACGCTGGGCCCTCACCGTGCGGGCCGGGTAGCGTCCGGGATCGGTCGAGCCTTCCCCGCCGGCCGGTGACCATGCCCGGACGTCGAGGTGAGGGGGGTGTTGAGCGGGGGCGTGTTCTACATCCACGACGGCACGTGCGGGGGTTATGAGCCCGACAACCAGGCCGCCCCGCACGTAGTCGCGGTCGAGGAACGTGGTGACCGCGTCACGGGACTGCTTGACCACCAGACGCAGCAGGGCGTCCTGGGTGTC
>JAJAZD010000008.1 GCA_026785945.1 Pseudonocardia sp. | reverse complement strand
TTTTTATCATTCACATTTTGTATTTCGCTTTGTTTGTTTCGGGGGTGGGGGGGGCACGGGGGGGGCGCGGCGCGCACGCCTCGGACGCGCGCTGGTGTGATCTCACCGACCTCACCGGGCTCCCCCTCGTCGACGAGCTGTTCGAGACGCTCGCCGCGTGGCGCGCGCTGCCGCACCCGGGTGCGCCCCGCGCCGGTGACGCCCCGCGCCGGTGACGCCCCGGCCGGGCGACGTCAGGCGCGGGGCTCGGGGCGGCCCGGCTGCTCCCCGCCACGGGCGTCGCCGTAGGACCTCTTCGGGATCATGACCTTGCGCCGGAACGTGCAGACGACCGTGCCGTCCTGCTTGTACCCGCGCGTCTCGACGTGCACCACGCCGCGGTCGTCCTTCGACGTCGACGGCGTCTTGTCCAGCACCTCGGTCTCGCCGTAGATCGTGTCGCCGTGGAAGGTCGGCTTCGTGTGCTTGAGCGAGGAGACCTCGAGGTTCGCGATGGCCTTGCCCGACACGTCGGGCACCGACATGCCCAGCAGCAGGGAGTAGACGTAGTTGCCGACCACGACGTTGCGCCCGAAGTCCGTGGACTCCTGCGCGTAGTGGGCGTCGAGGTGCAGCGGATGGTGGTTCATGGTCAACAGGCAGAACAGGTGGTCGTCGTACTCGGTGACCGTCTTGCCCGGCCAGTGCCGGTACACCGCCCCGATCTCGAACTCCTCGTAGTACCGCCCGAACTGCAATGCCGTCGCCTCCATCGCCGATCTGCTGGTGGGAGTAAACTAGCTCGTGGCCCGGTGATCGAACCTGGGCCGGAGACGACGACCACAGGACGAGGAGGTGAGCGCGGTGCCCACGGCACCCGGTTGCAGTAGTCGCCGCGTTCTCGACACGGCGGCCTGCTGACGGTCTCCCCGGTCGGGACGCGAGCTCCACACGTCCACGCGGTGCTGCGCCGCGCGTCCCGCTCCAGGAGGTACCGATGCCTGCCCTGTCATCGATCCGTCCGGCCTTTCGCGCCGGCAGGCCCCGTAGGAACGAGTCCCTGTCACCGAGGCTGCACGTCCCGATCTCGGCGTACGTGGTCGACTGCGCCGTCTACGTCGGCGGGAAGCGCCTCCCCGGGGGCTGGACGCACGACGGCGCACTCGCCGAGGTCCGCCGCCGCGAGGAGGGGTTCGTGTGGATCGGGCTGCACGAGCCCGACGCCGAGCAGATCAACGGCATCGCCGAGGTGTTCGACCTCCACGAGCTGGCCGTCGAGGACGCCGTGCAGGCCCACCAACGTCCGAAGCTGGAGCGCTTCGACGGCACGCTGTTCATGGTGCTCAAGACCGTCTGCTACGTGGGGCACGCGCAGCCGACCACGGCGAACGAGATCGTCGAGACCGGTGAGGTCATGGTGTTCGTCGGGCCGGACTTCGTGATCACCGTCCGCCACGGCGAGCACTCGGCGCTGGGTGAGGTCCGGCGCCGGTTGGAGGCCGACCCCGAGCACCTCGCACTCGGTCCGGCGGCGGTGCTGCACGCCGTCGCGGACCGCATCGTCGACACCTATCTCGAGGTCACCGAGGCCATCGAGGACGACATCGACGAGATGGAGCGCGAGGTCTTCACCCCACGCTCCTCGATGGACGCCGAGCAGATCTACGTCATGAAGCGCGAGGTGCTGGAGCTGCGCCGCGCCGTCGTGCCGCTGGGCGCCCCGGTACGCAAGCTCACCGAGGGCTACAGCTCGCTGGTCCCGCACGAGGTGCGCTCCTACTTCCGCGACGTGGACGACCACCTGGTCACCGTCACCGAGCGGGTGGCGGGATTCAACGAACTGCTCACCTCGCTCGTCGACGCCGTGCTGGCCAAGACGACCATGCGGCAGAACAACGACATGCGGAAGATCACCTCCTACGCCGCGCTCATCACGGTCCCCACGATGATCGCGGGGATCTACGGCATGAACTTCGAGTACATGCCCGAGCTGCGGTGGGAGTACGGCTACCCGTCGGTGCTGACAGTGATCGCCGTCGTCTGCGGGCTGCTCTTCCGGGTGTTCCGCCGCAACCAGTGGCTCTGACCGCCACCGTGCTCCCCGTCTCCGCGCAATCGATCGCTGTGTTCTCGATCTCCGCGCGTCCGGTCGCCCCACCCGGGGCGCCGATCTAGCCTGATCCCGTGAACGACCGCTCCGATCGCCCGCTCAACCCGCTCCGGCTGCTACGCCGCCCGGCATGGGCCGAGCAGCGGCCGACCTGGGCCGACGCGAAACCCGGGATCATCCGGGCCGCACTCAACCGGGCGCTCGCCCGGCCGTCGGGTGGGTGGTTCGTGCTCGCCGGCAGCCGCGAGGTGCGGCCCGGTGCGGCGTTCGGCCGGGTCGTGGCCGGCCGGGAGCTGGTGGCGTGGCGTGGCGACGGCGGCACGCTGCACGTCGGGCCCGGCGCCTGTCCGCACCTCGGAGCCGCGTTGTGCGACGCGCCCGTGCACGGGGGACGGCTGGTCTGCCGGTGGCACGGGCTCGCGCTCGGTGCCGCCGGGCGGCCCGGCTGGCGCACCCTGCCGGCGCACGACGACGGCGTGCTGGCCTGGGTCCGGCTCGACGACCAGGCGGACGGAGAGGTCACCGACGCCCCGGTGCTGGGCCCGCGCCCGCCCGCCGACCGCAGTCTGGACACCGTCGCCACGGTGATCGGCCGCTGTGAGCCCGAGGACATCATCGCCAACCGCCTCGACCCCTGGCACGGCGCCTGGTTCCATCCGTACTCGTTCGCGGGGCTGCGGGTGCTCTCCGCACCGCCGGTCGACTGCCTGCCCGCCGAGGACCGGTTCCTCGTCGAGGTCATGTTCACCCTCGGCAAGCGCCTCGGCGTGCCCGTGCACGCCGCCTTCACCTGCCCGGACCCCCGCACGATCACCATGGAGATCGTCGACGGCGAGGGCACCGGCTCGATCGTCGAGACCCACGCCACCCCGATGCGCCCTGGTCCGGACGGGCGACCCCGCACCGCCGTCATCGAGGCGGTCGTGGCGCACTCCGACCGTCGCGGCTTCGAGCACTCCCGCCGGGTCGCCGGGGCGCTGCGCCCGATGATCGGGGTGGTCGCCCGGCGCCTGTGGCGCGACGATCTCGTCTACGCCGAGCGCCGCCACGAGCTCCGCGCCCGCCCCTGAGCCGGAACGACCCGACCTGCCGGGTGCGCCCCCGGCAGGTCTGCGAGCGCCGACGCCCTGGTGGAGCTCAGACCGGGGCCTTGGTCAGGTCCGTGCCCGACGGCGGCGTGAGCGCTTCGAGGCCCGGGGCCGCCCGGGACGGGACGGGCGCCGCGGGCCGGCGACCCAGGAAGGTGTGCACGATGTCCTGCTGCCAGCCCGGGACGGTCTGGACGCGGACGTCGTCGAAGCCCGCCGCCGCCATCCGGCCGGTCAGCGCCGAGACACCGTCGAACTCGAGCACGCTGCGCCACAGGTAGCGGTAGAGGTCGCCCGAGCCGGTGCGGACCCGACCCATCGGGATGATCACACTCCAGCAGACACCGGTCCACGTGACCCGGCTGCGCGCGGAGTCGCGTACGGAGTACTCGTGCAGCGCGAGCGGGGCGCCCGGCGCCAGGAGCGCGTGGAAACGGCGCAGGGCGGCGTCGCGGTCGGCGAGGTTGCGCAGCAGGTAGGCGGCCAGTACTCCGTCGTACGGGCCGGTGATCTTGATCCGGTGCAGTTCCTCGGCGTTGCCGTGCACGAACCGCACCCGCGACGGCCACGACTTGCGTCGGGCCTGGGCGATCATCTCCATCGACGCGTCCACCGCGGTGATCTCGGCGTCCGGGGCGGCGTCCAGCAGTGCCGCGGTGGACGCACCGGTGCCGCAGCCGAGGTCGAGGAGCCGGAGCCCGGCACCGCGGTTCGGGATACCCATCCGTCTCGCCGACAACCGCAGGTGGTCGTGGTAGCCCGGGTTCGCACCCACGAGCCTGTCGTAGCTGCGGGCGTGCACGTCGAAGGATCGGGGCACGTTCGACTGGTCGATACGGCGTGGCGACGTCGGAGTGGGGCTCACTCCGGCATCTTCGCGCATCAGCCGCCGGCGACAGTGGCGGCATCCCGGACGGTCAGGTTCCGGCCGTTCGACGGGTCGAAGACCTGGATCTTGGACGTGTCGACCCACACCTCCGACGGTCGGCCCTCCCTCGCGGTCGACGCCGAGGAGAGCCGGGTGACCAGCGTGCCGCTGTCCCCACCCGGGACGTCCGAGGTGCCCGCGTCGGCCGCGAGCTCGGCGAGCTCGTCGGAGACGGCCTGCTCGCCCTCGACGCTGAAGTAGACGTACTTGTCCGAGCCCATGGACTCCAGCACCTCGACCTGTGCCGTGAACACCGAGCCGTGGGCCTTCTGGTGGTCCTCCACGAGCGCCGAGTCCTCGAAGTGCTCGGGCCGGATCCCGACGATCAGCTCGCGCGGGGCGTTGCCGGACGCCAGGGCGCCCCGCAGCTCGTCGGTGAGCGCGAACTCGCCCAGCGGGGTGTGGAACACGCCCTCCTCCAGCGTCGCCGGCAGGAAGTTCATCGCCGGCGAGCCGATGAACCCGGCGACGAACAGGTTGGCCGGGGTGTCGTACAACGTCTCCGGCGACCCGATCTGCTGGATCATCCCACCGCGCATGACGACGATGCGGTCGCCGAGGGTCATCGCCTCGGTCTGGTCGTGGGTGACGTATACGGTCGTGGTCTCGAGGCGTTGTTGCAACTTCGACACCATCGTGCGCATCTGGACCCGCAGCTTGGCGTCCAGATTGGACAGCGGCTCGTCCATCAGGAACGCCTTGGGGCTGCGCACGATCGCCCGGCCCATCGCGACTCGCTGGCGCTGGCCGCCGGACATGGTGGCGGGCTTGCGGTCCAGGTGGGTGGTCAGGTCGAGGATCTTCGCGGCGTCCTCCACCTTGCGGTTGATCTCCTCCTTGTCCACCTTGGCCAGCTTGAGCGGGAAGCCCATGTTCTCCCGCACCGTCATGTGCGGGTAGAGGGCGTAGGACTGGAACACCATCGCGATGTCGCGGTCCTTGGGCGCCTTCTCGTTCACGCGCTCACCGCCGATGCGCAGCTCACCCTCGGTGATGTCCTCCAGGCCGGCGATCATGTTCAGCGCGGTCGACTTCCCGCAGCCGGACGGACCCACGAGGATGACGAACTCGCCGTCGGCGATCTCGATGGAGAGGTCGTCGGCGGCCACCGTGCCGTCGGGGTACCGCTTGACGATGTGGTCCAGGACGATATCTGCCATGTGGGGTCAGCCCTTCACTGCACCGGAGGTCAGGCCGGCAACGATGCGCCGCTGGAACAACAGCACGAAGATGATGATCGGGATGGTCAGGAGCACGGCGGCCGCCGCGATCGAGCCGGTCGGTTCGGCGAACTGCGACGCGCCGGTGAAGTTCGCGATGGCCACCGGGGCGGTCTGCGAGGCGCTCGTCGAGGTCAGCGAGATCGCGAACAGGAAGTCGTTCCAGCAGAAGATGAACACCAGGATGGCCGTGGTGAACACCCCGGGCGCCGCCAGCGGCACGATCACCTCGCGGAACGCCTGCAGCGGCGTGGCGCCGTCCATCTTCGCCGCCTTCTCCAGCTCCCACGGGATCTCGCGGAAGAACGCCGAGAGCGTGTAGATGGCCAGCGGCAGCGCGAAGGTGATGTACGGGAGGATCAGGCCCGGCCAGGTGTCGAACAGTCCCACCGCCCGCGAGATGTCGAACAGCGGCGAGACCAGCGAGATCTGCGGGAACATCGCGATCAGCAGCGAGACGCCCACCAGCGTCTTCTTGCCGGGGAAGTCGAGCCGGGCGATCGCGTAGGCGGCCATCGTGCCGATCACCACCGCCAGCACCGTGGAGATGATCGCGATGCCGATCGAGTTCACCAGGGCGCTGGTGAACAGGTCGAGCGAGAAGATCTGCGCGTAGTTGTCCAGCGTCCAGCTGCGCGGGACGAAGCTGCCGTCGGTGATCGTGTCCGTCGTCTTGAACGACAGGCTGACGATCCACAGCACCGGCACCAGCGCGTAGATGCAGACGACCACGCCCGCCAGCGCCCACCAGATCCTCGTGCGCGAGTCCGTGCCCATCCCTCACCGCTTCCCGGTGTTATCGGAGCCCGGCGCCGAGGCGCCGAACAGCCTGATGAAGATCAGCGCGATGATCGCGACCGAGATGAAGATCAGGACGCTGATCGCGGAACCGATGCCCAGGTTGAACGCCTTGAACAGGTTGTTGTAGCCGAGCATCGACACCGAGCCCGTGCCGTTGGCCCCGTTGGTGAGGATGTAGATGTTGTCGAACACCCGGAAGGCGTCGAGCGTGCGGAACAGCAGCGCCACGAGGATGGCCGGCTTCATCATCGGCAGGATGATCTGCGTCAACCGCTGCCACGGGCCCGCCCCGTCCATCGCCGCGGCCTTGAGCATGTCCTCGGGCACCAGCGCGAGCCCGGCCAGCAGCAGCAGCGCCATGAACGGGGTGGTCTTCCAGACCTCGGCGCCGATGATGATCGCCAGCGACGCGCCGAAGTCCGTCAGGGGTGCGGTGCCCGTGGGGAGCAGGGCGGCGAGGTACCCCGTCCCCGGCGTCCACGCGAACTGCCAGCTGAACGCGGCGACGACCGTGACGATGCCGTAGGGGATCAGGATGACCGTCCGGATCAGCCCGCGTGCGACGAGCGTGCGGTGCATGGCGAGCGCGAGGGCGAGCCCGAGCACGAACTCGATCGCCACCGAGACGACCGTGATCAGCATCGTCACCCCGAACGCCTGCCACCAGTAGCTCGACGACAGCACCGCCCCGTAGTTGGCCAGCCCCGCGAACGACTGCTCCGCCGGGAAGCGGAGGTCGTAGCGTTGCAGGGAGAGCCAGACCGCATACCCGACCGGGTAGGCCGTCACCAGGACGATGATGATCGCCGCGGGGGCGGCCAGCATGATCCCGAGCCTGCGCTCGGCGCGCTTGCCGTCGGACCGCTGCGCCTTCGTGGGCCCCTGCGACGGCTGCTGCCGCTCCGCGGCGGTGGCTCGGCTCTGGACGGTCATGGGTTCACCTCCACGGCACCGGTCACGACCCCGCCTCCACGACGACGATCACCTCGGGTCATCACGGCACCAACCCTTCGGAGTTGACGGCCCCCTCGACCTGGCCGACGAGCTCGGGAACGAGCGCCGCCGGGTCGATCTGGTCCGGAGGGTTGAGCCGGTCGGACAGGACGATCGAGATGCTCGTGTAGGCAGGGGTCAGCGGCCGGACGCTCGCGTTGTCCAACGCCGCCCTGATCGCCTCCCACGCGGGGTACTCCTCCTGGAACGCGGGGTCGGAGTACAGCTCCTCCAGCGTGGGCGGCACACCGCCCTCCACCGCGTTGCGCAGCTGGTTGTCCCGGTTACGCAGGCACTCGATGGCCTCGAACGCCAGCTCCTGCTCGCCGCCCGTGGTGCTGACCGCGAGGTTGAACCCGCCGATCGTCGGGGACGCGGGCCGGCCGGGCACGACACTCGGATACGGGGCCCACGCGAACTCGTCGACCACGCGCCGCCCCGTGTCGGTGGCGGACGGGCGGCCCTGCTCGTCGAGGAACGTGCCGCCACCGCCTCCGTCGGGAGGTGGGGTGTTGATCGACGCGTAGACGAACGGGTAGTTGATCTGGAACGCGGCCTCGCCTGCCTCCATGGCGAGCCGTCCGTCGTTCTCCTTCGCCACCGACAGCGACGGGTCCGACGCCGGAGAGGCCGCCACCCGCTGCATGACCGAGAGAGCCCGCGCGGCGGCATCGCCGTCGCCGAGCAGCACGGTGCCTGCCTCGTCGAGGATCCCGCCGCCCGCGCTGGTGAGCAGCGTGTTGAACCAGACCGTGAGGCCCTCGTACTGGGCGCCCTGCACCTCGATGTAGGACGGCAGGTCCTGCTCGGCGAGCGCCTCGGAGGCGTCGATCATCTCGTCCCAGGTGGCGGGCGGGGTGGGGGCGAGGTCCTTGCGGTACCAGAGCAGCTGGGTGTTGGTGTTGAGCGGCGCGGCCCACAGCGCATCCTGGTACGTGGCCGTCTCGAGGGGGCCTTCCAGGGTGCCCTCCCGGACCCGTGCCGCGAGGTCCTCGGGGAACCGCTCGATCCAGCCCGCGGCGGCGAACTCGGGAGTCCAGGTGACATCGATTCCGACGATGTCGACCTCGTCGTCCCCCGCGACGAGGCGCCGGGCGAGCTGGAGGCGCTGGTCGTCGGCCGACTTGGGCAGGCTCCGGTACACGACGGAGTACCGGCCCGCGGCGGCCGCCGTGCAGTCCTGCGCAGCGGCGCCGTACTGGGCCGCGCCGTCGGCGGGACCGTAGAAGTTGAGCACCGGAGGGCCGACCGGGCCCGAGCCGCAGCCGGCCAGTGCGGCGGCGGCGAGCAACGCACAGGCACCGACGGCGCCCCGACGCCTCGCCGTGTCCGGCGCCTGTGCTGTCCCCGGCGCCTGCGCTGTCCTCGGACGGACCGGTACGGCCATGCGTCCCCCCTCCGCAGCGGGGTGATGCAGGCCCCGCCGCCCAGGTGTGATGCCGGTCACCGCGTGCGGCCGACCACCTGAACCTAGGCGCGCCGGGCGGCGCCCGCAAACGGTAGCGGCGCCCGACGTCGCGACGCTCGCACGGCGGGTGCGAGCAGCGACCCCCGGACCGACCGACCCCGGGGACCGACCGACAGGCGATACGGCTACGCGATTCCCAGGCTCCCCATCGCCAGCTTGGCGAGCAGCTCGCGGGCCTTCTCGGCGTTGCGCGGCTGGCACAGGACGTCGTAGCGCCCGGCCACCATCTGGCTGGCGGAGGTGAAGTCGCGACGACCGTGCGTGGCCCTGTAGCCGATGGCGGCGAGCACCAGGCCGAACCAGGCGCCGGACGCGGCCCCCGAGACCAGGACACGTCCCCAGGTCAACCGGCCGATGACCCGCTCGACCAGCATCAGGTCGGCCCCCCGACGATCGTGACGTCGCAGCACATTCTTGACACAGCGGCGCGGGCGCATCGTCCTGAACACCCCGCGGGCGACACCGACCGGGGTGCGAGCGGGCAAGTCCGTCGGTGGAGCCGGGGACAGGACGAGGCCGCTCATCGTTCGCCCTCCGGGGCCGGATCCAGCTCGGCGAGGAAGGCGTACGGGTAGTCGGGTACAGCCGGTGCAGATAGCAGGTCCAGGTCCGCCGCGATCTCGTCCGTCAGGGGCGCCCCGAGCCCACCGACGGTTTCGACAAGCTGGCGGGTGCTCCGCGCACCCACGAGGGCCGCGGTGACCCCCGGCCTGCCGACCAGCCATGACAGCGCGAGGTCGGCCGGCGTACGACGCAGCCGGTCCGCATGCTCCCGCAGACCATCGATGATCGTCCAGGTCCGGTCGGTGCCCCGCCGCTCCCAGGCCTCCAGCCCGCGGTTCGGGTCCTTTCCCAGGCGCGAGGCGCCGGTCGGCCGGATCCCACGCTCGTACTTGCCGGTCAGCCAACCCGCCGCCAGAGGTCCCCAGGCCAAGCAGCCGAGCCCGGCATGCCGAGCAGCAGGGAAGATCTCCCATTCCGGCTCGCGGACGAGCAGGCTGTACTGAGTCTGGTGACATATCAGGCGCTCGTCGTCGAGCAGTGCGGCGAGCGTAGCGATCTGCCAGCCGGGGAGGTTGCTCAGGCCCACGTATCCGACCCGTCCGGACTGGAGGGCCTCGGCGAAGAACCCGGCAACCTCGTCGAGCGGGGTCGAGCGGTCGGGACCGTGCACCTGGTAGATGTCGACGTCCGAAATCCTCAGGCGGGCGAGGCTACGGTCCAAGGCATACCGGAGGTAATCGGCCCGTAGGCTCGCTCCCGGCTGGCCCGTTACCGCGAACCGGCCCTTGGTAGCGATGCGGACCCGAGTCCGATTGCCGTCACGTTCCAGCCACCTGCCGACGATTTCCTCCGAGCGACCGTCGGCATAGACGTCGGCGCAATCGAGCAATGTCCCCCCCGCATCGACGAACGTGTCGAGCATGCGGTGGGCCTCGTCCTGTTCGGTCTCCGCGCCGAACGTCATCGTGCCCAGTCCGAGGACGGAAACTTCCGGCCCCTTGCGTCCCATCGTGGTCGTGCGCATCGCGATTCCTCCTAGATCTGTCGGATCAGGCGGCGACCAGATGGGCCGCACCGATCGTCACGTCGTCGAAGATCTTCTGGTAGCCGTCGATGCAGCGTTCGACGCCGAACAGGGTCCTTGCACGTCGGGCGTCGGCGATCCGGTGCTCGACCGGGACGGTCCGGAGTCGTTCGACCGCCCCCCAGATCGACGCCGGATCACGCGGGGGGCCGTGGATCCACCAAGCCGAAGCTCCACGGGCAACATTTCCACACGAGGAGCGCTCCCGGCGAGCAGATCCACGAGCGCCGACCCTGCGGTCACGCCCTTGCGGCGGAACGGCTGGGCGACCGTGGTCAGCGCGGGGGTGGCAGCAGCGGCTTCCACCGTCCCATCGAAACCCACGACGCTCAACTGGTCGGGTACCGCGATCCCGGCGTCATGGCACGCGAGGAGCCCACCGAGGGCGAGTCGGTCGGTCAACGCTGCGATGGCCGTGATCCCCCCGTCCCGGGCCAGTGGTCGAGCAGCGCCGCGCCTGCCCGCAGCCGGATCGTTGGGAACCTCCTCCACGAGCAGCGTCTCCACGTCAATGCCCGCCGCAAGAAGGGCGGCGCGCAGGCCGAAGATCCGTTCCCGGAACAGCCGGAATGTCGCCCGCGTAAGTCGCTCGGCGTCGGTCGCTCCCTCGTGGCCGTCGGCCAGCAAGCGCGATGTGAGCACACCGATCCTCCGATGCCCGAGCGCCGCGAGATGCTCCCCCGTCCTCCCTTGGCGTCGTCGATCCCTACGTAGGCGCGTCCATCGATCATCGGCTGATCGACGAAGACTGCGGGCCGGCCGGAGGCCAGAACCACGCAGCCCCCGGGTTGAGCAACCCGGGGGCCCGGTCATCGGGGCAGTGTCAGGCGGGGTTGGTGCCCATCGCCAGCTTGGCGAGCAGCTCGCGGGCCTTCTCGGCGTTGCGCGGCTGGCACAGGACGTCGTAGCGCCCGGCTACCATCTGGCTTGCGGAGGTGAAGTCGCGACGACCGTGCGTGGCCCTGTAGCCGACGGCGGCGAACACCAGGCCGAACAGGATGCCGCTGGCCAGACCCACGAGGATCGGGCCGATCGTCGAGCCCCCGGGGCTGAACAGACCCAGCAGCAGGCCGACGAACAGGCCGAACCAGGCGCCGGACGCGGCCCCCGAGACCAGGACACGTCCCCAGGTCAACCGGCCGATGACCCGCTCGACCAGCATCAGGTCGACCCCGACGATCGTGACGTCGCGGACGGGGAAGTCGGAGTCGGCCAGATGGTCGACCGCCCGCTGCGCCTCCTCGTACTTCGCGTAGGAGCCGACGGGCCAGCCGGTGGGCGGTGTCGGCAGGTTGGGCAGGCCGGGCGCGGTGCGCGCGGTCCCGCCGAACGGTGTGGACACGGGGCATCACTTCCTCGATGGCGGGGATCCCGGATCTCAGGGTCCCCGTCCTGTCAACGTCTCGCCAGGGCCGAAGTGCCCGTGAGGGCGATCATCACACGGACGGCGGGGCGGCGGGCCCGGGAACGGTCACGACCCGGACTCGACCTGTCCTGCGGTCGGCGGATGCGCTTCATCGCCTGTGTCCGGCCGACCAACAGGGACGATTAGGCCTGTCCCGGGCGCCGAGGGCCTTGTTCGGCCGGCGCCCGCTGGTCCGGACCGTTCTGGTGGTGACCGGCGTGCTCACCTCCGTCGCGGTGCCGGTGGCATCATCAAGTCCTACTTCACGGGCGAGGCCGGGCGCCGCTGACCGGCGATTCGGGCCGGATGTGCCTCCGGGCGAGCGGGCGTGGGAACGCCCCTCGTCCGGAGGCACGAGCCTGGAACGATCCGGCCTAACGGATCCGGTACTCCTTCAGCAGGCCGCGGCTGATGATCGTCTTCTGGATCTCGCTCGTGCCCTCGCCGATGAGCAGGAACGGCGCCTCACGCATGAGGCGCTCGATCTCGTACTCCTTGGAGTAGCCGTAGCCGCCGTGGATGCGGAACGACTCGTTCACCACCTCGGAGCAGTACTCGCTGGCCAGGAGCTTCGCCATGCCCGACTCGACGTCGAAACGCTCACCCGAGTCCTTCAGACGCGCGGCGTTCACCATCATCAGGTGCGCGGCCTCCACCTTGGTGGCCATCTCCGCGAGCTTGAACGCGATGGCCTGGTGCTCGGCGATCGGCTTGCCGAACGTCGAGCGCTGCTGGGCGTAGTCGACGGCCAGTTCGAACGCGCGGATCGAGATCCCGCACGCGCGGGCCGCCACGTTGACCCGGCCGACCTCGACGCCGTCCATCATCTGGGCGAAGCCGGCGCCGCGCCGGCCGCCGAGGATCCGGTCGGCGGGCACGCGGTGGCCCCTGAACACCATCTCGGTGGTGTCGACGCCCTTGTAACCCATCTTGTCGATCTTGCCGGGGATCAGCAGGCCGGGGGCGACCTCGCCGTAGCCGACCGGCTTCTCCACGAGGAAGCACGTGAGGTTCTGGTGCGGGCGCTCGGCGCCCTCGTCCGTCCTGACCAGGACCGCGGTCAGCGTGGAGGTGCCGCCGTTCGTCAGCCACATCTTGGCGCCGTCGATCACGAAGTCGTCCCCGTCCTGCACGGCCTTCGTCTTGATCGCCGCGACGTCGGAGCCGACGTCGGGCTCGGACATCGAGAACGAGCCGCGGGTCTCCCCCAGCGCCATCTGCGGCAGGTGACGCTGCTTCTGCTCGTCGGTGCCGTGGTGGGCGATCATATGGGCCACGATGAAGTGGGTGTTGATCACGCCGGAAACGCTCATCCACCCCCGCGCGATCTGCTCGACGACCAGCGCGTAGGTGAGCAGCGACTCGCCGAGCCCGCCGAACTCCTCGGGGATGGTGAGCCCGAACAGGCCCATCTCCTTCATGCCGTCGACGATGTCCTGCGGATAGGTGTCGGCGTGTTCGAGCGCCGTGGCGTGCGGGAGGATCTCCTTGTCCACGAACGTCTTGACCGTGGACAGGATCTCCTGCTGGATCTCGGTGAGACCGGCGGTCTGAGCGAGCCGGGCCATGGGATTCCTCTCTCACGGCAGTGTGGGACTACGGGAAAGTATCCCCAATGTCGTTCGTATCCGCGCCCACTGCACCGGTGTCGTCCGCCACGCGCCCGGCCAGCGTGTTGCGCCGGCGGGCGATCCGGTCGTCGGGTGCGGGTACGAAACCGGCCCGCACCACCTTGGCGACCCGCCCGTCGTCCCGGCACAGCACGATCCCTTCCATGGCGGTCGCGCCGAAGCGTGATCGTCCGAGGAGAAGCCGCAGGTTCTCGGCCGTACCGAGGACGCCCGAGAACAGTCGCGGAGGTACCGGCAACCGCATGCTTCGGCACAGCTCATCCCGTTCCGGGAGCGGAGCGAAACCTCGTCCCGGCAGCCTGATGTCCAGCACGATCAGGTGGTCGGGGAGCTGGTCGTAGACGATCGTGTGGGTCAGCCAGAGCCACTCGGCGTACAGAGCCGCGCCATCGGCGAGCAGCCAACGCATAGCCGGGTACAGCCGGTCGACCCGGGCCCGCAACGGTCCGAGCTGGCCGGCTCGGTCCATTGCCCCGGGGCCACCGCGTGCAGCCACCTTCAGGTGCTGGTCCTCCCACCAGATGCTGACGTTCGCGCCGTCGAGCTTCTCCTCCACGACGACGGGACACCGCAACCACGAGTCCCGCTTCAGCAACGGGAACCACGCGATCGCCTCCGGTGACCGAGCCGGCCGGCCAGAGGTAGGGGATCCGCGGGTACGCCGGAGGCCCATCACGCATGCGACGACAGCATGGTGTCCAGGGTCCAGAGGGTGATGAGGGCAGTGATCGGGAAGACGAACGTCGAACCGCTGTGGGTCAGCCGCTGGAACTCGGCAACGACGGACTGGCGGTCACCGCTCTTGCCCGGGACGTCGAGCAGATTGAAGAGCACGGAGCTGTCGAGGAAGACCACGCCTGCCGTCACGCGATGCCGAGCAGGCGGTCGAGCGCGGTGCTGTCGGTGGGCGATGCGGCCCGGCCCGCCAACCGACCGGCTGACACCAGGTCCCCGAGGCGACCCGACGCCATCATCGCCAGGTAGCCCGGAAGATCCACGAGGGGCGTGATCGACGAATGGCTGCTCTCCCTGTCCCGGGCGACGACCAGGACACCGAGACGATCGTCGCCGTGGAGCGCGTTGAGGAGCGCCGGACTGTGCGTCGTCAGCAGCACCTGGAAGCCCTGCTCGGCCCGAGCGAGTTTGACAAGATCCAGAACCGTGGCGGCCTGGGTCGGGTGCAGACCGTTCTCGAGTTCCTCCAGCATCAACGTGAGAACCGGAGCGGTCGACGCCGTGCCCTCGATCGCCACCCCGCTCCCGCCAGCGACCAACGCAGTGATGATCGCGATCATCCGCGGCATTCCGTCGCTCATCTGGCGAGCCGGAACTGTAACTGTCCGACCGTCCTCGACCTCGTCGATCGCCAGCATCACCTCCCCGAACTCGGTACCACCGACACCGAGGGAGCGCAGCTCGTACTCGGGCAGCCCCCGGATCGCGTCGAGCAGCTCGGCGAAACGCGGGCCGCCCTCACGGTGCAGCCGCGCGATGGTGGCGGAGATGTTCTCAGCGTTGCGGCGCAGCACGACATCCTGCTCCGGCACGTACTGCCGCATGAGCTGCGGCACCGGATCCAGGTGGAAGACCCCACCGAGGACTCCCAGTACCGATTCGGCCATCTCCAGTACCTGCCGCTCCGCCGTTGTTCGGCCGTCGAGCCGCAGCGGCAGTTGTGCTGTCAGCAGGTGCGTCGCCCGGAACATGGCCTGCGGATTACGCCCGCGCTTGTCGTTCCAGATCTTCGCCTCTATATCGGATCGCTCGAGATCGGGCGCGAGCGTCTCCAGGAGAACTCTCCGACGACCCCCGATGACGCCGGACAGGACCTCACGGACGATCTGGACCTGCGGCCGGATCTGGATCCGGACATCGAGGCTGATGGCCGTCACCGTGCTGGACCGAGACGCCGAGCTCGAAGGAGTCCGTTCCGATCGGAGCACAACCCTCGATCCCACCCCGCACGGGGCCGGCATCCCGGCGCGCTCCGTCGAGAGCGTCTCGGATCTCACCACCCTTCGCCAGCCGGGAAAGTACCTCCAAGCCGTCGAGGGCGTTCGACTTCCCGCCGCCGTTGCGGCCGATGAGGATCGTCAACGGGGACAGGGGCAGCGCCGCGTCGCGATAGGACTTGAACGCCGTCAGACGTACCTGCGTGATCCGGTCTGCGGCCATACCGACAGCGTAGGGCTCCGTTGCGCCGGGACCTTGTGCGAACCGGGGCTGGCGCCATGCGCAGCGCGTTCAGCTGCGGGTGCAAGTGGACGAATCGATGTCGCCATCGCCCACCCCAGGTCACTCGTTCATGCCTCGATCACGTCGACCAGGGAGCCGAGGCCGGCGAAGTCGGCGCCGTTGCGGGTGTGGAGCGGTAGGGCGCGCCAGGACGTGACGGGCCGCGAAGCGCATGGAGCTACGATGCCGGCGGGGTCCATCTGCCGGTGCGCGTCATGCCGGCGGCCCGGCCCTTGCCGGCGATCACCAACGCCATCTTGCGGGACGCCTCGTCGATCATCTCGTCGCCGATCATCGCGGCGCCGCGCTTCCCGCCGGCCTCGGAGGTGTAGAAGTCGTAGGCGTCGAGGATGTCCTCCGCGTGGTCGAAGTCGGCCTGGGCGGGTGAGTACGTCTCGTTCGCGGCGTCGATCTGGCCGGGGTGCAGCACCCACTTGCCGTCGAAGCCCAGCGCCGCGGAGCGCCCGGCGACGCGCCGGAAACCGTCGACGTCCTTGATCTGCAGGTACGGGCCGTCGATGGCCTGCTTGTCGTGCGCTCGAGCCGCCATCAGGATGCTCATCAGGATGTGGTGGTAGGCGTCACCCACGTCGTAGCCGGGGGGCTGCTCCCCCACCACGAGCGACTTCATGTTGATCGAGGCCATGAAGTCGGCCGGCCCGAAGATGATCGTCTCGATGCGCGGCGAGGCCGCCGCGATCGCGTTGATGTTGATCAGGCCGAGCGCGTTCTCGATCTGGGCCTCGATGCCGATCCTCCCGACCTCGTAGCCCATGGTCTTCTCGATCTGGCTCAACAGGAGGTCGAGCGCGACGACCTGCTCGGGCGTCTGCACCTTGGGCAGCATGATCGCGTCGAGGTTGGCGCCCGCACCCTCCACCACCTCGATGACGTCGCGGTAGGTCCATTCGGTGGTCCAGTCGTTCACGCGCACGACGCGGACCCGCTCGCCCCAGCCGCCCTCGTTGAGCGCGGCGACGATGGTCGCGCGGGCGCCCGGCTTCGCCAGCGGCGCGCACGCGTCCTCCAGATCCAGGAACACCTGGTCGGCGGGCAACGTCCGGGCCTTGTCGATGAACTTCCGGCTGGACCCCGGGACCGCCAGGCAGGACCGGCGGGCGCGGGGAGGGGTGGTCGTCACGGGGCGGACTCCTCATCGAGTTCAGCACGGTCGGCACGGTCGGTCGGCACGGTCGGCACGGTCGGTCGGCGCGGTCGATCAGGACGGTCGGTCGGCACGGCCGATCGGTTCTGCGTGGCGACGATGCTCGCACGGTCCGCGCGACAGCGGGATGTGGCGTGATCGGTTTCTCAACCGCGTGGGAGACCGGAGGGCACGGACCCGGGCACCGTGAGGGCGCCTTCAGGGGGCCGGCAGCGCAACCAGTTCACCACGGGCGACGGTGGTGACGTCGCCGCGCACGGCGGTCCCGACGGCCGCGCCGTCGCGGGCACGGACCAGCCCCGCCCGCCGCGACGGCCGGCCGATCTCCGCGCCCTGGTCGACGGTGAACCCGGTCGGCCCGGTCGCCGGCCAGCACGCCGCGGTCGACGAGGAGCACCCCGAGCGCGACGGCCGCGGAACCCGTGGCCGGGTCCTCCACGACACCGACCTCGGGGGCGAACATTCGCGTGTGGGCGTGCCGGCCGTGCCGGTCGAAGGCGACGACGACGAACCCGACGAGCCCGCCGGCGGCCCCGCCGACATCCCGGCTGGACGCCCGGAGTGCCGCAGCGTCCGGTACGGCGCGGGCGACGGCGTCGGGGACCACCGCCAGGAACGCATAGGGGACGCCCGCGGCCGCGACACCCGCGGCGACCCGTTGACGTCGGTGGGGATCAGCCCGACGCATGCGGCCAGCGCCACCGCGTCCAGGGCCGGTCCGATCTCGGGAGCGCCACCCGCCACCTGCGCGCCGTGCGCGTCGACCTGCACCGGCAGCAGGTGCTCAGGTCGGTGCCGCCGTGCACCACGGCGAGCGGGTTGCCGGCGTAGGGGCGGTCGGTGAACACGTCGACGACGTCGTACCGGAGTGTGGCCACCGTGTGGACCCTAGGCTCTGTGCCATGGGTACCGAGCGGGTCTTCGTCGCGCGGCTGGTGGGCCTGGCCGTCTTCGGCCCCGACGGCGAGCGCATCGGCAAGGTTCGCGACCTGGTCGTCTCGCTGCGGGTCGACACGAGCCCACCGCGGGTGCTCGGCGTGGTCGTCGAGATGGTCACCAGGCGGCGGATCTTCGTGCCGATGCTGCGGGTCACCACGGTGGACCCGGGCGCCGTCACGCTCGCCACGGGCTCGGTGAGCCTGCGCGGGTTCGTCCAGCGGCCCCGCGAGACGCTGGTCGTCGGGCAGCTGCTCGACGCGCCCGTGCATCTGGTCGGGTCCGGCGAGGCCATGGTCGTCACCGACGCCGCGATCGAGCCGACCCGGTCGCGGGACTGGGTGGTGGCGGGGCTCGCGGTCCGGGCGCGGCGGCACGGGCTCGCGCGGCGCGGCGGCGTCCAGGTGGTGGCGTGGAGCGCGGTGACGGGGTTGACGCTGTCGGACCGGCAGGGCACCGCCGGCCTGCTGGCGGTCTTCGAGACCATGCGCTCGACCGACGTCGCCGCGGCTCTGGCCGAGCTGCCCGAGAAGCGCCAGCACGAAGTGATCGACGCGCTGGACGACGAGCGGCTGGCCGACGTGTTCGAGGAGATGTCCGAGTCCGACCAGCGCGGGCTGCTGTCCCACCTCGACGCCGAGCGGGCCGCCGACGTGCTGGAGGCGATGTCGCCCGACGACGCGGCCGACCTGCTCGGCGAGCTCCCCGACGCCGACGCCGAAGCGCTGCTGGCTCTGATGGAGCCGGAGGAGTCGGCGCCCGTGCGCAGGCTGCTGACCTACTCGTCGGACACCGCGGGAGGCCTGATGACCCCGGAACCGGTCGTCCTGCGGCCCGACGGCACCGTGGCCGAGGCGCTCGCCCGGATCCGCAACCCCGACATCCCGCCCGCGCTGGCCAGCATGGTGTTCGTGTGCAGGCCGCCGACCCAGACGCCCACCGGGCGCTACCTGGGCTGCGTCCACGCCCAGCGGCTGCTGCGAGAGGCGCCGTTCGAGCTGGTGGCGGGTGTCGTCGACACCGAGCTCGCCCGCCTGCACCCGGACGCCACCCTCGGTGAGATCACGCGGTACTTCGCGGCGTACAACCTGGTGGCCGGGCCCGTCGTCGACGGGGAGGACCACCTGCTGGGCGCCGTCACGGTCGACGACGTGCTCGACCACCTCCTGCCGACCGACTGGCGTGACAGCGTCAACGATGACTGGCCGGAGCCGGGCGGCGTCGACGATGCCCGGCCGGAGCCGGGCACCACGGAGGTGGCCGATGCCTGACACCCGCGCAACCCCGCCGCGACGCCGCCTCGACCTCCCGCGGCTGGGCCGTCCCCGCTTCGAGCTCGACCCCGACGGATTCGCGCGGTTCTCCGAACGGATCGCCCGCTTCCTGGGCACCGGACGCTTCCTCGCCATCCAGACGGTCCTCGTGCTCATCTGGATCGCGCTGAACCTCTTCGCCGTGGGCCTGCGGTGGGACCCGTACCCGTTCATCCTGCTCAACCTGGCGTTCTCCACCCAGGCCGCCTACGCCGCGCCGCTGATCCTGCTCGCCCAGAACCGCCAGGCCGACCGCGACCGCGTGTCACTGGAGGAGGACCGCGCCCGCGCGGAGCGGACGAAGGCCGACACCGAGTACCTCGCTCGGGAGCTCGCCGCGGTGCGTATCGCGGTGGGCGAGGTAGTGACGCGGGACTACCTGCGCGGCGAGTTCGACAAGCTGTGCGACCGGCTGGGTTCCCCGCCGCCCCCGGAGCGGCGCGGCGCCCGGCTCAGTCGACGAGCCGACGGCTGATGCGTTCCAGCGCGGCCAGGTCGTCGGCGTCGAGCCGTGCGGCGAAATGCCGCACCACCCCGGCGAGGTGCGTGCGCGAGGCCGTCCAAAGCCGCGACAGGCCGGCGGCGGTGAGCTCGGCGGCCACGCCCCGGCCGTCGGACTCGACGGGACAGCGGTTCACCAGGCCCACCTTCTCCAACCGGTCGACCAGGCGCGTCACACCGGACCGGGACAGCAGCACCGCATCGGCCAGCTCCGTCATCCGAAGTCGCCGGTCCGGCGCCTCGACGAGCTGGACGAGCACGTCGTAGGCGGCCAGCGACAGCTTCTGGTCGGCCTCGAGCTCGGCCTCGAGGGACCGGGTGATGCTCGCGTGGGCCCGCAGGAACGCCCGCCACGCGCCGAGCTGCTCGCGCGTCGGGACGTGGCGCTCCGCCGGGGCCCTCGTCCCGGCCCTGTCGACGATCTCCGTCACGAACCCTCCCCACCCGGCGCGCGGCCGGCCGCCTCGCACCGACCCGTGCCGACGCCGCCCGCCACGACCGCAGATGCTACGGACCGAGCCGGTCCGCGGCACGGACGTAACATGGGGTGCGCCGTGGCGGGAGCCTCGGTTGCGTCGCCAGGAAGGCACAGATGTCCACCACCGGAAACACCACCACCACCATCTCCGATGCCGTCCACGCCGCGCTCGCGACGGTCGACGACCCCGAGATCCACAAGCCGATCACGGACCTGGGCATGGTCAAGGGCGTGACCGTGTCCCCCGAGGGCCTGGCGCACGTCGGCATCTTCCTCACCGTGGCGGGCTGTCCGATGAAGGACACCATCACCAAGCGGGTCACCGAAGCGGTGTCACAGGTCGCCGGCATCACCGGCGTGCGGGTCGAGCTGGACGTCATGAGCGACGTGCAGCGCACCGAGCTGCGCCGCGGCCTGCGTGGGGACAGCGCCGAACCGGTCATCCCGTTCGCCCAGCCCGGCTCGATGACACGGGTGTACTGCGTGGCGTCGGGCAAGGGCGGGGTCGGCAAGTCCTCCATCACGGTCAACCTGGCCGCGGCGATGGCCGCGAAGGGGTTGTCGGTCGGCGTCGTCGACGCCGACATCTACGGCCACTCGATACCGCGCATGCTCGGCACCACGGCGCGCCCCACCAAGGTCGCCGACATGATCATGCCGCCGCAGGCCCACGGGGTGAAGGTCATCTCCATCGGCATGTTCACACCGGGCAACGAGGCCGTCGTGTGGCGCGGTCCGATGCTGCACCGCGCCCTGCAGCAGTTCCTCGCCGACGTGTTCTGGGGCGATCTCGACGTCCTGCTCCTCGACCTGCCACCCGGGACCGGGGACATCGCGATCTCCACCGCGCAGCTGATCCCGAACGCCGAACTGCTCGTCGTCACGACGCCGCAGACGGCCGCCGCCGAGGTGGCCGAACGAGCCGGTTCCATCGCGCTGCAGACCCGCCAGCGCCTCGCCGGCGTCGTCGAGAACATGTCGTGGATGGAGCTGCCGGACGGCACCCGCATGGAGGTCTTCGGATCCGGCGGAGGCAAGACGGTGGCCGACTCGCTGACCACGGCGCTCGGGGCCCCCGTCCCGCTGCTGGGCCAGATCCCGCTGGAGACCCGCCTGCGGGAGTGCAGTGACGAGGGCACGCCGATCGTCCTGGCCGACCCCGAGGCCGCGAGCGCGAAGGCGTTGCAGAAGGTGGCCGACCGGCTGACCACCCGCGCGCGAGGCCTCGCCGGTATGAGCTTGAACCTCACCCCCGTCAAGCACTGAGCCGGGGCTGCGCTCAGGTGGCGTCCGGGTCGATCGGGGGGCGCTCGTTCTTGGCCAGCGTGTCCGGGGCGCGGCCGGTGGCGGGGTGGCGCTGCGGGGCGCTCTTCGACAGGTTCGGGCTCGCGGCACCGTTGACCGTGCCGCCGGTGGGGGGCGGCGCGTAGCCGTTGGGCTTGGGCGCCGGGTCGTCGTCCCACAGGGCGCGCTTGGCCACGGTTCGCGGGTTGAGGTCGCGCAGGCCGCGCAGCTCGTCGAGAGGCTTGCGCAGCTCGTCGAACTCCGGGCCGAGCTCACCGCGAAGCTGCTCGCGCGCCCCGCTGGCGTACTCCTTGACCTGCCGGATGCTGCGCCCGAGCCACGCCGCGGCCGACGGCAGCCGTTCCGGACCCAGGATGAACAGCCCGGCCACGATGAGTACCAGGATCTCGCCCCAGCCGATGCTGTCGAACACGGTGCCAGCCTACGTCAGTCGGAGGTGAGGACGACCGACAACGTGAGCGGGCGACCCTCCCGGACCAGCTCGACGGCCACCGTGTCCCCGGGGTTGCGCTCGCGGACCGCGACGACGAGCTCGTCGGCACCGGCGATCAGTCGCTCCCCCACCCGGACGATGACGTCGCCCTCCAGGATCCCGGCGACCGCCGCGGCCCCACCCTGCTGCACGTTCTGCACCTGCGCGCCGTCGGTGGTCCCGTCGCTGACCGACCGTGCGTTGACGCCGATCTCCGCGTGGCGCACCACACCGCTGCGGATCAGCTCCTCGGCGATCAGCCGGGCGTCGTCGATGGGGATCGCGAACCCGAGGCCTATCGAGCCGCCCTCGCCCTGGCCGAGGCTGCGGATGGCGGTGTTGATCCCCACCACGGCACCGGTCGAGTCGACCAGTGGACCGCCCGAGTTGCCGGGGTTGATGGCGGCGTCGGTCTGGATCGCGTCGATCACGGCGTTGGCGTCGCCTCCCGCGTCGAGCCGCACGGGCCGGTCGAGCGCACTGACGATGCCGTCGGTGACGGTGCCGGCCAGCCCGAGCGGCGAGCCGATGGCCAGCACGCCGTCTCCCACCGCCAGGCCGGCCGAGGATCCGACGGTCGCCACCACGGGGTTCGCGACCTCCACCTTGAGCACCGCAAGGTCGGTCTTCGCGTCGCGCCCGACGATCTGCGCGATGCCGCGGGTGCCGTCGTGGAAGATCGTCTCGATCGCGGCTCCCTGCGCCGCGGCGGCCGGGGCGACGACATGGTCGTTGGTGAGCACGTAGCCCGCCGGGTCGATGACGACGCCCGAGCCGGTGCCGCCCTCGTCACCGATCCTGATCTCGATGGACACCACGGCCGGGACCGTGCGCGCGGCGATGTCGGCGACCGAACCGGGCGGGCGTTCCTTCGCGGGCGCGGCTTGGGCGATCGTCGGGTCGGGGTCGGTGAGGCTCGCCGCGCCCTCGGCGGTCATCCGCCCGACGACGCCGCCCGCCGAGCCGATCAGCAGAGCGAGCACGCCGAGCACCGCCAGGGCCCGTGGGGACACGCGACCCCCGAACAGCACCTCGCGCAGGCTCAGGCGCGCTCCCTCGCCGCGCGTCGCGGGCACGTCGGGCTCCGGCGAGGCGGGCGGGGGCCCCAGGGCGGCCACGCTGTCGGGATCACGCCACGGATCGCGTTCGGCGTCGGCGTCCCAGAAGGGGTCGTCGCCGACCGGTTCTCCGGTACCAGGGGGTCGCTGCAGCGCGGACGCACCGGCGTTCGGACGGCCGAACGCGCTGGCCAGAGCCGCGGGGGGCGGTGGAAGGAGTGCGGTGCGGGCACCGTTGGTCACCGGCGCCCCGGCCGGCGCCCAGCGCCCGTCGAACGCCCCGTCCACACCACCGGGACGACCGAAGAGCTCGGCCGCCCCCTCGTCCACCGGCGGACGGTCCAGCGGGCGCGGTGTGAGGCGGGGCGGCTCGCCGGACGAGTCGGTCGCACCATCGGTCATCGCGCTGGACGCTCCTGAGCAGGGACGGGACGGGCCGGTCAGCAGCGTGCCCCACCGACGGTGAAGTCCGCGTGGCGCGCCCTGCTCAGCGCAGCCGGAAGGAGTCGGGCATGAGGTCCATCCGGGTCATGACCGAGTCCTGGCGCGCGGCGGGGAGCAGCCGGAACCTGGCTTCGAGCACGCCGGACGGCCCGCCGAGGACCGGACCGTCGAACACGCCCCGGTCGGCCGGGGCGCTGGGTGGTGGGCCGCCGGCGAGGCCGGGAGCTCCGAGCGCGAGCGCACCGATCGCCAGCCCGGAGACGGCCGCACCGGCTCCGAGACGGTAGAGGCGCCGCACCGGCGGCCGCCGACCATGGGACGCGGGCGCGTTATCGGAGGAGGCGAGCCCCGCGGGCGGGACGTCGACGGGACGGGGCAGCTTCTCGGGCCGGACCACGGTGACGATCCGGCCGTCGTCGGTCACCGCGAGCCCGGGCGACGGGTCGGCGAGCTCGGTGTCCTGCGGGATGGAGCACAAACTGCGGAGCAGCGCCGACGGCAGACTCGGGCACTCGGCCGAGCGCAGGGCCAGGCGGGCCTGCCCCTGCGCGACGACCTCCGCCACACATTCCGGGCAGGTGTCCAGGTGGCGCGCGGCGCGGCTGTGCGGCCGGTCGGCGAGCTCGTCGTCGACGTAGGCCACGATGGCGTCGGACGAGAGATGGTCCTGACCCCAGTCCGGCGCAGTGACCGTGACCGTGAAGCGTCGTCGCTCGTCGCTCCCGTTCACCCGCGAACCTCCTCCGGTACCGCGGCGTCGAGGAGCGCCTGCAACTCCGAGCGACGGCGCTCGAGAGAGGTACGCAGCGCCGCCCGTCCACGGTGGATCCTGCTCCTCACCGTACCCAGCTTCACGCCGAGAGTGGTACCGATCTCCTCGTACGACAGGCCCTCGACGTCGCACAGCACGACCGCGGCCCGGAACTCCGGGGCCAGGTCGTCGAGCGCGGCCTGCAGCATCGGGTCGAGGTGGGTGTCGGAGAACACCTGTTCCGGTTCCGGGCCACGACCAGGAATCCGGTCGGAGTCGTCGGGGAGCGCCTCCATCCGGATGCGGGAACGCCGCCGCACCATGTCCAGGAACAGGTTGGTGGTGATGCGGTGCAACCAACCCTCGAACGTGCCCGGCTTGTACGAGGCGAGCGAGCGGAACACCCGGACGAACGTCTCCTGGGTGAGGTCCTCGGCGTCGTGCGGGTTGCCCGTCAGGCGGTACGCGAGCCGGTACACGCGGTCGGCGTGCTCCCGGACGACCTCGTCCCAGCTCGGGGGCGTCCATTCGGCACCGTCACCGGGCAGCACCGTGTCGGCGTGCGACGGGGCCATCAGCGATGGGGCTGAGCCCTCGGTCATCGTGGGGTCCTCCCCTGGCGGATCGTGCCGTACTGACAACGGGACTCCGGACGTCGGAGTTCCGGATCTCCATCGGTCGACGACCCCGACCGACGCTTCCTACGGTGCCGCATACCTGTGAACGAAGGGTGAGAACCTACTGAGAGGAACCTGTGAAGTCCGCAGAGTGATCACGCTCGATGGGAGCGCGGCGCGCCGCGGTACCGCGCCGGTCGGGCAGTAGCCTCTCGACCATGACCGGCCCGGACGACGCCACCGACCGACCTGCGGCGGACGCCCGCGTGCTGCGCGAACACGTAGAATCCTACCTCCCCGAGGACGATGTGCTCATCGCCGCGCGTGCCGGCGCGAACCATCTGGGCTGCACACCCGTCGGGCCGGGAGGGGGTGCGGGGCTGCGGTTCCTCGCGGCCACGATCAGCGCCAAGGCCGTGGTGGAGATCGGTACCGGCGCGGGCGTGAGCGGGCTCTGGCTGCTGCGCGGAATGGTTCCCGACGGGGTTCTCACCTCGATCGACGTGGACCCGGAGCACCAGCGGATCGCCCGCATGGCCTTCACCGCCGCCGGCCACGGGCCGTCGCGGCTGCGCCTGATCAACGGCATGGGCCTCGACGTGCTGCCGCGGCTCACCGACGGCGGCTACGACCTCGTCTTCATCGACGCCGAACCCGTCGACTACCCGCGATACCTCGACGAAGCGGTGCGCCTGCTGCGCCCGGGCGGCATCGTGGCGCTCGACGACATCCTCTCCGAGGGCATCCTCGACCCGGACGCCGCCGAGCCCGGCGTCGCGGCCCTGCGCGAGGTGGCCAGGCAGGTCCGTGCGGACGACCGCCTGGTCCCGGTGCTCCTCCCGCTGGGCGACGGGTTGCTGGCCGCGGTCAAGATCGGCTGACTTCGCGGGGAGGTGCGGTGCGTCAGAGTGCGGTGGTGCCCTTGCCGAGCACGACGACCCCGCCCTGGCTGACGGTGTAGCGGGCGCGGTCCATGGCGAGGTCGACGCCGACCAGCGCGCCATCGGGAATGATCACGTTCTTGTCGAGGATCGCGCCGCGGACCACGGCACCGCGGCCCACCCGGGCACCCGGCAGCACCACGGAGTCCGACACCTCGGCACCCGCGACGATGCGGACGTTCGGGCTGATCACCGACCGGCGCACGATCGCGCCGGAGATGATGGTGCCCGCGCCGACGACGGAGTCCTGCGCGATGCCACCCTCCACGAACTTGGCCGGCGGGAACGGCGCCATCGCCGTCCGGATCGGCCAGCGCTGGTTGTAGAGGTTGAAGATCGGGTGCACGGAGACCAGGTCGGTGTGGGCCTCGTAGTAGGCGTCGATCGTGCCCACGTCACGCCAGTAGCCCGAGTCGCGGTCGGTGGCGCCGGGCACCACGTTCTCGGCGAAGTCGTACACGTGCGCATCGCCCTCGCGGACCAGCCGCGGGATGATGTCGGCTCCCATGTCGTGCTCGGAGTCGCCGTCCTCGGCATCGGCGCGCAACGCCTCGAGCAACACCTCGGTGGTGAACACGTAGTTGCCCATCGAGGCGAACGTGACGTCCGGGTCGTCCGGCACCGACGGCGGATCCGACGGCTTCTCCAGGAACTCGGTGATGCGCCCGGAGGCGTCGGAGGCGATGCACCCGAACGCCTTGGCCTCGGCGCGGGGCACCCGGATGCCGGCCACGGTGACGCCCGCGCCGCTCTCGATGTGGTCGGTGATCATCTGGCCGGGGTCCATCCGGTACACGTGGTCGGCACCGAAGACGATGATGTAGTCGGGCCGCTCGTCGTAGACCAGGTTCAGGCTCTGGAAGATCGCGTCGGCGCTGCCGGTGTACCAGCGCCGGCCGAGGCGCTGTTGCGCCGGAACGGTCGTGATGTATTGGCCCAGCACGCTCGACAGGCGCCACGTGGTGGAGATGTGGCGGTCGAGGCTGTGGGACTTGTACTGGGTGAGCACGCAGATGCGGTGCAGACCGGTGTTGACGAGGTTCGACAGGACGAAGTCGATGAGCCGATAGTTGCCGCCGAACGGAACAGCAGGTTTCGCCCGGTCGGCGGTGAGCGGCCAGAGCCGTTTGCCCTCGCCGCCCGCGAGCACGATGCCGAGAACGTTGGCCGAGAAACCCCGTGGTGAGGCGGGCGTGGGGCGGGCGCCGGTCATGCCGACAGTCCGCTACCGGGCCACCCGAGCGTCGTCACGCAGCCGACCCTACTGCGCTCACACCGTGCCGGGCCACAGAAACCAGGGGGCGATCGGGCGAAACCCCGTGTAGTGGCGCGCAGGTCCCCCGATGGGATGGCCTACCGTGCCGACGTGCGCATCGGCCTGCTCACCCGCGAGTTCCCTCCGGATGTCTACGGAGGCGCGGGGGTCCACGTCGAGCACCTGGTGCCGGCACTGCGCGAACTCCTCGACGTCGACGTCCACTGCTTCGGCCCGCCGCGTACCGCCCACCCGGACGTGTACGCCCATGTACCCCCCGACGACCTCCACGACGCGAACCCGGCCCTGCAGACCCTCGGCGTCGACCTGTCGATGGTCGCGGCGCTGGGCGGCGTCGACGTCGCCCACTCCCACACCTGGTACGCCAACATGGCCGGGCACCTGGCGAAGATCCTCCACGGGATCCCGCACGTCGTCACCGCGCACTCGCTGGAACCGCGCCGCCCGTGGAAGGCCGAGCAACTGGGCGGCGGCTACCGGCTCTCCTCGTGGGTGGAGCGCACCTCCTACGAGGCCGCCGACGCCGTCATCGCGGTGAGCGCCGGTATGCGCACGGACGTGCTGGACTGCTACCCGGCCCTCGACCCGGCCCGCGTCCACGTGGTGCACAACGGCATCGACACCGACTTCTACCACCCCGACCCGGCCCGCGACGCGCTGCTCGGCGCCGGGATCGACCCCGGTCGACCCGTCGTCGCGTTCGTCGGCCGCATCACGCGGCAGAAGGGACTGGGCCACCTCGTCGCGGCGGCCCATCACATCGACGGTGACGCGCAGATCGTGCTCTGCGCGGGCGCCCCGGACACTCTGGAGATCGCCGAGGAGACCGAGCTCGCCGTCGCCGAGCTCGCCGCGGCCCGGCACGGAGTGGTGTGGGTGCGGGGGATGATGCCGACGGTCCGGGTCCGCCAGATCCTGTCGGCCGCGACGGTGTTCGTCTGCCCGTCGGTGTACGAGCCGCTGGGGATCGTGAACCTGGAGGCGATGGCGTGCGGTACGGCCGTCGTGGCCTCGGACGTCGGCGGCATCCCGGAGGTCGTGGACGACGGCACGACGGGGCTCCTGGTGCACTTCGACGAGCACGCCGTGGACGAGTTCCGTGCCGGCATCGCCGACGCGGTCAACACTCTGCTCGCGGATCCGGCCCGGGCCCGGGCGATGGGCGCGGCGGGCCGGGCCCGGGCCGTGGCCGATTTCGAGTGGGCGCAGGCCGCCGCCCGGACCGTGGAGATCTACCGCGGGCTGCCCTGACGCGCCTGTGCGCGAGCGCGGGTGCGGTGGGCGGCCACGGCGGTGCGGTTGGCGCAGGCCGAGGAGCAGTAGCGGCGGGCCGCGTTCCGGGAGGTGTCGGCGTACACGCGGGCGCACCCGTCGGCCGCGCAGTGCCCGTGGCGGTCCACCCCGTACTCCGAGACGAGCATCGCCAGTGCGAACGCGGTGGTGGCGCGCATCCGGTCGACCACGCCGGCCTCGGGTGCGGTGTAGTGCAGATGCCAGCCGTCGCCGTCATGACAGGTGAGGTGCGGCTCGATCCTGACGTCCAAGAGCAGGGCGTTCACTGCGACCGCGGCCTCGTCGAGGGTCCTCACGTCGAAGACGGTGCGCAGCCGGCGCGCCCATGCCCGCAGCGCGGACTCGACGCTCTCGGAGGCGTCGAGCACCTGGTAGGCGTGCGCCACGAGGACACGATGCAGTTGGTCCGGGAGCAGCCCCTCGGGGTCCTCCGTCACGACGTTGACCAAGTCCACGGCGGCGCAGATCGCGTCGCTGCGGTAACCGATGAAGTCCACTGGCCTGTGACATCCTCGCACTGGTTGCGGTAAGCTCTCAAGGCAATATACCTATTACCGAGAGGAGGCGCGGCCATGCGGTGCGCGCTCTGTGGATGGCCCCGCGACGAGACGGCGGTGCTCTCCACCCACCACACGTCGGAGGGGTGGGTGCGCTATCGGCGCTGCGCGTGCGGCGCGGTGTCGATCGAGCTCGTCACGCTCGACGACCGCCGAGCCCTCCGGACCGCCGTCGTGGCATGAGCCGAGTGAGGGCCGGGCACGAGAAACGGCACCGCCGCGGCCTCGTGGCTGCGGGGCGGTGCCGTTCGGTCGTGCGTGCGGGTCAGCCGGCGGCGGCCTTGAGTGCGTCGCCGAGGTCACCGGCCTCCTCGGCCGACATCTCCACCACCAGGCGGCCGCCACCCTCGAGAGGGACGCGCATCACGATGCCCCGCCCCTCCTTGGTCACCTCCAGAGGACCGTCACCGGTCCGGGGCTTCATCGCCGCCATGTCCTGCTCCCTCCGTCGTCATGCCCATATCGGTATCTCGCGTTGTGTCTTGCGTGCAGGGCGCCGCAGCGCGGGGAGAGCGCACGGCGAGGATGCTGCGAACATCCTTCCTCATCCGTCGGACAGGGGCGAAACCGGAGCGATCATCTCGACAGAGGGTTCACCCTCCGGAGTCACCCCGTTGCTGCACGCCAACACCCCTGGACATGGTCGTCAACGAGCCCCGCGGCCTGCATCAATGCGTAGCAGGTGGTGGGTCCGACGAAGCGCAGACCGCGCCGCTTGAGCTCGCGGGCCATCGCGGTGGACTCCACCGTGGTCGCCGGAATGTAGGCGAGCGCGGCCGGGCGCCGGTGCACCTCGGGCGCGAAGGACCAGAGCAGGTCGTCGAGCGGGGTGTCCCCCTCGAGCACGACTCGGGCGTTGTGGACGGTCGCGTCGATCTTCGCCCGGTTCCGGACGATGCCGGCGTCGGCGAGCAGTCGCGACACGTCGGCGTCGGAGAAGGTGGCCACCGTCGTCGGGTCGAACCCCGCGAAGGCGGCGCGGAACGCCTGGCGCTTGCGCAGGATCACGATCCACGACAACCCCGACTGGAAGCTCTCCAGGCAGAGCCGCTCGAACATCGGCGTCACGCCGCGCACCGGGCGTCCCCACTCGTCGTCGTGGTACGCCACGTACTCGGGCGCCGAACCGGCCCAGCCGCAGCGGGTGGGCTCACCCACCTGTGAGGTGTTCCGCCTCGCAGAGCCGGGCCATCTTGCGCAGCGAGCGGGCCACTCCGGCTCGGAACACCGGACGCACGATCGGCCAGCCGAAGCGGCCCAACGCCCCGAGCGGGAGGTCGAGCAGCTCGGTCCACAGGAACCGGGCGCTCTCCGGCCCGAGCTCGACGACCTCGAACACCCCGTCACCGCGCACGATCCTGCCGGTGTGGCGCACCACGCACCGCGTAGGCGGCGCCCACTCGACGACCTCCATCGTGTCGATGATCCCTATCGGCCCCACCCCGGTGACCGCCCTGAGGGTGGCGCCGAGGCGCCTGCCGTCACCGTCGCTGGTGACCGCCACCCGGGTGCCGAGCATCCACTCGCCCTGACCCTCCCAGTCGGTGACCGCCTTCCAGACGGCTTCGGCGGGCGCGCCGACGTCCACGGGCACAGTCAGCTCCACGCGCGAACTCACAGGTCGTCCCCGTCGGCGCGGGCACCGGCACGAGCCGGTGACGATTCGAGCTCCGAGACGCGGGCCAGCAGGCCGTCACGTTCGGCCCCGGTCCGGTCCAGCTCGTCGGCCAGACGATCGAGCACCCAGTCCACCTCCGCCATCCGATATCCCCGCACCGCTTGCGGGAACCGCAGCTCGCGCACGTCCTGGCCGCTGATCTCGTCCATCGGCAGCCGGGTCGGCGTGGCACCCGGCGCGAGCGGTGCCAGTTCCTCGCCCCGACCGAACACGACGGCGGCGACTCCGAACAGGGCGGCTCCGACCGTCACGACGACGACCAGGTAGATCAACACGGTCCCCACCGTCCAATCCCACCACGGGCCCCCGCCTGCGACCACCCGGGTCGCTGCACCCGGGTTCGGTACCCGGGTCGCTGCACCCGGGTTCGGTGCACCCGATTCAGCGAACCCGGTTCAGCACCTCGCACATGGGTGGCCGCTCCGCGACAGCGACGTCGGTGGACGACGGCACCCACTCCCCGCCGATCTGGACGAACTGGGTGAGCGCTCCCCCGGCGTCCGGCATGCCGCACCGCGACAGGGCCGCGGCAAGGATCTGGCGTGCCATCACCCCGAGCTGCAACAGCGAGCGGTTGCGGTGCTTGCGCACGCCGAGATTGACCTGGGCGAGCGCGTCGAGCCCGAGGGTGGCGTGGGTGTCGAGCAACAGCCCGATCTCCACGCCGTACCCGGCGGCGAACGGCAGCGACTCCAGCAGCTCGCGGGTGCCCGCGTACTCCCCGCCCAGCGGCTGGACGACGCCGGCCAGCTCGGGCCGCAGCGCCGAGAGCAGCGGCCGGACCAGCAGTTCGGTGACGCGGCCACCTCCGGTGTCCGCCTGCGTCGTCTCCAGTCGCAGTGGGCGCCGGTAGAACCCCTTCACCAGCGCGACGCCCGGCTCGGTGATCAACGGACCCAGCAGCGCCGGCACGAACGCGGGGTCGAAGTCGATGAGATCGGAGTCGAGGTAGCAGACCAGGTCACCGGTGGTGGCCGCCAGCGAGCGCCACAGCACCTCGCCCTTGCCCGGGAGCGGTTCCAGATCGGGCACGACCTCCTCGCGGTGCACCACACGGGCACCGGCCGCGGCGGCGAGCTCGACCGTGCGGTCGGTGGACCCGGAGTCCACGACGACCAACTCGTCGACGAGCGGGGCCGCGCCGGTCGTCAACGGGACGATCGCGGCGACGATCGCGCCGACGGTGGCCTCCTCGTCGAGTGCGGGCAGCACCACCGACACCCGGCGCCCGGCCTTGGCGGCGACGAGATCGGCCACCGACCAGTCCGGCTCCTGCCAGGTGCGTCGGGCGAACCACTGCTCGGTCGCGCGATCCATGCGCCTCCCTCAGGCCAGCGCGCGGATCGTCCGCGCGGGTGGATGAGTACCCACTATGGCGGCAACCATGTCCACCGTGCGGCGGGTGGCAGCCACCTCGTGGGCGCGGAACACCCGTGCGCCCGCAGCCACAGCCAGCGCGGTGGCGGCCAGCGTTCCCTCGAGCCGGTCGGTCGTAGCCGCCACGCCGAGCGTCTCACCCACGAAATCCTTGTTGGACAGTGCCATGAGGACCGGCCAGCCCGTTGCCACCAGCTCGTCGCAGCGGCGCAGCAGCGTCAACCCATGGAAGGTGTTCTTGCCGAAGTCGTGCGTCGGGTCGATGAGCACCCCTTCGCGGGGCACCCCGAGTGCGACGAGCCGCTCGGCCTGCCCGCACACGTCGGCGATGACGTCGGCGACCACGTCGGCGTACCGGACGCGGTGCGGGCGCCGCCGCGGGACGGCGCCGCCGGTGTGCGAGCAGACGATGCCCACCCCGGTCCCGGCCGCGACCTCGCCGAGCGTCGGGTCGGCACCGGCCCACGTGTCGTTGAGCAGGTCCGCGCCCTCGGCGACGGCGATCCGGCCGACCTCGCCGCGCCAGGTGTCGACGCTGATCACGATGTCGGGATACCGCTCGCGGACGGCGGCGACGAACGGCACGACCCGGCGGATCTCCTCGGCGACGTCCACCTCCGCACCGGGACCGGCCTTGACTCCGCCGATGTCGACGATGTCGGCGCCCTCGACGACGGCGGCGTCCACCCTGGACATGGCGGCAGTGTCGGTGAACGCGGCGCCGCGGTCGTAGAACGAGTCGGGCGTGCGGTTGACGATGGCCATCACCAGTGCCCGGTCCCGGGCCGGCTCGCGCTTGCCGAAGCGGATCACGGGGCGGTGGTCCCGCACGCGTCCAGCGCCGCCGTCACGTCGGTGGTGACGACCAGCCGGGCCAGCGCGTGGGGCCGGACGAACCCGCGGTCGGCCAGCCCGCGCACCCAGTCCAGCAGCCCGGCGTAGTGCCCGTCCGGATCCAGGAGCACCACCGGCTTCGCGTGCATCCGCAGGTGGCCCGATGTCCACACCTCGAACAGCTCCTCGCACGTACCGATTCCCCCGGGCAGGGCGAGGAACGCGTCGGCGCGGTCCTCCATCGCGGCCTTGCGCTCGCGCATCGTGTCGACGACGAGCAGCTCGTCGGAGTCGTGGTCGGCCCACTCCAGGTCGACGAGAGACCGGGGGATCACGCCGGTGGTGCGCGCGCCACCTGCCCGCGCCGCACCGGCGACCGCGCCCATCATCGACCGCCTGCCGCCGCCGGACACCAGCTCCCAACCGCGGGCGGCGATCTCCCGACCCACCTCGGCCGCGAGCTCCGTGTAGCGCGGCGCGATGCCGTCGACGGACGCGCAGTAGACACAGACGGCCGTGCTCGAGGCGCGGTCCCGCCCGGTAGGCGGCGCGCTCATCAGTGCGCCTCCTCCCACGCCCGGTACGCCTCGTTCACCACCTGCACGGCGTCGTCGACGTCGTCGGTGAGGTGCAGCAGGGCCAGGTCCTTCTTCCCGATGTTCCCGGCGTCCAGCACGGTCTTGGAGATCCAGTCGTAGAGCCCGCCCCAGTACTCGGTGCCCAGCAGCACCACCGGGAACTTGGTCACCTTCTTCGTCTGCACCAAGGTCAACGCCTCGAACAGCTCGTCGAGCGTGCCGAAGCCACCGGGCAGGCACACGAAGGCCTGCGAGTACTTCACGAACATCGTCTTGCGGGCGAAGAAGTAGCGGAAGTTGATGCCGAGGTCGACCCACTCGTTGAGTCCCTGCTCGAAGGGCAGCTCGATGCCCAGCCCGACGGAGAACCCGCCCGCCTCGGAGCAGCCCTTGTTCGCCGCCTCCATCACGCCCGGCCCGCCACCGGTGATCACGGCGAACCCGGCCTCGGCCAACGCCGTGCCCAGCGCGCGCCCCTGGGCGTAGTCGCCGTGGTCGCGCGACGTGCGGGCGGAGCCGAACACCGTGACCGCGCGCGGCAGCTCGGCGAGCATGCCGAACCCCTCGACGAACTCGGCCTGGATGCGCAGCACACGCCAGGGGTCGGTGTGCACCCAGTCGCTGGGGCCGCGGGAGTCCAGCAGTCGCTGATCGGTGGTCGTCGACTCGATGGCGTGCGCCCCGCGCAGCGTCACAGGTCCTCGGTGTCTCTCGCCGGGCTGCTTCTCCTCGGGGCGGAGACTCCCGCTGGTGGTCATGCCCGTCAGGTTAGTGAGGTCGGCGCCGGGCCGCCGCCGGGGCGACCACGCCGCCTCGGTGACCGGCCGGGAATCTCAGCCGCACAGGAAACGGCGGAGCACGGCGACGGCGTCGGTGATCTGACGCGTGTCGACGTGCTCGTCACGCGTGTGGGCGAGGTTCGGGTCGCCCGGGCCGTAGTTCAGCGCCGGGATGCCGAGCGCGGCGAAGCGCGAGACGTCGGTCCAGCCGTACTTGGCCGATGCCGTGGTCCCCGTCATGGTCAGGAACTCCTGCGCCGCGGGCGCGCGCAGGCCGGGGAGCGCACCGGGCGACAGGTCGATGATGGCCAGCTCGAAGCCGTCCAGTACCTCCCGGACGTGGGACTCCGCATCGCCGGCGTCCCGATCGGGGGCGAAGCGGAAGTTGACCGTGACCACGCACTCGTCGGGAACGACGTTGCCCGCCACCCCACCCGCGATCCGCACGGCCTGCAACCCCTCGCGGTAGACGCAACCGTCGATGTCGACCTCACGCGGGGTGTAGGCGCGGAGACGGTCGAGCACCGCGCCCGCGGAGTGCACGGCGTTGTCACCGAGCCAGGCGCGCGCCGAATGCGCCCGGCGCCCGCGTGTCGTGACCTCGACGCGCAGCGTGCCCTGACAGCCGGCCTCCACCGTGCCGTTCGTCGGCTCCCCGAGGATCGCGAGGTCGGCGGCGAGCCAGTCGCGGTGGTCGCGCTCGATGCGCCCGAGCCCGTTGCGCTCGGCCTCGACCTCCTCGCAGTCGTAGAACACCAGCGTGAGGTCGTGGCGGGGCGCGACGAGCGTGGCCGCCAGGTGCGCGATGACGGCGTCACCCGCCTTCATGTCCGACGTGCCGCAGCCGTGCAGCAGGTGCCCGTCGCGGCGGCTGGGCAGGTTGTCGGCGGTCGGCACCGTGTCGATGTGCCCGGCGAGCAGCACCCGCGTTCCCCGCCCGAGGTCGGTGCGCGCGAGCACGGCGTCGCCCGACCGCAGCACCTCCAGGTGCGGCGCCTGCTCCCGCAGCGCGCTCTCGATCGCGCCGGCCAGGGCCGCTTCCGCACCCGAGACGCTGGGCACGTCGACCATCGCGGCGCACAGCTCTACCGGGTCGGCGTGAAGATCCAGGTACGGAACGGGCATCTACGCACGCTACCCGCGCTCCGCTCCAGGCCGCCCCGCCGCCGGGAGGCCCTTCGGTGACGCTTTGCTCTGAGCCCCCCACCCCGTTGCCTTCTTGGTCAAGCCCGATGAGTGCTTGCGGGCCACCGGCCATGGCATGACTTGTCGCCCCTGTCGTTGATGATCTAGGAGGTGTTGTCACCGTGGTCGGGGGCCGCCAACGACGGCTGAGAGATACCTGACCCGCATGCGTGGTCTGCTCGTAACGTAGCTGCCGGCGCGGGTGTCCGGGTCGGCCTGCCACGGTCGGGTCCCTGACCGAGGTCTTCGATCGGCGCCCTGGCCGTCGCCGTCGCCCGGTCGCTGAGGATCGAGGTCGCAACGACATCGAGACACCCCGCTCCGTGGTTGTCCACAGGGCCGGGTCTGGGGCTTGCCGCCGGGCGACCGGGTCGCGAGCCAGGTGGATATGGAGATCCACCCCACGTTCGCCGATCCCGTCGGACTCGTGCGCGCAGCGCGGCGCCGGGCCGACTGCAGCCAGCGCGAGCTCGCACAGCGCGCCGGGTCTCGGCCTCCACTGCGCGCGGATCGAGTGCGGCACGCTCGCCCCGAGCCTGGGCATGCTCCACCAGTTGCTCGCGGTGGCAGAGTTCCTGCTCGTCGCCGTCGACCGTCAAGGGCATCTCGTCACCCCGATGGGTGACGAACGCGATGACCTCCGCGACGGCGCAGAACGCCGCTACCCCTCACACCTGGGCACCGTGTTGGACCCGGTCTCGGGTGACTGGCGGGCAGACCGCTACGGGCTCGCGTCCCCACCCGAGACGTTCGGTCGCGACCGCAGCCACCGCGATGCGCGGCGTCGCCGGAGCCAATGGGAGGTGCGGGTCGCGCAGCACCGCCAAGAGCCGCCGCCCCCGGAGGTCTGTACGCGACGGCCCGGCCGCTAGCGTCCGGTCGTGAGCACCGCACTGCGCCGCGAGGGCGCCTCCGGCACCGGTCTGGCCACCGTCACCGGCGACGGCACCGTCCTGGACACCTGGTTCCCCTCCCCCGCCCTCGGCGCCGACGCCCCCGATGTCGTGGTGGATCTCGAGCCGCTCGCCGGCGCCGACGAGGTCCGCGGTACCCGCACCGTCGTCGTCCGCACCGTGATCGACTCCCTGGCCGACCCGCCCGCCGATGCCCACGACGCCTACCTGCGGCTGCACCTGCTCAGCCACCGCCTGGTCGCCCCGAACGAGATCAACCTGGACGGCGCCTTCGGCCGGCTCACCAACGTGGTGTGGACCAACCACGGGCCGTGCGCGGTATCCGGCTTCGAGCTCGTCCGCAGCCGGCTGCGCGCGCGCGGACCGGTCACCGTGTACGGCGTCGACAAGTTCCCACGGATGGTCGACTACGTGGTTCCGGTCGGCGTCCGCATCGCCGACGCCGACCGCGTCCGGCTCGGTGCCCACCTCGCCGCGGGCACGACCGTGATGCACGAGGGCTTCGTCAACTTCAACGCGGGGACCCTCGGCGCGTCGATGGTCGAGGGCCGAATCTCGGCGGGGGTCGTGGTCGGCGACGGCTCCGACGTGGGTGGCGGCGCGTCGATCATGGGCACGCTCTCGGGTGGCGGCAAGGAGGTCGTGTCGGTCGGCCGGCGCTGCCTGATCGGCGCCAACGCCGGCATCGGCATCTCGCTCGGTGATGACTGCATCGTCGAGGCCGGGCTCTACGTCACCGCGGGCACCAAGGTCACGCTGCCGGACGGCGGCGCGGCCGGCGCCCGCACGCTGTCGGGCCAGGACGGGCTGCTGTTCCGCCGCAACTCCCGCACCGGTGCCGTGGAAGTGCTGGTCCGGACGGGTGAGGGCATCGCACTGAACGAGGCACTGCACGCCAACTGACCATCTGTTCATGTCCTCGAGCCGTCGGGTCGGCCCTCACAGACGCGCCAACCGCCCGATCGCCGCTGTGATCCTCTCCTCCGTCGCGGTCAGGGCGACGCGCACGTGCTGCGCACCCGCTGGACCGTAGAAGTCCCCCGGTGCCACCAGCACACCCTGCGCCGCGAACCGCCGGACCGTCGACCGGGAGGCCTCCCCGGCGGTGGCCCAGAGGTAGAGCCCCGCCTCGGAGTGGTCGACTCGCAGACCTGCCGCCTCCAGCGCCGCGCGGAGCGGGCCGCGGCGCCGCGCGTACACCTGCGCCTGGGCCACGATGTGGGCGTCGTCGGTGGCTGCGGCCTCCATCGCGGCCTGCACGGGACGCGGGACCAGCATGCCGATGTGCTTGCGCACCTCCAGCAGGCCCGCGACCAGCGCCGGATCACCGGTGACGAACGCCGCGCGGTAGCCGGCGAGATTGGACGACTTCGACATCGAGTGGACCGCCAGGAGACCCTCGTGGGAGCCTCCGCAGACGTCCGGGTGCAGGATAGACGCGGCGTCCGCACCGTTCGAGAGGAGCAGGTAGCACTCGTCGGACGCGACGACCGTTCCGCGCTCGCGGGCCCAGGCGACGACCTTGGCGAGGTGCTCGGGCGGCAGCACGCGTCCGGTCGGGTTGGACGGGGAGTTGACCCAGGTCAGAGCGACGCGGCGGGGTCCGAGCGCCATGGTCGAGTCGGACCGCACGACGTCGGCGCCGACGAGCCGGGCGCCGACCTCGTAGGTGGGGTAGGCCAGCTCGGGGATCATGACGGTGTCGCCCGCGCGCACGCCGAGCAGCATCGGCAGCCAGGCCACCAGCTCCTTGGACCCGATCGTCGGCAGCACCGCCACCGGATCGACGCTCACCCCGAACCGGCGGTGCAGCGACCCGGCGAGGGCGGTACGCAGCGACGGCAGGCCGTGGGTGGTGGGGTACCCCGGCTCGTCCGCCGCCGGCCCCGCCAGCGCGGCGCGGACGACACCGGGAACGGGGTCGACCGGGGTGCCGATCGAGAGGTCGACGATTCCGCCGGGGTGCGACGCTGCGAGCGCCCTGTCCTCGGCGAGGGAGTCCCAGGGGAAGTCGGGAAGGTCGAACGCTGCGGTGGTCCGTCGGCCGTGCAAGCAGGCCTCAGTCGTCGTGCTGCTGCGGCGCCAGGCTCAGGGCCGGCTCGACGTCACGCTCGACCTTGCCGACCTTCGACGCGCCACCGGGCGAACCGAGCTCGTCGAAGAAGTCGACGTTGGCCTTGGTGTAGGCCGTCCACTGCTCGGGGACGTCGTCCTCGTAGTAGATGGCCTCGACCGGGCACACCGGCTCGCACGCGCCGCAGTCCACGCACTCGTCCGGGTGGATGTAGAGCATCCGCCCACCAACGTAGATGCAGTCCACCGGGCACTCCTCGATGCACGCCTTGTCGAGGAGGTCGACGCAAGGCTCGGCGATCACGTAGGTCACGAATGGTCCTCACAGTCGGGCGGATCAGACAGCTCTCAGTATGTCCCGGGAGAACCCCGGACCGGCAGTGGGGGCGGTGTGACGCGCGTCGGCGAGGATGGTCCCGTGCACCTCTCCGACGACCTCTTCGGGCACCGGGTCGCGCTGCGGCACCGCATCGGCGAGCGCGACGGGCGGCCGCTCTACAGCGACGCCGTGGGCGAGCTGGCCGCGGACGGCGACGGGTTGGTCGTCACGACCCGGTCCGGTCCGGTGCAGGTGGCGCGAGCGGCGGTCGTCGCGGTCCGGGCGGTGCCCCCCGCCCCGCCGCGCCGGGCGTCGCGCACCGCCGTCACGCGGCTGGAGAACCTGTGCGCCGACGCCTGGCCCGCGCAGGTGGACGAGCCGCTGGGCGCCTGGCGGCTGCGCGCGGCCGCAGGCTGGACGGGCCGGGCGAACAGCGCGCTGGTGGTCGGCAACCCCGGGATGCCGGTGCCGGCTGCGCTGGACGTCGTCCGGGAGTTCGCGGCCCGGCACGGGATCGAACCTCGGGTGCAGGTGCCGACCGGGTCGCCGTGGGACCGTGCCGTCGAGGCGTCGGGCTGGGTCCTGGACGTCGACCGGGCGGCAGGTGCGGACGTCGCCGTGCTCGCCACGGACTTGACGGACGCACGGACGCCCCGACTCGCGCGCACGGAGACCCCGACTCGCGGGGTGGTGGGGCTGGCGGGGCGGGCGGGTGCGGCGTGGTGGGGGGTGGTGCTCGGGGGTGCGCCGAGCGTCGCGCAGCGGGGTGTGCTCGACCCCGGTGGGGCACTGCCGACCGTGTTCGCGCTGGCCCGGGGCGTGGACGGGGTCGCGCTCGGGGGCCTGCGGGGCGCCGCGGTCGAGGACCACCTGCACGTGTCGATGCTGGAGGTGGACCCGGGCGCCCGACGGGCGGGGCTGGCGACGGCCCTGCTCACCGCGGTCGCCCGTTGGGGCCACGAGCGCGGCGCCCGGTGGGGGGTTCTGCAGGTGGCCTTGCAGAACGACGGCGCGCGGGAACTGTACGAGCGGCTCGGCTGGGTCGAGCACCACCGCTACCGCTTCGTGATGCCGCCACCCGGCTGACGCAGCCGCCGCTGGTCCTCGGTGTTCAGCACCCTGCGCACGGCGAGGAGCCCCGAGCCGAGGCCACCGGCGAACAGCAGCAGCGACTGCCACGTGACCGGCAGCAACACGTCACCACCCGGTCCGGTCAGCCCGAGGACCGTGACGACCAGCAGCCACGCCGTCAGCGGCGCGCCGGCGATCGCGCCACGCGGGTCGATGTCGGCCGCCCGGTGGACCAACCACGGCAGGATCAGGATCGACAGCAGCGCCCCCATCGGCACCGGCACGGGGCCGGAGTGCAATGGCGTGAACGCCAGCCCGATACCGCCGAGAAGTGCACCGTCGACGATCAGCAGGGCGAGCCCGGCGACACCGGCGAACTCCCCACCGATGCCGGTCACCCGCGCATCGCTCATGGCGCCACCCCCGCGAACAGGTCGGCCCGCGCGACCCCGTCGGTCGCCGTGTACTCCTCGACGTCGAGCAGGGGCTGCGCCACCAGATTACTCATGGCGAGAGCGAGGTTGCCCGACCGGGACCACAGCGCGATCTGGGTGGCGTGGGCCGCCATCGCGGCGATGCGGACGTCACGGTGGGCGCTGACGTCGAGCCGGGTGGTGATCGTCGCATCGGGCACGCCGGGCAGCTCGTCGGGAGCGGGGATGCGGAACGGCGCCCGCCGGTCCAGGGCGGCGATGCCGGCGTCGAGCGTCGAGCGTCCGACGACGGTGTAGAACACCCGTGCCGGGCGCCGCGCCACGGCGGCAACGGTGATCTCGTGGGCACGCACATGATCGGGATGGCCGTAGCCCCCGTCGGCGCCGTAGGTCACGACGACCTGGGGTCGGGTCTCCTCCATCACCTCGACCAGCGCATCGACCTGGGCGTCGAAATCCTGCGGCCGCGCGAACGCCCTCGGGTGCAGGTGCTCCGGCGTCGCCGCCCGCACACCGTGCCCGGCCAGGGCCATCCCGGAGTCGCGCCAGCGCCCGGCCCCGCCGAGGAACCGGTGGTCGGACAGGCCCAGCGCCGCGCACGCCCCCGCGAGCTCACCGATGCGGTAGCCGCCGAGCTGGTCGGCCCGGTCGGCCGCGAGGCCCGCCAGCGCCGGCGGGATGATCTCTCCCTGCTCGCCGAGGGTGCAGGTCACGAGCGTGACCCGCGTGTCCGGCCGCGCCGCGTGATGCGCGATGGTGCCGCCGGTCGTGAGCGTCTCGTCGTCGGGATGGGCGTGGACGAGGAGCAACCTGCGGGGCACCGCGCCAGCCTAGGTCCGCTGCGGGGTGGCGACGAGCTCCACCTCGAAGCCGTCGGAGTTCTCCAGGTAGCCGGCGTAGTGATCGGGGCCACCGGCCCACGGGTGGCGGTCGGCGAACATCGGCCGCCATCCGTGGTCGGGGCACGCCGCCACGAGCGCGTCGACGGCGGTGCGCTCGCCGCCGTGGAACGCGAGGTGGTTGAGCCCGGGCCGGCGCCGCTCGTGCACGTCGCCGATGAGCGCGGGCGAGCGCTCGACCACCAGGTAGGTGGGCCCGAGCCGCCAACTGCGCCCGGCCTCCCACCGCTGGTGGACGCCGTACCCCAGCGCGGCGAGCAGCCAGCCCCACTCCGCGACGGCCCGGTCGAGGTCCGGCACCCACAGTTCGACGTGGTGCAGGGCCCCGACCGGGACCTCAGCCACGCAGGACCTCAGCCACGCAGGACCTGCCGTTCCCCCGCGAAGTGGCACGCGACCGTGTGCCGCCTCGACTCGCGGGTGACGTCCAGCGTCGGCTCGATGTCGATGCACCTGCGCTTGTCCGGCTCGGACAGTTCCAGGTGCTTCCAGCAGCGGGTGCGGAACCGGCAGCCCGACGGCGGGTTGGCCGGGTTGGGCACGTCACCGGTGAGCACGATGCGCTCACGGACACGCTCGACCTCGGGGTCGGGAATCGGGACGGCCGAGATCAGCGCTTGGGTGTAGGGGTGCTGCGGCCGCTCGAAGAGGTCGTCGCGATCAGCGAGCTCCACGATCCGGCCCAGGTACATCACCGCGACGCGGTCGGAGATGTGGCGCACCACCGACAGGTCGTGGGCGATGAACAGGTACGTCAGCCCGAAGTCGGCCTGCAGCTTCTCCAGCAGGTTGAGGATCTGGGCCTGGATGGAGACGTCGAGAGCCGACACCGGCTCGTCGAGCACCACGAACTTCGGGTTGAGCGCGATCGCCCGCGCGATCCCGACGCGCTGGCGCTGCCCGCCGGAGAACTCGTGCGGGTAGCGGTCGGCGTACTCGGCCGAGAGCCCGACCGTGTCGAGCAGGTCGGAGATCGTGGTGTCGGTGAGCTTCCCGCCCCCGAGCAGCTCGTACTTCTCCGACAGGATCTGCCGGATCGTCATGCGCGGGTTGAGCGAGGCGTAGGGGTCCTGGAAGACGATCTGCATGTCCTCGCGAGCCTTGCGCAGCTCGGCGGGCTTGAGCGCGGTGACGTCGTGCTCGCCCAGGCGGACCGTGCCCGACGTCGGCTCGTGCAGCCGCAGGATCGCCCGCGCCGCCGTCGACTTGCCACAGCCCGACTCGCCGACCAGCGACAGTGTCGTCCCCGGCTCGATGTCGAGGTCGATCCCGTCGACGGCCTGCACCGCCCCGACCGTGCGCCGGATGAAGACCCCCGACTTGATCGGGAAGTGCTTGACCAGCCGTGCCACCTCGACGACCGGCGGCACGTCGACGTGCGCCGGCGTGACCGCCTTCAGCGCGGGCGGGCGTGGCGTCGCGTGCGCCTCGGCGACGCGGTCCGGGTGGACGCAGGCGTGCTGGTGGTCCGAGCCGACCGTGAGCGGGATCAGCTGCGGGACATCGGTCCGGCACTCCTCGGTCACGAACGCGCATCTCGGGTGGAACGCACACCCGGACGGCACGTTCGACAGGCTCGGCGGCTGGCCCTGGATCGGCTCCAGCCGTTCCGGACGCGCGTGGTCCATGCGCGCCAGCGACGAGAGCAGGCCGTAGGTGTAGGCGTGACGCGGGGAGCTGAAGATCTGCGTCGTCGTGCCGGTCTCCACGATCCGGCCCGCGTACATCACGGCGATGCGGTCCGCGTGGCTGGCGACCAGGCCGAGGTCGTGGGTGATGAGCACGATCGCGGTGTTGCGGCTCTCCTGCAGGTCCACGAGCAGCTGCATGATCTGCGCCTGCACCGTGACGTCGAGCGCGGTGGTGGGCTCGTCGGCGAGCAGCACCTGCGGGTCGTTGGCCAGCGCCATCGCGATCATCGCGCGCTGCCGCATCCCGCCGGAGTACTCGTGGGGGTACTGCAGCGCCCGTGCGCGCGGGTTGGGGATCCCGACCTCGCCGAGCAGGTCCACGGCCTTCTTGTTCGCCGCGGCCCGGCCCACGCTCTGGTGGCTGCGGACCATCTCGGCGATCTGGTCGCCCACCTTGAACACCGGGTTCAGCGCCGTGAGCGGATCCTGGAAGATCATCGCGATCTCGTTGCCGCGCAGCTTGCGCTGCTGCTTCTCCGACATCTCCAGCAGCGACTTCCCGCGCAGCAGCACCTGCCCGGTCGGGAACACCGCGGGCGGGCTGGGCACCAGGCCCAGGATCGTCATCGCCGAGACGGACTTGCCCGACCCGGACTCCCCGACGATCGCGAGCGTCTCGCCCTCGCGCACCTGCCAGCTGACGCCGTCGACGGCCTTGACGATGCCGCCGCCGGTCTCGAAGTGCACCCGGAGGTCCCTGACCTCGAGCAGTGGCGCGCCTCGGTCGCCGTTCGTCGCGCGCAGGACGTCCTCCTGCCCGACGGTGCGGGTCTTGGTCATGTCGGTCATCTCAGTCCCTCCCGCGCAGCTTGGGGTCCAGTGCGTCGCGCAGGCCGTCGGCGACGAACGCGAAGCCCAGCGTCGTGAGCACGATGGCGAGCGACGGGAACACCCACAGGTGCGACTTGCCGGGCACCCGCAGGAACGCGTTGGCCTGGGAGATCATGCGACCCCATTCGGGGATGTCGGCCGGGACGCCGACACCGAGGTAGGACAGCGACGCCATCGCGACGACCACGACCCCGATGCTGGTGAACGAATACACCAGGACAGGAGCGATCGCGTTCGGCAGTATGTGTCGGGTGAGGATGCGACTGTTGGTGGCGCCGATGGAGCGCGCAGCCTCGACGTACTCGTTCTCGCGCAACGCGAGGGTCTGCCCGCGCATCAGCCGTGCCGCGGTCGTCCAGCCGAATATGGCCAGCGCCACGATCACCGGGAGGATCCCGGCCCCGAACGTGCGGACGATCAGGATGGCCCCGATGAGCAGCGGGAACGCCAGGAACGTGTCGGTGACCCTGGCGATGACGGCGTCGGTGGCGCCGCCGGCGAAGCCCGCGATCGCACCGAGCGTCACCCCGACGAGCAAGGACGCCAGCACGGTGACCACGCCGACGATCACGGCGAGCTTCGCGCCGTAGATGACCGCCGAGAGCATGTCGCGGCCGAGCACGTCGGTGCCGAACACGTGCCCGTTGCCGGGGGGCGCGGTGGTGTTGAGCAGGTTCTGCTCGAACGGGCTGTACGGGGTGAGAAACGGTTCGAAGATCGCCAGGAAGACCAGCAGCCCGACGATGCCGAGCCCGATCAGCGCGAGCTTGTTGCGGCGGTACCGGCGCCAGACGTCGCGGAACTGGCCGGTGGGGCGCCTGCTCTTCGCAGGCACGGCCGCCGTGGGCGGGGAGGCCGGTGAGCGGGTCGGGCCGACCACGTCGGTTGTCTCCGTGGGAGCGCCGCCGGTGGGCGGTGGGAGGGTGGTCAAGAGGGGTCGCCTCGGTTTCGTCGGGTCGGCCGGGTTGCGAGTGGCTGGATCAGCTCAGACGGATCCGGGGATCCAGGTAGGCGTAGAGGATGTCGACGATCAGGCTCAGCACCACGATGGCCAGCACCGAGAAGATGACGACGGCTGTGATCACCGGCGCGTTGTTGCCGCCGATGGCCCGGAACAGGAGGTAGCCGACACCCGGGTACTGGAAGATGCCCTCGGTGATGATCGCGCCGCCGAGCAGGCCACCCAGCGAGACGCCGATGTAGGTGATCACCGGGATCATGGAGTTGCGCAGCGCGTGCTTACCGATCACCTTGCGCTCCGACAGCCCCTTGGCGCGGGCGGTACGGATGTAGTCCGATCGCAGGACCTCGAGCATGGAGCCACGCATCAGCCTCGCCACGAACGCCGCGTCGACGATCGCGAGCGCGAACGCGGGTAGCAACACCTCGGTGTACCAGGGAACTTCCACGGTGAAGCTGCGTGGCACCGTCGGGAACGGCCCGACCCCGGACAGCGTGGCCACCAGCACGAAGCCGATGACGAACGTCGGGATCCCGATCGCGAGGGTCGAGACCACGGTGACCAGCACGTCGGCGAAGGAGTAGCGCTTGACCGCCGCGATGATGCCGGCCGTCACACCGATGAAGATGTCGATGACGATCGCGACCAGGGCGAGGCGCGCCGTGTTGGGCACGGTCTCGATCAGCAGCTCGATCACCGGGCGGTTCTGGTTGTAGTCCACGCCGAGGTCACCGGTGAACAGGTTGCCCATGTAGGTCAGGTACTGCAGGGGCAAGGGCTGGTCGAGCCCGAACGCGGCGCGGTTCGCCGCGGCGATGGCGGGGGGCACCTGGCGGTCACCGGTGCTGCCGAAGGGGTCGCCGAACGCGAAGTTGGCGAGGAAGACGAGCAGGGTGGCGCCGATGATCACCAGAAGTGCCTGCGCGGCCCGCCGCAGGATGAACTTTCCCATGAGAACTCATTCCTCCGACATGACCGACAGCCGGCGGCCCCAGTGTGCGGGGTCCGCCGGCTGCGGCACTAGTACGTCACCTGACGGACATCACTTGAGCGTGATGGTCTCCAGGGTCGGGTTCTCATTGAAGTTCATGTTCGTGTTCGCGAACTTGTCGGTCGCGACGAGCCGGAACTGCTGGCGCACCCAGAGCGGGATCAGGGCCTGGTCGTCACCGATGGCGATCTTCTCGGCCTGCTTCCACAGTTCGTTGCGCTCGGCCTCGTCCTGGCTCGCACTGGCCTTGAGCACGAGCTCGTCGAACTCCGGGTTGGAGTAGCGCCCGTAGTTGTTGCCGGTGACCGGCTCGGTCGGGGTGGCCCCGATCGACGACGTCGCCAGCAGCGGGATGAGGAAGTTGCCGGGCGTCGGGTAGTCCGCACCCCACGCCGACCGGAAGATCCCGGTGGCCTCGGGTGCACCCTCGTTGTTGAGCAGGTCGGTGAAGGGAAGACCGGTGTAGGACACCTTCAGGCCGAGGTTGGTCTCGAGCTGCTGGCGCACCGCCGCGGTCCACTCCTCGTGGCCGCCACCGGTGTTGAACTGGAAGCTCAGCTCGGTGCCGGGAACGAGGCCGGCCGAGGCGGCGAGGCGCTTGGCCTCCTCCACGTCGTAGCGGCAGGCGCCGCACACGTCCTTCTGGTAGGCGTCCGGGAACAGTGACGGCACCAGGCTCGATGCCGGCGTGGTGCTGCCCTGCAGGACACCCTGCACGATCGCGTTGCGGTCGATGGCCAGCGAGACCGCCTTGCGGGCGTCCGCGCTGTCCATCGGGGCCTTCGTCCCTGCGACGGTCAGGTAGTTCATGCCGTTGGCGATCTTCGAGAGCCACTTGCCCTGGGGCTCGTAGGTCTCCCGGGCGAGCTTGAGCAGGGTCGGAGGCATCCGGGCCCAGTCGAACTGGCCGTTGACGAAGCCGTCGTACTCGAGCTGCGCGGCGTTCGCCGAGGGCAGGATCGTGAACTCGGCGCCGTCGAGGTAGGCGGGCTCACCGAGGCTGTACTCGTCGAAGCGGGCCAGCTTGATGCCGGTGTCGTGCTGCCACGGACCGTCCAGCTTGAACGGGCCGTTGCCGATCGGCGCGTCGGTGTAGGCGGTGTCGGTGGTGGCACCGACGACCGTGGGAACCGGGCTGTAGACCGGGTGGTTCGTGCGGAGCTCGTACTCGCAGTCGGGCTTGGCGAGCGTGACGACGATCTGCGCGGGGTTGGTCGCGTTGACGCCGGTGATCTCCGTGGCGGTACCGGCCTGGTACTCGGTGTAGCCCTGGATCACGTCGAGGTGGTAAGAGACCTCGGAGCCGGACTCCGGCGCCGCGGCGCGCTCCCATCCCCGCTTGAACGACGCGGCGTCGACGGGCTCACCGTTGTGGAAGGTGGCACCCTGCGCCAGGTTGAACGTCCACACGCTGCAGTCGGCGTTGGCCAACCAGTCGGTGGCCGCACCCGGGACGACCGTGCCGTCGGGCTCGACCTGCACGAGACCGGTGAAGAGGGCCTCCGTGACGCCGATCCCCTCCGACTCCTGCGCGTTGAACGGGTCGATCGCGGTGGGCTCGGAGATACCGAGCCGGAACACGCCACCCGGCTTGCCCGGCGTCTCCGGGAAGTCCTCGGTCTCCGGGAAGCCGACCGCCGGCTGGGCCGCGGCGTCCCCGCCCGGCACCCCCTGGTTGCTCTGCTGGGCGCACCCCGTGAGCACCAGGCCCACCACTGCCGTCATGGCGACGGCGGTGAGACCTGCCTTCGATCTCGTCATCGGCTTCCTGACCTCTCTCTGCTGGACGGTCCCGGTCGGACGCCCTTGTCCCCTGACGCGATGAGCGCCGCCCATGTGGGTGGGACCGGGCGCATCGACTTCCGGCACCGTAGGAAGGGTCACCACCCACGTCACCGGGACATCTCCGATCGTGACCAAAGGGTGATCGGAGCTGAACGCAGTGCCACGAGTTGATTACCTGTCAGTAACTATAGGCGACGCGGTGGCCACGTCACCCGGTCGGAGCGCGCCAGCGTTCCGCGCCCGTCACGGGCCCGGTGGTGAGCGGGCCGGGGCCGATCCCCGTCCCCGCATCGGCGTCGGTCGTGCTGATGACGAGGGTGACCGGCTGGAACAGCGGCAGCGCGGGCAGCTGCTGCCAGAGCACACGCTCCACCGCCGCTGTCGTCCCCGGGCGCGGATCGGCGGAGACCAGCTCGTCGAGCAGGGGCTGCAGCGTCGGGAAACAGAAGCCACCCGGCAGCCGCGGCGGCTCGGGTACCGGCGCCGTCGGCTGCGGGCAGCCGTAGTCCGAGGCCAGCTCCGTGCCCGGGTCGCCCCCGACCGTGCGCGGGAGGACCAGCAGGTCGACCTGCACCGAGCCGGGAGGCACGGCCGGTCCGGTGGTCGGGGTCGCACCCGCCGTCGGGGAGGTCGTCGGGGAGGTCGTCGGGGCCGGCGTAGACGTGGGAGTGGGAGTCGGGGATCCGCTCGGCGGTGTCGCGGGCACGATCGGCAGCCCGAACAGATCCACCGCCGGCGGGGCGACGACCGTGACGTCGATGCCGGCGACGTCGAGCTGCAACGCGACGACCTGCGCGACACGCTGATCCTCGGGACGCTCGGCGGCCGCGCCCAGGACGAGCCGCGCGGGGGCGCCGCCGACATCCCACCGACCCGTGACCAGGTCACGTGTCCAGCCGGCGGCCGCGAGCTGCTGGGCGGCGGCCACGGGGTCGGGACGTGCAGGCGCCGCGGCCGGGGCGGTCGGCGCGTAGCCCTCCTGCGACGGCGCGAGCCCGAACGCGTCGGCGGGCAGCGCCTCCGGGGCGACGGCGGCGCGTACCGCCTCCCGGTCCACGAGCGCCGCGACCCCCTGGCGCACGCGCGGGTCACGGAGCGGGCCGGTGTCGCCGCGCATGGCGAGCTGCGTGACCGTCGGCTCGGGCGCGAGCTGCGTGCGTGGCACCGGGACGAGCCCGCCCAGGGACGTCCGGATCTCCTGATCGGCCTCCTGCAGCGCGATGTCCACGTCGCCCGAGGCCAACCCGGCGGCCGTCGCGGCGCCGTCGAGGCGGCGCAGCGCGAGGGTGTCGAGCACCGCCGGGGTGTCCCAGTAGAGGTCGTTGCGCGCGAGCACCACCTCACCGCGGGCGCGGTCGACCGACGCGATCCGGAAGGGGCCACCCGAGGCCGGGTACCCGCCCGTGAGCGCACCGGTCCAAGAACCGGGTGCGTCCTTGAGGATGTGGGCCGGCAGCAGGTCGGAGAACAGCCGCTGCCACCCCGGGTAGGCCTGCGCGAACACCACGTCCACGGCCTTGCCGCCCGCCCGCGAACGGACCTCCGTGATGAGCCGGTAACCGGCGGCGTCGGCCACGCCGGGCTCACCGCGCATGCGTTCCCACAGGTAGACGAAGTCCTCGGCGGCGATGGGGGCGTTCGTCGACCACGCGGCCTCGAGGTTGAGCTCGTAGCTCACCGTGTACGGCACGGTGGCCACGACCTCGGCGCTCGTCGCGATGGTGGTGTCGAGCCGGGGCGTGCCCGCGGCGTCCACCCGGAACACCGAGGGCAGCACGAGGGTCGACAGCGCGGAGGTCACCGGCCCGAGGTGGGCGAGCAGGTGCGGGTTGAACCCCGGAGTGAGTTCGCCGACACCCACCACGAGCCGTGTGGGCTCGGCCTGTGGCGTCGGGGCGGGTGCGGGCGGTGGTGGCGTCGGCTCGCTGCTGCACGCCACCAGCAGCGATACGAGGACGAGCACGAGCGCAGCCACCGGGCGGGGCGCCGGCGGAGCACGCATCAGCACGGGCTGTCGCACCGGCACCTCCGCATCGGGCGGACCGACGGCCCGTGGGAGGACCATCCTTCCAGTTCCCCGTGCTCCGATCGGGGACGGGGACGGGAAGCCCTCAGACAGCCGCCTTGGCCTTCGACCGGGCCCGTGCGCGCAGGTTCGAGTCGAGCTCCACCTTGCGGATGCGCACCGACTCCGGCGTCACCTCGACGCACTCGTCGTTGGCGCAGAACTCCAGCGCCTGCTCCAGGTTGAGAGTGGTGGGAGGGGTGAGCTTCACCAGCTCGTCACTCGTGGACTTGCGCATGTTGGTGAGCTTCTTCTCGCGGCAGATGTTGACCTCGAGGTCCTCACCGCGGGTGTACTCCCCGACGACCATGCCGGAGTAGGTGATCGTGCCGGGGCCGACGAACAGCACCCCGCGGTCGGCGAGGGCGTCGACGGCGTATCCGGTGACGGGGCCCGCGCGGTCGGAGATCAGCGAACCCCGCTGGCGGTTGTTGATCTCACCGACCCACGGGCCGTACCCGTCGAACACGTGGCTGGCGATACCCGCGCCGCGGGTGATCGTCAGGAACTCGGTGCGGAAGCCGATCAACCCGCGTGAGGGCACCCGGTAGTCCAGGCGGACGCGCGTCTCGCCGTGCACCATCTGGTTCAGGTCACCCTTGCGAGCCGACGCGAGCTGCGTGACGGCGCCGAGGGACTCGGTGGGCACGTCGCAGGACAGCTGCTCGAACGGCTCCTGCAGCTTGCCGTCGACGAGCTTGGTGACGACCTCGGGCTTGCCGACCGTCATCTCGAAGCCCTCGCGTCGCATCGTCTCCACGAGGATGGCCAGTGCCAGCTCGCCGCGGCCCTGGACCTCCCAGGTGTCGGGGCGATCGGTGGGCAGCACGCGCAGGCTCACGTTGCCGACCAGCTCGGACTCGAGCCGGCTCTTGACCTGGCGGGCCGTGAGCTTCTTGCCCGGGTGCGGGTCGCGGCCGACCATCGGCGAGGTGTTGATGCCGATCGTCACGGAGATGGCCGGCTCGTCGACGTGGATGCGCGGGAGCGGCACCGGGTTCTCCGGGTCGGCGAGTGTGTCGCCGATGGTGACGTCCGGGATGCCCGCGACGGCGACCAGGTCACCGGCGGTCGCGGAGTCGGCCGGCACGCGGGTCAGGGCCTCGGTGCGCAGCAGCTCGGTGATCTTGACCCGGGTGGTGCGTCCGTCCTCGGTGCACCACGCGACCTGCTGGCCGCGGCGGATGACGCCCGCCCGCACACGGCACAGCGCGATGCGGCCGAGGAACGGGCTGGCGTCGAGGTTGGTGACGTGCGCCTGCAGCGGGGCGTCCGCGTCGTCGGCGGGCGGCGGGACCGTGGCGGCGATGGTGTCGAACAGTGACTCCAGGCCGGGCTCGTCGGGCAGGTCGCCGTCGGCGGGCCGGTTGCGGGAGGCGCGGCCCGCGCGGCCCGATGCGTAGACGACCGGGAGGTCGAGCAGGTGGGAGGTGTGGGCCTCGTCGAGCTCCAGCTCGTCGGCCAGCTCGAGGAGCAGCTCGAGACTCTCGTCGACGACCTCGGCGCACCGGGCGTCCGGGCGGTCGGTCTTGTTGACGACCAGCACGACGGGCAGGCCGGCGACGAGGGTCTTGCGAAGGACGAAGCGGGTCTGCGGGAGGGGTCCCTCCGAGGCGTCGACGAGGAGGACCACGCCGTCGACCATCGAAAGGCCGCGCTCGACCTCGCCACCGAAGTCGGCGTGGCCCGGGGTGTCGACGACGTTGACCGTCATCCCGTTCCAGTCGATCGCGGTGTGCTTAGCGAGGATGGTGATGCCCTTCTCGCGTTCGAGGTCGCCGGAGTCCATGATCCGGTCGACGACGGCGGCACGCTCCCCGAACGCGCCGGAGGCGCGGAGCATGGCGTCGACGAGAGTGGTCTTCCCGTGGTCGACGTGGGCGACGATGGCGACGTTGCGGAGCTGCGCGTCAGACCCGCGGGTCACGCCGGACTGGTCCGCGGCGGCCGCGAGGGTGGATGCTGCTGTGCTCACAACTCAGGGTAGCCCGACACGGCACCCGGACATTCCCGGGTGTGAGCCCAGGCTCCTCACGTCGTCCTCACCACGGACGACGTGAGGACGACGTGAGGACGACGTGCGGCGGCTCGACACCGGAGCTGCGCGCGTGCTCCCCCGTCGTCGCACCGCGCCCGAGCAAGATCGACGGTCGCGGTGCCGCGGGACGGAACCGCGGCGGGCGGCGAGGGCCGTGCGGGCGTTCTGAACCGATTCGCGGGCTCCGCCACGACGAACGGCGGCTGATCAGCGGCTGGACGGTCCTCGACGGGTCCGCCCGGCTGGGCCACCCTGCCCGGCCGGGCGGCGGGACACCGGTGGCCGCAGTGCGGTCCGGCCGCCTTCCCGCAGCCGTGATCACCACCTCGCAACCGTCGGCGGAGGGGGACGCGGGCGGCGGTACCGAGGCGGCGATCGTGCGCTCCGACGTGGTGGAGATCACGGCATGACGGCCGTCGCGTCGGCCGTCGCACCGTCCGCAACGGCACCGGCGGCGCCGGAGCGCGGTGGATCCCGGCGGCTCCATGATCGATGGTCGGGACCCGGGACCCGGCGGACCGGCGGACCGAGGGCTGTCGGGTCCGACGGGTCGATCGTGGTGGGTCACGCGCCGACCGCCATGCCGTGGCGGATCTCGTGCGCGATCTGCGCGAGCACCGACTGCGGCCGGTGGATCAGGTCGTGCCAGGTGTAGCGCAGGATCGTCCACCCCTGCCGGACCAGTGCGTGCCGGCGGCGCCTGTCCGCGTGCGTGCGGGTGGGGTCCATGTGCCAGGCCCAGCCGTCCACCTCGACGGCGACGCGGGCGGCGGGGAAGGCGAGGTCGACGAGGTGCCCGGCCGCGGGGAAGCCGCTGTGCCAGCCCGCCGCACCCGATTCCCGCAGCATCCGCACGAGCAACCGTCCCGTGACCGACGCCGAACGGTCCGCGGCCGCCACCAGCAGCCGCCCGGCACTCGCCGACCCGTGCGCACCTAGGTTGCGGCGGTACGCCTCGTGGACGGTCGGGAAGCGCACCCAGCGCTGCAGCGCGCGGTCGAGCAGCAGGCCGCCGGGTGTACCGAGCTCGACGGCCGCCTCGAGCACCGTCAACGGGCGCGCGGTCACCTCGACGCGACGGCACACCGCGAGGTCCTCGGCCGCCAGCCTGCGTCGCCGCACCTCCACCCCGCGCCGCGGACGCGGGTGTCGCTGCCGACGCACCGTGACCCCGACGGTCGGGGGCGCGCCCTCCACCATCCCGTGCCACCACGCGGCAGCCACCCCTGACAGCACCGCCCCCTCCCCCGCCCAGAGCAGCGCGGCCCGGACCCTCGCCTCGTCGTCGAGCCGATACCCGGCCGCGAGGTAGACCTTCGGGTGCAGGGGCCGCCACAGCCGGCGCCGGAGCCGGTGGTCCACCGCGTCGCGGGAGAGCCCGGCGGCCAGCGCCTGGTCGCGGGAGATCACCCCGGACTGACCGGCGAGAACGGCGTCGATCGACATGGGCTGTCAGACGGCACGGGACGTCCCCCGGTTCCACTTCGCCGCACGGACGTTGCGATCGCGAACCCCCCCGCGAGTCGGGGTCTCCGTGCCCGCGAGTCGGGGTCTCCATGCCCGCGAGTCGGGGTCTCCGTGTCCTCCCCCCACCTCACGCCGTCGGACGCAGCAGCTCCCGCAGGTCGGCGAGGACGGCACGGTCGGCGTCCACCCAGTCGACGCCAGCGAGCTCGTCGGGCCCGACCCAGCGCAGGGCGGCGTGCTCCAGTGCCTGTGGCTCAGCCGAACCGGCCACGAGTTCGGCGGCGTGCACCCGGAGCACGCCGTCGTCGAGGGGCAGGTCCGTGCCGAGCCGGCCCGTCGCACGTACCGTCGCTCCCAGCTCCTCCCGGCACTCGCGCGCGATCGCGTCCACTTCGGACTCCCCCGCCTCCACCCGGCCGCCCGGAAGCTCCCACCGCCCGGCGAGGGAGGGTGGTCGGGTCCGCTGCGCGACGAACAACCGGCCGTCCCGGACGAGCGCGGTCGCCACGACGACGGGCGATGCCGCCAGTGCCGCCGCGCGTGCGACGAGGACGGCCGACCGCGCCGCGAGGAGCCGCGTCACGAGCCCCCGAAGCACGACGACGTCAGCGGCCCGACCGAGCAGCCCGGGCGCCTTCCACACGCACTCGTCGAGCACCAGGGTGCCCGCCCCGGCCGCAGTCAGCGTGACGTTCTGCCGCAGCGGGCCCGCGACCTGCGTCGCGGTCATGCCGGCTGCGGTGATCGTGTCGACGGCCAGGCGCACCGTGCGACGGACCCCGGGCGCGAGGCGTGCGGTCACGCGGATCTCGTCGCCGGGCGAGAGCAGGCGCACATCGGCGTCCACCTGCTGGCCCACCCGTTCGAGCGCGGCGCGGGCGACGTGGACGTCGCGCAGCAGCCCGGCGACCGTGCGGGGCTCCGCGACGATCAGCGTCGTCGAGCGCAGGACGGGCACGTGTGGATCGTCCCAGCCGGAGTGCCCGCGACCCGGCCAGGGGCACACGCACACCCCGACTCGCGCGCGTCGAGACCCCGACTCGCGCGCACTCAAACCCCGACTCGCGGGCTTTCCGGGGCGGGGGCGGGCCAGCGGACCTCGACCCGGGCTCCGCCGGAGGAGGTGGCGCCTGCCACCACGGTGCCGCCCCGGCCGCGGACGAGCACGGTGACCAGTGCCAGGCCCAGGCCGGAGCCGGAGCCGGAGCCGGCCTCGGGGGCCAGCCGGACGAAACGGTCGAACACCCGGCGCCGGTCGGCCTCCGGGATGCCGGGCCCGTCGTCCTCGACGACGAGCCGCACCCACCGTCCGGCGGGCAGGACGCCGATCCGCACGATGGTGCGGGCGTACCGGCGCGCGTTGCCCACCAGGTTGTCGAGCACCAGCGCCACCTCCGACGGGGTGGCGCCGACCTGGGCCGGCGACGGGGCGACGAGCTGCAGTACCGGGCCGTCGGCACCGGCCCGCGCCATCGCCGAGCGCGTCGCGGCGACCAGGTCGACCGGCCGCGCGTCGGGTCGCTGCCCGGCGTCCGCGCGGGCCAGCGCGCGCAGGGCGGACCGCAGTGCCGAGAGCCGGTCGGCCTCCCCCGCGACCGCGTGCAAGGTCTCCGCGCCGAGCGCCGGGGCCGGCTGGGCGACGGCTACCTCGGCCTGTGCACGGAGCGCCGCGACCGGCGAGCGCAGCTCGTGGGCCGCGTCCCCGGCGAACCGCTCCAGGCGGTCCACGGCGTCGTCGCGGCGGGCGAGCACGAGGTTGATCTCCTCGGCGAGCGCGCGGAGCTCGTCGCGGGCAGCGGGCAGCGGCAGTCGTTCCCCCGGCGGGAGAGCGGCCGCCGCGGCGCGCATGCGGTCGACCGGCCGCAGCGCCGCCCGCGTCCCGACCCACGCGGCGAGCGCCACCACCGCCGCCACGACGAACGCGCCGACGAGGAACGCGACGGTGGCCCTCGCGATCAGCGTCGCGCCACCGACGAGATCACCGGTGACGACGACGAGCCGCGTCGACCCGTCCGGCACGACGGCGGGTACGGCGATCCAGCGGCGGAGGTCGGTGTAACCGCCGACGATGAGGGCCTCGCCGCCCGCCAGCCGTCGCACCTGCCACGAGCGCAGCGGGAGCGCGGGGCCACCGTCGAGCGGCATCCCCGCCGTGTCGACGATCCTGATCCCGGGAGCACGCACGTCCGCGAGCGGGGTCCCGGCGACGAGCCGCGCCGCCACGGCGTCGGCCTGCGCCCGGAGTTCGGCATCGGCGGAGCCGAGCAGCGCGCCGGTCAGCAGCCCGACTCCGAGACGGCTCAGCACCATCGTCGTGACGAGCGCGACGACCCCGACGACCAGCGTGATCCGGAACCGGAGCGAGCGCCCCGACCACCATCGGCGCACGGACCTCATTGCGAGCCGACGATGTACCCGTAGCCGCGCACGGTCTTGAGCACGTGACCAGCGCCGACGGCCTCCAGCTTGCGCCGCACGTACCCGACGTAGACCTCGACGACGTTGCGGCTCGCCGCCTGCTCGTCGCCCCAGACCAGCCGCAGCAGCTCGTCCTTCGCCACCGCCGTGTCCGGGCGCGAGGCCAGCGCGTGCAGCAGCCCGAACTCCCGTGGTGAGAGCTCCACGGTCTCGTTCTCCCAGCTCACCGACCGTGCGACGGGATCGACGACGAGCGGCCCGAGCCGGACGCGCTGCCCGGTGCGGCCCAGCGCGGCGTCGCGGCGGCGCAACATCGCGCGGAGCTGCGCGACAAGCACGACGAACGCGAAGGGTTTCACCAGGTAGCCGTCGGCGCCGAGGTCGAGCCCGTCGGCCTGGTCGAACTCGCCGTCCTTGGCGGAGACGAGCAGCACCGGGGTGTCCACACCGCCCGCCCGGAGCTGTTCGAGCACCCGGTAGCCCGACAGGCCGGGGAGGATGATGTCGAGCACGATCGCGTCGAAGCTGCCGGTGAGCGCGGCCTTCAGCGCGGACGGGCCGTCGGAGAGCGCCACCACCTCCATGCCCTCGGCGACGAGCCCGCGCGCGACGGCCGTCCGGATTCCCGGTTCGTCGTCCACCACCAGCACACGTGCCACACCGGCGGACGCTACCGGCATGCGCGGACCGGGCGGCGCCGATCACGGCAGGGCGACGATCGGTGGGTCGCACCGACCGGCCCGCCGCGGCCGTCCGGGGCAGGTCGCGACGGCCACCGGGCGCGCCGCGGAACGGTCGCGCCGCACCTCAGAACACTCTCAGCACCGATGGGTCAGGCTATGGGCATGGCCAACAGGCGAACGGACAGGACAGGACGCAACGTGGCGGCCGGCATCGCGGTGGCCGGCGTGGTCGGGCTCGGCCTGCTGGCGGTACCCGCGGGCGCCGGGGCTGCGCCGGTGTTGCCACCGGTGGCGGCGGAGGAACTGGTCAGCTCGGTGCTGACGGCGGAGGCGGGTGCGTTCGGCGGCACCGTCGAGCTGGACAACGGGCTGGGGTTGCCTGCGCTGCCCGGGGTACCGCAGGCCGCGAACGGCACGAGCACCGCACGGGTGTGGTCCGACGGCGAGGGGCGCGGGCGCGTCCAGGTGCCCACCGGCTCCGGCGAGCGGACGCTCGTCTCCGACGGGGAGACCTTCTGGTCGTGGGACTCCGCCACGCGCACCGTCACCAAGGTGCCCGAGGGCGACAAGGCGCATGCCGCACCGGAGGCCGCCGCCACGGACCCGACTGCCGCCGCCACCCAGGCGATCGAGGCACTGAGCGCCACCAGCCAGATCAGCGTGGACGGGACCGCCGAGGTCGCGGGCCGCGCCGCGTACGAGCTGGTGCTCGCTCCCGCACCGTCGGAACGCACGCTGCTGCGCGAGGTCCGCATCGCCGTCGACGCCGAGAAGCGGGTGCCGCTGCGGCTGACGGTGCTGGCCAACGGTTCCACCGACCCGGTCCTGCAGCTCGGCTTCACCGACCTGGCGTTCGGCGCGCAGGACGCGAAGCTGTTCACCTTCACCCCGCCGGCCGGCAGCACGGTCGACGAGCCGCAGATCCCCGACGGTGCACGCACCGAGGCGAAGCCGGACGTGGTTCCGGCCGTCGTCGGCGACGGCTGGGACACGGTGGTCGTCGCGTCGATGCCCACCCCGGCGCAGACCCCGGCCCCCACCGGCGAGGACCGGGACGACCAGCGGTTCGGCGGCGGAGCGATGGACCCGTCCGCGCTGGGCACGCCCGTCAGCGGCGCGTGGGGCAGTGGCACGCTGATCAGCACGGCGGTCGCGAACGCGATCATCACCGATGACGGTCGCGTCGCCGCGGGTGCCGTCCCGGAGCAGGTCCTGACCGAGGCGCTCGCGCGATGACGGCGCCCGCTCCGCCGACGCTCGACGCGGGGGCCACCCCGCAGGTCGTCGCGGCGCGGGCGGGCGGGCGGGCGGCCCCCCCCCCCGCCCGCGGGGGGCGGGGGGGGGGGGGGGGG
>JAJAZD010000007.1 GCA_026785945.1 Pseudonocardia sp. | reverse complement strand
CCGCCCCCCCCACCCCCGGTGGGGGGCCCACCGTCGCCGCCCCCGCTTCCGGGTGGCCGGCGCCCGCGCCCCGCGGGGGGCGCCCCCCGCGCCCCCCCGGCGCGCGGGCCGGGGGGGCGCTCGCCCCGGGGGGTCGGACTGGTCGGGGGCCGGTCCGGCCTCCCGACTCCCCCTCCCTTGTAGCGTTCCCCCGTGACCGAGTTCCGCCACACCGCCGTGCTGCCGCTGGGCCCCGACGAGACGCAGTACCGGCGCCTCGACCTGCCGGGCGGCTCCCTCGTCGAGGCCGCCGGCCGGACCTTCCTGCAGATCGCGCCGACGACGATCACCGCGCTCGTCCGCGAGGCCGTGCACGACATCTCGCACCTGCTGCGGCCCTCGCACCTGGCCCAGCTCCGCGCCGTCGTCGACGATCCCGAGGCGTCGCCCAACGACCGGTTCGTGGCCACCGACCTGCTGCGCAACGCCTGCGTCTCCGCGGGCGGTGTGCTGCCCATGTGCCAGGACACGGGCACCGCGATCGTCGTGGGGAAGCGCACCGAGACCGTCCTGACCGGCGGCGCCGACGAGGAGGCCGTCTCCCGCGGCGTCTTCGAGGCCTACGAGTCGCTCAACCTGCGCTACTCGCAGATGGCACCCACCTCGTTCTGGGACGAGCGCAACACCGGCACCAACCTGCCGGCGCAGGTGGAGCTGTACTCCGCACCGGGCAGCGAGCCCAGCTACGAGTTCCTCGTCATGGCCAAGGGCGGCGGCTCGGCGAACAAGACGTTCCTCTATCAGGAGACGAAGGCGCTGCTCAACCCCACCAAGCTCGCCCGGTTCCTCGACGAGAAGCTCCGCTCGCTCGGCACGGCCGCCTGTCCGCCGTACCACCTGGCGATCGTCGTCGGCGGGATGTCGGCGGAGTACACGCTCAAGGTCGCGAAGCTCGCCTCGGCGCACTACCTCGACACGCTCCCGTCCGCCGGCTCGGACCTCGGCCACGCGTTCCGGGACCGTGACCTCGAGAGTCAGGTGCTCGCGCTCACCCGCGAGTTCGGCATCGGCGCCCAGTTCGGCGGCAAGTACTTCTGCCACGACGTCCGGGTGGTCCGGCTGCCACGCCACGGCGCGTCACTGCCCGTCGGGATCGCGGTGTCGTGCTCGGCCGACCGGCAGGCCCGCGCCAAGATCACGCCGGAGGGGGTGTTCCTCGAGCAGTTGGAGCGCGATCCCGCGCGGTTCCTGCCCGAGGTGAACGCGGAGGAGCTCGACGCCTCCGACGCCGGTGTGGTCCGGGTGGACCTGAACCGGCCGATGGCGCAGATCCGCGCGCAGCTCTCGGCCTTGCCGGTGAAGACACGTGTCTCGCTGACGGGGCCGCTCGTCGTGGCCCGCGACATCGCCCACGCCAAGATCGCCGAGCGCCTCGACGCCGGTGAGCCGATCCCGCAGTATCTGCGCGACCACCCCGTCTACTACGCGGGGCCGGCCAAGACGCCCGCCGGCTACGTGTCGGGTTCGTTCGGCCCGACGACCGCGGGCCGCATGGACTCCTACGTCGAACAGTTCCAGGCCGCCGGCGGGTCACTGGTGATGCTCGCCAAGGGCAACCGCTCCGCGCAGGTGACGACGTCGTGTGCCGCCCACGGCGGCTTCTACCTGGGATCCATCGGCGGCCCGGCCGCACTCCTGGCCCAGGACTGCATCCGAAAGGTCGACGTGCTCGAGTACCCCGAGCTCGGGATGGAGGCGGTCTGGAAGATCGAGGTGGAGGACTTCCCGGCCTTCGTCGTGGTGGACGACAAGGGCAACGACTTCTTCGAGTCGGTGAGCCGCCCGACCCTCGAGGTCAGCTTCCGTCGCTGACCCCTCGGGTTCGGCGGAGGCGACGGGGGCCGCCGTCGTCGCGGTGGGGCGGCGGGCCGAGCACGACCCGGGCGCCCGCAACGTAGACACCCTTGGCCGAGGCCAGAACCGGGTCGAGGGCCAGCGACCGGACCTCGGGCAGGTCCTCGGCGATCTTCCCGACCCGCAGGACGAGGTCCTCCAACTCCTCGAGGCGCGTCGGCTCGGTCCCGCGGTAGCCCGCGAGCAGCGGAGCCGCCCGGGGTGCGCGCACCAGCGCCGCCGCGTCATGGTCCGACACCGGCACCACCCGGAACGCCCGGTCGCCGAGCAGCTCGGTGGCCATCCCGGAGAGCCCGAACGACAGCAGCGAGCCGAACGACGGGTCGTCCACGATCTCCAGCACGCACGACACACCCTTCGGCGCCATCCGCTGGACGTAGACCTGCTGCTGGCCGGTGAGCCGCGCCAGGTCCTCGTGCGCGGACCGCACACCGGCCGCTGCCGCGAGGTCCAGCCGGACCCCGACGAAGTCCGTGCGGTGTCGCCACCGGTCGCCGACCGCCTTGAGCGCGACCGGGTAGCCCAGCTCGTCGGCGGCGGTCGCGGCGGCATCCGCGCCGTCGGCCAGCCGGAACTCGGCGAGGTCGATCCCGTAGCAGGACAGGAGTTCCAGCGTCTGCGCGTCGTCGAGCCGGTGGCGTTCGGACGCCCCGAACCTCGCCGTCAGCGTCCGCGCCCGGTCGGTGTCGACACCGTCGGGGCTGACGAACTCCCCGACCGGACGCGAGCGCCAGCGGGCATAGCGGCTGACCCGGGCCAACGCCGCCGCGGCGCGCTCGGGGCTGGGGTAGCTGGGCACCGAACCGGGGCCGGGCCCACCGCCGTCGGCACGCGGGACGGCCAGCTCGGCCGGCACCCCCTCGGCAGCCAGGAACACCGCGACGACCGGCTTGTCGGCACCGGCCACAGCGTTCCGCAGCGCCCGGGCGTACTCGGCTCCCGGCGTCGCGACCGGCGGGACGAACACGGCGAGCAGGGCGTCGGCGCGCCCGGCGTCGGCGTCGGCGTCGGCGTCGGCGTCGGCGTCGGCGTCGGCGTCGGAAAGGTCGTCCGGGTCCGACCCGGAGCCGGTCGGTTCGGCAGAGTCGGTCCGGTCGGCGGAGCCGGTCCCCTCGGCGGGGGTGGAAGGGGGGATGGCGCGGTCGGTCGGGCCGTCGCGGATGGCCCGCGTCACGGCCGCCGCGAACTCGGCCGGTGACGCGGCCGCGCCGACGTCGACCGGCGGGCCTGCGAGCTCCATCCCCTCGTCGAGCAGGGCGTCGCTGACCAGGACACCGAGCGCGCTCGAATTGCCGACGACGGCGACCCGCGGTCCGGCGGGCAGGGGCTGGTAGGCGAGCAGGAGCGCCGTGTCGAACAGCTGCGACAGCGTCTCCACCCGGATCACTCCGGCCTGCTCGAACAGTGCCCGGACGCTGGCGTCGTCGATCGGGGCCGCGCTCGCCGCGTGTGCGGCAGTCGGGGCGGAATGTCGGCCGCTCTTGACAGCGATGATCGGTTTCGTGCGGGCGAGGCGCCGGGCGAGCCGGGCGAACTTGCGCGGGTTGCCGAACGTCTCCAGGTAGAGCAGGACGAGGTCGGTGGCCGGGTCGGTCTGCCAGTACTGCAGGAGGTCGTTGCCGGACAGGTCGGCGCGGTTACCGGCGGAAACGAAGGTCGACAGGCCCAGACCACGCTCCTTCGCGGCGGCGAGGATCGCGATGCCCAGCGCGCCGGACTGGGAGAAGAACCCGACCCGACCCTGCGCGGGCAGATCCGGCGCGAGCGTGGCGTTGAGCCGGATCTCGGGCGCGGCGTTGGCCACGCCCAGGGCGTTGGGGCCGATCACCCGCATGCCGTGGGCGCGGGCCTCGCTGACCAGCCGCCGTTCGGCGACGAGGCCTCCCTCCCCCGCGTCCGCGAACCCCGAGCTGACGACCACCAGCGCCTTGACGCCCTTCGCCAGGCAGGAGTCCATGACCTCGTCGATTCCCGCGGCAGGCACGGCGACCACCGCGAGGTCGACCTCGTCAGGGATGTCGGTGACCGAGGCGTAGGCGCGGACCCCGCGCACCGAGCGGGCGTCGGGGTTGACCGGGAATACCGGCCCGGCGAAGTTTCCGCGCAGCAGGTTGGCCAGGACCGCGTGCCCGATCTTGGACGGGTCGGTGGACGCCCCGATCACCGCAACCGACGTGGGGTGCAGGACGTTGTGCACGCTCCGTGCCTCGGCGCGCTGCTCCCGTGAGTCCTGCACAGCCAGGGACTGCTCGGTCGGGTCGATGGCGAACTCCAGGTGCAGCACCCCGTCGGCGAACTTCCGGCTCACCTGGTAGCCGGCCTGCCGGAACACCCGCACCATCTGATGGTTCTCCACCAGCACCTCGGCCTCGAACCGGCGGAGGCCGTTCTCCCGGGCAGCTGCCGCGAGGTGTTCGAGCAGGATCGATCCCAGACCACGCCCCTGGTGCTCGTCGCGTGCGACGAACGCCACCTCGGCGGAGTCCGCACCCGCCGTGCCTGCCGTGCCACCGGGCCCGCCGTCGTCGGGGAGCCCCTCGTAGCGCCCGACCGCGATGATCTCGTCACCGAGCAGGCAGATGAACGCGACGCGAGAGTGGTGGTCGACGGTGGTGAAGCGGACGAGATCGCGGGGGGAGATCCGCGGGTAGGGCCCGAAAAACCTCAGGTAGCGGGTGCGCACCGACAGGCTCTCGTGGAACCGCGTCAAGGCCTCGGCGTCGCTGGGCAGGATCGGTCTCAGGTGCACGATGCCGCCGTCGGACGCGACGACGTCGGCCTCCCAGTGCCGCGGGTAGCCCGGGCCGCCGGGCGCGCCCCGCGGCACCTCCGGGACGGACGCCCCCGGCGGGG
>JAJAZD010000006.1 GCA_026785945.1 Pseudonocardia sp. | reverse complement strand
GAGAGCGTGGGGACCGGGCCGTGACACGAGCGGAGGCCCCTCTGCGCGTCGTTGTGGGAAGCGACGTGGGCCGTGACGACGCTGGTCGGACCGGTGGGCGCGGCAGGGTTCGAACCTGCGACCGCTCGGGTGTAAACCGAGTACTCTTCCGCTGAGCTACGCGCCCGGACCGGGCCCGTCGCCGGGCCCGGTGGGGATCACACCGCCAGCAAGGAGACGGCCTTCTTCCAGCCGTCCTGCTCCCGCGCCTCGCCGGGACCGTTCACCTCGGCGAAGGCCACCTTCCCGGCCTTGTCCACGAGGAACGTGCCGCGCAGGGCGAAGCCGGCACCGTCGTTGAACACCCCGTAGTCCTGAGCGACCTTGCCGTGCGGCCAGAAGTCGGCCAGCAGCGGGAACTCGTAGCTCCGGGCGTCCGACCAGGCCTTGAGGGTGAACGGGTGGTCCACGGAGACGGCGAGGATCTGCACGTCGTCGTTCTGGAAGCTGCTCAGGTCGTCGCTGACCGCTCCGAGCTCGGCCGTGCAGATCCCGGAGAAGGCGAACGGGTAGAACACGATCAGGACGCTGCGGTCGCCGCGGAACGACGACAGCGTGACCTCCTGGTTGTTCTGATCCTTCAGGGTGAAGTCCGGAGCTTCGGTTCCGACCTCGGGCGCCATGTATGTGTCTCCTCGAACGGCTGTCTGGGGTGCGCCGACGCGACGGGGGCGCCGGCAGGTCACACCTTAGTGTTCGTGGGTGTCGTGACCACCGAAGCCGGACGGGGAGGCCCGCCGTCCTCCCGTCGACCACCTCGGTCGGTGCCGCCGCCGACGGCGGCACCCATGAGGTCGCGGCACACCGACGTCAGCGGCGTGACTTCGCCGCCTTCGGCGCCACCAGCCGTGAGCCTGCCCACTTCTCGCTGACACTGGCGTTGGACGTCTGCGACAACCCGGCGGTGGGTGCCGCCTCGGCGATCTCACTCGGCTCGACGTGCCCCGGCTTCCCCGTCTTCGGGGTGAGCACCCAGATCACGCCGTTGTCGGCGAGGGGACCGATGGCGTCGACCAGGGCGTCGACGAGATCGCCGTCACCCTCCCGCCACCACATGAGCACGAGATCGACGACCTCGTCGGCGTCCTCGTCGAGGAGGTCGTCACCGGCTCTCTCCTCGACGGCGTCGCGCACCACCTCGTCGACGTCGGAGTCCCAACCGATTTCCTGGACGACCATGCCCGGCTCGACGCCGAGCTTGCCCGCGATGTCGGACGTACGCCCGGCATCTTCCGCGGCGACCACGCGTGTACCCCTCATCTCTTCGTCCGCTCATGTTCCTGCCCGTGCAACGCGCGGGCCTGTGTTCGGATGCGGAATCCGAACACGGAGTCGACCGACGCGCAACTACCGTTACGAGATCGCGCGTCGAGGGGCACGATAGGGGATGACCCAGACATCGTCCCAGTACGAGCCACGCAGGGAGATCCCGTGACCGGCCAGACCACCGACGGTGGCACCCAGGAGGCGCAGCCTCGACGGGTCCACGTCATCCGCGACGGCCTCGCCGCCCACCTGCCGGACATCGACCCGGAGGAGACCGCCGAGTGGCTGGACTCCTTCGACGCCGTCCTCGACGCCGCAGGCCAGCCGCGCGCCCGCTACCTGATGCTGCGCATGCTGCAGCGGGCCCGGGAGCGCCACGTCGGCGTTCCCTCCCTGACGGGCACCGACTACGTCAACACGATCGCCACCGACCGCGAACCGTGGTTCCCCGGCGACGAGGAGGCCGAGCGCGCCTACCGTCGCTGGATCCGCTGGAACGCGGCGATGACGGTGCACCGCGCCCAGCGGCCCGGGATCTCCGTGGGCGGGCACATCTCGTCCTACGCCTCGTCGGCCACGCTCTACGAGGTGGGCTTCAACCACTTCTTCCGCGGCAAGGATCACCCGGGCGGGGGTGACCAGGTCTACATCCAGGGCCACGCCTCCCCCGGCATCTACGCCCGGGCCTACCTCGAGGGACGCCTCTCGGAGGACCGCCTCGACGGCTTCCGGCAGGAGCTGTCGCACGGCGGTCCCGGCCACGGCCTGCCGTCCTACCCGCACCCGCGGTTGATGCCCGACTTCTGGGAGTTCCCGACCGTCTCGATGGGCCTCGGCCCGCTCAACGCGATCATGCAGGCGCGGTTCAACCGCTACCTGGACGCGCGGGGGTTCAGCGACGAGAAGGGCGACGCCCGCGGCGACCAGCACGTCTGGGCGTTCCTCGGCGACGGGGAGATGGACGAGCCGGAGTCCCGCGGGTTGATCCAGATCGCGGCCACCGAGGGCCTGGACAACCTGACGTTCGTCGTGAACTGCAACCTGCAGCGACTCGACGGCCCGGTCCGCGGCAACGGCAAGATCATCCAGGAGCTCGAGTCGTTCTTCCGCGGCGCGGGCTGGAACGTCATCAAGGTCATCTGGGGCCGCGAGTGGGACGCCCTGCTGCACGGCGACCGTGACGGAGCCCTCATCAACCTGATGAACACCACTCCGGACGGGGACTTCCAGACCTACAAGGCCAACGACGGCGCGTTCGTCCGCGAGCACTTCTTCGGCCGCGACCCCCGCACCAAGGCGCTCGTCGCGCCGCTGAGCGACGACGAGATCTGGAAGCTCAAGCGCGGCGGGCACGACTACCGCAAGGTCCATGCGGCGTACGCCGCGGCGCTGGAGCACCACGGCCAGCCGACCGTGATCCTGGCCAAGACGATCAAGGGCTACGGGCTCGGTTCGCACTTCGCGGGACGCAACGCCACCCATCAGATGAAGAAGCTCAGCCTGGACGACCTCAAGCAGTTCCGCGACGAGCAGCGCATCCCGATCACCGACGCCGCGCTGCAGGCCAACCCCTACCTCCCGCCGTACTACCACCCCGGACAGGACGCGCCGGAGATCCGGTACATGGCCGAGCGGCGTCGCGGCCTCGGCGGCGCGCTCCCGTCACGGCGGGTCGCGGCGAAGCCGCTCGTGCTGCCCGGCGACAAGGTCTACGACTTCATCCGAAAGGGGTCGGGCAAGCAGGAGGTCGCGACGACGATGGCGTTCGTCCGGCTGCTGCGGGAGCTGGTGAAGGACCCCGTGATCGGCGCCCGGTTCGTCCCGATCATCCCGGACGAGGCGCGCACGTTCGGGATGGACTCGATGTTCCCGACGCAGAAGATCTACAACCCGAACGGCCAGCAGTACACCTCGGTGGACGCCTCGCTGATGCTCGCCTACCGCGAGTCCGAGCAGGGCCAACTGCTGCACGAGGGCATCAACGAGGCCGGCTCGGTGGGCTCGTTCACCGCCGCGGGCTCGGCCTACGCCACACACGGCCAGGCGATGATCCCGGTGTACGTCTTCTACTCGATGTTCGGTTTCCAGCGCACCGGCGACTCGCTCTGGGCCGCGGCCGACCAGATGGCCCGCGGGTTCCTCGTCGGCGCCACGGCCGGGCGCACCACGCTCACCGGGGAGGGCCTGCAGCACAACGACGGCCACTCGCTGCTGCTGGCGGCCACCAACCCGGCAGTGCTGGCCTACGACCCGGCATTCTCCTTCGAGATCGCCCACATCGTCAGGGACGGGCTGCGGCGCATGTACGGCGTCGACTCGCCCGACGACGCGGGCACCCTGGGCGGGGAGAACGTCATGTACTACCTGACGGTCTACAACGAGCCCTACGTCCAGCCCGCCGAACCCGCCGACCTCGACGTCGAGGGCGTCCTGCGAGGGATCCATCGCTACGCGGCCTCGGCTCGGCGCGACGGCCCCCAGGTGCGCCTGCTCGCGTCCGGGGTCGCCGTGCCGTGGGCCCTGCAGGCCCGCGACATGTTGGCCGAGCACTGGGGCGTGGGAGCCGAGGTCTGGTCGGTGACGTCGTGGGGCGAGCTGCGCCGCGACGGCGTCGAGGCCGAGCGCCACAACCTCGTGCACCCCGACGAGGTCCGGCGCGTGCCGTACGTGACCCGTGCCCTCGGAGGCGGCGGCGCGCCCGTCGTGGCCGTGTCGGACTGGATGCGCGCGGTGCCCGACCTCGTTCGCCAATGGGTGCCGGCGCCGTTCACCACCCTGGGCACCGACGGGTTCGGCCTGTCCGACACCCGCCCGGCCGTGCGACGGCACTTCAACGTCGACGCGGAGTCGATCACGGTCGCGGCACTGATCAGCCTCGCCGACCGCGGCGAGCTCGACCGGTCCACGGCAACGGAGGCAGCGGCGAAGTACAAGATCGACGACCCGCGGGCGGCCGGCCCCCAGACGACCGACTCCGGCGTCGCCTGACCCCCGGTTCAGGAAAGCCACGTTCCTGCCCTCTCCGGGCAGCAACGTGGCTTTCCTGAACCCGTACCGAGGGTCGTCCAGGGTGAGCACAGTGTCGATTGGGTCTCGGCAGCGGGGGCCTCCACGCGATACGCTCCGCCGGACGCCCACACCGCGCGACGAGCGCGAACGGTGTCCCGACCAGGGCGCGGACCGTGGCGGGCGCGATGTCGGGGACGAGTGCCCCGGCACCAGGTACGAGGAGAGCAAGAATGGCAGAGGGCACCGTCAAGTGGTTCAACAGCGAGAAGGGCTACGGCTTCCTCGCTCCCGACGGTGGTGGCGCGGACGTGTTCGTGCACTACTCCGCGATCCAGACCAACGGCTACAAGAGCCTCGACGAGGGCCAGCGCGTGTCGTTCGACATCGAGCAGGGCCAGAAGGGTCCGCAGGCGACCAAGGTCGAGCCGCTCGTCTGAGCGTCCCGGGTCGGCGGTACCGAGGCCGACGCGCACCGTCCGGTCCCTTTGCGGGCGCGCCGAGACGTCATCCCGGGGTGGCGTGCATCTCCCACACGAGTATCTCGGCGCCGTCCGTACCGGCGGTGATGCGCTGCCCGTCGCCGATCGTGATGTGTGCCGCGTCGCCGGTGGCGAGCTCGCCGGCGGGCTCCATGACCACCGAACCACGGGCCGCGTACAGGTGCGCCAGCCGGGCCGCAGGCATCGCGGTGACCCCCCGGGGCGCAGGCGCCCGGCATGCAGGGCCGCGTGCTTCTGGTGGATCGGCACGGCCCGGTCCTGCGTGTGCTTCGCCGTTCCCGACGCCGCGACCACGAGCTCCCCGGCTCCAGCGCCGAGCTGATGTCGGCCTGCTCGTATCCCGGCGCGATGGCGGGGGTGTCGGGAATCAGCCACATCTGGACGAGACGGACGTCCCTGACGTTCCGTTCCGCGTGCCGGATCCCCGTGCCCGCGCTCATCCGCTGCACGAGACCCGGGCGGAGGAGCCCGGGACGGCCGGTGGAGTCCTCGTGCACGAGTGAGCCCTCCACCACCCAGGTGACGATCTCCATGCCCCGGTGCGGGTGGGTCTCGAAGCCGTTCCCGGCCGTCATGACGTCGTCGTTGTTCGCCATGAGCAGGCCGAAGTGGGTGTTGTCGGGGTCGTAGTGCGGGCCGAAGGAGAAGCTGTGCCGGGAGTCCAGCCGGCCGGTCCGGGTGTGGAACCGTTCCTGGGCACGTCGGACGTCGACGGTGGGGGTACTGCCCGCCATCGTGACCTCCGCCCCTGATGCACGTCCGCACGACAGAGCGGACGAGCTCGATGTTCCCGACCACCTGTCATGCTGCCCGATGTGACGGGGAAAGACCGGCTGCCGGTCCCCGCCGCCGTCTCCCCGGCGACGCTGCGCCGCCTGGAGCTGGCGGCGGGCACCCTCGCGGCGGCGTGCCTGGCCGCCATGGAGGAGCGCCAGCCCTGGTTCGCCCGGCTCCCGGCCGAGCAGCGCTCGGGGGTGTTGCTCGTGACGCAGACCGGCGTCGCGAACTTCGTGGCCTGGCTCGGTGAGCGCGGCGAGACGATCCGGCTGACCGCCGAGGCGTTCCGGATCGCCCCGCGCGACCTCGCGCGACGGCTGAGCCTGCGCCAGACCGTGGACCTCGTCCGGATCGCCACCGACGTGTTCGAGCGACACCTGCCGCCACTGGCCGCCGACGACGCCGAGTACCGGGTACTCGTGGAGAACGTCCTGCGTTTCGGCCGCGAGATCGCCTTCGCCGCAGCCACCGTCTACGCGGGCGCCGCCGAGACCCGCGGAGCGTGGGACGCCCGGCAGGAGGCCCTCGTCGTGGACGCCGTGGTGCGCGGGGAGGCCGACGACGCGCTGGTCTCCCGCGCCTCGGCGCTGGGCTGGGACCCCGCCGCGGCGGTGCGGGTGGTGGGGGGCAGTCCGTCGGCTGCGGCGCCCGAGGGCCCCGGTGAGCTGCACCGGGAGGCCGGGCGGTCGGTCCTGGTGGGGGTACAGGGCAGCCGGCTGATCGTGCTCGTCGCGCAGCCGCGCACCCCGGCGCCGATCGACCTCATCGGGCGCCTCGCCGACGGCTTCGGGCCCGGCCCGGTCGTCGTCGGGCCGGTGGTGCCCGATCTCTCCGCGGCCCACGCCAGCGCACGCGAGGCCCTGTCCGGACTGCGGGCCACACCCGGCTGGCCGGACGCGCCGCGCCCGGTCGCCGCCGACGACCTGCTGCCCGAGCGCGCTCTCTCGGGCGAGGCGGCGGCGCGGCGGCGGCTCGTGGACATGGTCGTGATCCCGCTGCACGCCGCCTGCGGCGAGTTGCTGCGGACACTCGCGGTGTACCTGGAGGGCGGCCGCGCGCTCGAGGCGAGCGCCCGTGTCCTGTTCGTCCACCCCAACACGGTGCGCTACCGGCTCCGCCGGGTGGGCGAGATCACCGGCCGCGTCCCGACCGACCCGCGTGACGCGTTCGTCCTGCACACCGCGTTGGTCGTCGGCCGGCTGGACCCGGGCGGGGAACGAGGCGTCACGGACCCGGTGACGGAGTCGTGAACTTCGTCAGCAGACGCGCGAACTCCGCCCTCTCCGCGGGCGTACAGGACGTCATGGCAGCACCGAACCAGGCCTGACGCCGGTCGTGCGCCCTACCTGCCCGCCGGATCACCACGGCTGCCGCGCTCGATCGCGTGGCGACGATGCTGGACGAGCACCTCACCCTGTAGGAGGAGCATCTCGTGCCGGTCATGCTCGCGACGGCCCCCGGACCCGTGGACCGTCACCACGGCGGATTCGGGGCCGCTGTACCGCGGTGGACCGTCGAAGGGCTGGACGGCGCCACCGTGCACGCACTCGCCGACCTGGCGCCGGTGGACCTGCCGGCCCTTCTCAGCGCTTCGGCCATCGAAACAGACCTGACGTGGCGCGACGTCCCCTCGGCGAGATTCTACAACTCCTGACCCGCCGAAGTGGCCATGATCGGACGTCTTCTGGAGGAAACCTCCAAAGACTCGCCACCGAGTTCGTGCGTACCGATATGCCGGTCAGGAGCTCGGGCAGTGTTCTCTAGGTGATGTGATCGCCTTCCTCGCGCCCGGCCAGGGGTCCCAGACCCCCGGCATGCTCGCCCCGTGGCTGGACGGCCCGGCCGACGGGGCGATCGCCGACTGGTCGGACGTCACGGGCCTGGACCTGCGACGGCTGGGCACCACCGCCGAGGCGGCGGAGATCAGGGAGACGGCGGTGACCCAGCCGCTGGTCGTCGCCACGGCGCTGCTCGCGGCCGCGCGGCTGGCCGCACAGGTCGAGCTGCCGGCGGCCGCTCCCGTCGCGGGACATTCCGTGGGTGAACTGGCCGCGGCCGCGTTCGCCGGCGTGTTGACACCCGGGGCCGCTGTCGCCCTGGCCGCCGTCCGGGGCCGGGAGATGGCCGCTGCGTGCACCCTGGAGCCCACCGGCATGAGCGCGGTGCTCGGCGGCCGGCCCGACGAGGTGCTGGCCCGGCTCGACGAGCTGGGTCTGGACCCGGCCAACCGCAACGGTGCCGGGCAGGTCGTGGCGGCCGGGCCCCTCGCGGCGCTCGCCGAGCTCGGCGAGGCTCCTCCCGAGCGGTCACGGGTGATCGCCCTGCCCGTCGCCGGTGCCTTCCACACCCGTTTCATGGCTCCCGCCGAGGAGACCCTCCGCGTCCATTCGGCCGGCATCTCCCCCTCCGATCCGGTCCGCCCGCTGCTGTCCAACTTCGACGGCGCGCAGGTCACCGGCGGCGCCGACGTGCTGCGGTTGCTCGTTGCGCAGGTCACCCGACCGGTCCGGTGGGACTCCTGCATGGCCGCACTGCACGGGATGGGCGTCACGGCGGTGGTCGAGCTGCCGCCCGCCGGCACGCTCGTCGGCCTGGTCAAGCGGGAGCTCAAGGGCATCGCCACGCTCGCGCTCAGGACGCCGGACGATCTCGGCGCGGCCGCGGAGCTGATCACCGAGCACGCCGGCGCCCGCAACCCCGGAGCGCAGGCGTGACCGCCCGGCTCACGCTCCCCCCCACCACCCCGGGTGCCCGTCTGCTCGGGTTCGGCAGCGTCCAGCCCGAGAACGTCGTCACGAACGACGACGTCGCAGCGACCATCGACACCAACGACCAGTGGATCCGCGAGCGGGTCGGCATCAGGAGCCGTCGGATCGTCGCGGACGGCGCGTCCCTGGTCGACATGGCCTCCGACGCGGGCGCCCGCGCGGTCAAGGACTCGGGACTGGCCCCGTCCGAGATCGACACCGTGATCTTCGCCAGCTGCACGATGCCCACCCCGATCCCGAACGGCGCCGCTCAGACCGCGGAGCGCCTCGGGATCCCGGCCCCTGCCGCGTTCGACCTCAACGCCGCATGCGCCGGGTTCTGCTACGGGCTGGGCGGTGCCGCCGGCCTGATCCGCGGGGGGAGCTCCCGCAACGTCCTGGTGATCGGCGCGGAGAAGCTGTCGGACTGGCTGGACTGGACCGACCGCTCGACCGCGATCATCTTCGCCGACGGTGCGGGGGCGGCCGTGGTGGGCACCGCGCCGGACGAGGAGTCCGTCGGAGTCGGGCCCGTCGCGTGGGGCAGCGCCGGCGAGCTGGCCCACATGATCATCGTCAAGCCTGAGAACAACGCGCTGCACCAGGAGGGCCAGGCGGTGTTCCGCTGGGCCACCACCAAGGTCGCGCCCGTCGCGTTGCGGGCGATCGAGCTGGCCGGCCTGACCCCGGCCGACATCGACGTGTTCGTTCCGCACCAGGCGAACCTGCGCATCATCGAGGCCGTGGCGAAGCGGCTGCGGGCCAAGGGCGCGCGCGAGGACATGCGGGTGGCCGACGACATCGTCGAATCCGGCAACACCTCGTCCGCGTCGATCCCGCTCGCGCTCGACCACATGCGCGCCGACGGCAGGCTCCGCTCCGGCGACACCGTGCTCCTCGTAGGCTTCGGTGCCGGGCTGTCCTATGCCGGGCAGGTCGTCGTCTGTCCGTAGTGTCGCGCAACGACCCCCAGATCCCCCATCAGAAGGAGAACCACCGTGGCTGACAAACCCGAGATCCTCAGCGGCCTCGCGGAGATCGTCGAGGAGGTCGCCGGCATCGAGAAGGCCGAGGTGTCGGCCGAGAAGTCGTTCGTCGACGACCTCGACATCGACTCGCTGTCCATGGTCGAGATCGCCGTGCAGGCCGAGGACAAGTTCGGTGTGAAGATCCCGGACGACCAGCTGGCCGAGTTGAAGACGGTCGGTGACGCGGTGGACTACATCGCGAAGAACCGGTGAGCGACGACGCACCTCGTCCCGCGGACGCACCATGACCGCCACACCCGTCACGCAGATCGTCGTCACCGGGTTCGGGGCGACAACCCCCCTGGGCGGGGACGTGGCCTCGACCTGGGACGGGATGCTCGCGGGTCGCTCCGGGGTCCGTCGCATCGACGACGCCGACCACGAATGGGTCACCCGCCACGAGCTTCCTGTCCTGATCGCGGCTCCGCTCGCGGTGTCGCCCACCGAGGTCCTGCCGCGCGTCCAGGCCCGCCGCCTGGACCGCTGCGAGCAGGTTGCCCTCGTCGCCGCGCGGGAGGCCTGGGCCCATGCCGGCGCGCCGGGGGTGGAGCCCGAGCGACTCGCCGTGGTGGTCGGTACCGGCATCGGTGGTGCGGTGACCCTGCTCGACCAGGACGACCTTCTCGAGGGCCCGGGTCTGCGCAAGGTCTCCCCGCTCACGGTCCCGATGCTGATGCCCAACGGGCCCGCGGCCTGGGTCGGGCTCGAGCTCGGCGCCCGGGGCGGCGTGCACGCACCGGTGTCGGCGTGCGCGTCCGGCGCAGAGGCCTTGGCCTGGGCCGTGCGGCTGCTGCGCGCCGGCGAGGTCGACGTGGTGGTCGCCGGTGGCGCGGAGGCGTGCATCACCGGCATCACGGTGGCCGGATTCGTCCAGGCCCGGACGCTGAGCAGGCGCAACGACGAGCCGGACCGGGCCTCCCGACCGTTCGACGCCGCGCGCGACGGGTTCGTGCTCGGCGAGGGCGCGGGAATCATGGTGCTCGAACGCGCGGAGTTCGCCGCCGCCCGAGGTGCGACGGTCCACGGCCGCGTCGCCGGCTTCGGCATCACGTCCGACGCGTATCACATCACCGGGCCCGACCCGGAAGGCACGGGACAGGCGCGGGCCATCACCGCGGCGGTACGCGACGCGGGCCTCGAACCGTCCGACATCGGACACGTCAACTGCCACGCCACGTCGACGGTGGCGGGCGACATCGGCGAGACCCGCGCGGTGCGGCGAGCGCTCGGTGAGCATCCGGTGCTGACCGCGCCCAAGTCGGCACTCGGGCATCTGGTCGGTGCGGCCGGCGCGGTCGAGAGCATCATCACGATGCTGTCGCTGTCCGAGGGCGTCGTCCCGGCGAGCCTCAACATCGACGAACTCGACCCCGGTGTCGAGCTGGACGTGGTGACGGGGGGGCCGCGCAAGATGGACCTGACCGCCGCGGTCTGCGACTCCTTCGGCTTCGGCGGGCACAACGTGGCTGTCGCGTTCACGAAGGTCTAGCGGCGACGCGGTCCGTAGCGTTCCCGTTCGGGGTCAGCAGACCTCCGGCCGGGAGCTGCCGCCGCCGGTGCTCGCGAGCCGGGGCGGGGCGTCCTTGCCCGGGGGGGTCATCGGTAGCGAGGTGTACCAGCACAGTCGCTCGGCCGGGAAGGCCGCCGGGGCGTCCGACCGGGCCTGGGTACTGACGAAACGCACCCGCAACAGCAGGCCGCCGTCGGGCGCGTCGTCGATGCGGTCGACCCGGATGGTGCCGTCGGTGGTGCTGGCGTACGCCTCCCGCCAGGCGACCTCGGGTTGGTCCTCGGACCGTTCGGCGACGACCGTCTCCCGCCACGCGGCGTAGTCGCGCCGGTTGATCGCCTGGTAGTGCTTCTGCAACTGGTCACGCACCGTTATGCCGTGGCGGTGTACCAGGGAGTCCGCGCTGAGGTCGACGACCGCCGGGCCCGGGCCCGCGGCCGCCACGGCGACCGGGGCGCCCTCCGGCGGGCTACCTGCGACCGGGCGCCCGGCGGTCGTCCCGGCCACGGTGACACCCACCAGGAGCGACGCCCCGAGGACGACCGTCGCGACCGGCAGCGTCCGGCTGGTCACCGGTTCCCCATCCGCACACGGGCAGTGTGCCCCATGGACACCCCGGCAGCGTGACCACTCGCTACCCGACCTGGTGCAACCACGTGATCGGTGCGCCGTCCCCGGCGGGGCGGAAGGACTCCAGCTCGTCGTCCCATGCCGAGCCGAGGAGTTCGTGCACCCGTCCCGGTACCTGGCCGGCCGGCACCTGCTCGAGCAGCGCCCGCAGCTGGTCCTCGCCCACCACGATATCGCCGTTGGCACTCGTGCGACCCCGCCACAGTCCGAGCGCCGGAACGTGGCAGAACCGCTCCCCGTCGACACCGGGGCTGGGCTCCTCCGTCACCTCGAACCGCAGCATCGGCCACGCCCGCAGTGCACCGGCCAGTGCTCCGCCACTGCCCACGGGACCGTTCCACGTGCACTCGGCACGCAGTTGACCGTTCACCGCGGGCTGGGCCGTCCACTGCAAGGACACCCTGGTCGAGAGCACGCCTGAGATCGCCCACTCGACATGCGGGCAAACCGCAGTCGGCGACGAGTGGACGAAGACCACGCCGCGTGCATTCACTTCAGACCTCCAACGTCGACGAGGATCGTCTTCCCCTACGTCCTAGCGCCGTGGCGGACTGCTCAGTCGTGCTCTGGATCTTGTTCTCGGTTCGTCTGTGTCGTGATCGACAGTGTGCCTGCCCGAGTCGTGGACGGCCACCTTCGCCCCGGCGTGTCGCCGATCCGCGCGGGCGGGCCGGGAACTCAGCGACCGGGGAGGGGACCGCCGTCGACGAAGGTGTTGTCGATCAGTACCGCGCGCGGTGACACCGCAACGGGCCCTGCCCGGCGTCCCGCTCGAAGCGGTTCCCGGTGAGCCACACCTCGGGCAGCCCGGCCGCAGCCTCGTGCAGCGTGTGTCGACCGCCGGCCAGAGTGTTGCCGCTGATGACGACCCGACCGCCCGGCACGTCGGTCGCCGCGTCCGGCAACCGGCTGTTGCGCAGCCGTGACCCGACACCGAGATGTGCGCCGTCGCCCCCCGTCGCGACGATCCGCACCCGTTCCCCGGTCCACCGGTCGCCCCCGATCGCGGCCTCCGGGAAGTCGCCGGTGAACGTCGTGTCCTCGATCCGTACCGATCCTGCTGACGTGGTCCGGACGCCGTACGGGGCGAGCCTGTCACCGGTGGCGCGGCTGCGCAGCAGCACGACGTCCGGAGCGTCGATGACGATGCCGCCGCGGACGTCCCAGCCGTCGAGGACCGAGCCCGGCACGGTCACCCGGATCGGGCCGCTGGGGCACAGGTCGAGCCCGGCGGGCAGCCCTGCGCCCCCGAGCTCCGGGACGCGGTAGGGCCCGACGCGGTCACACCCGACTATGACGTAGTCCCGTCCCTCGAGTATTGACTGAGAGTGGATCGTTATCACGTTCTGTAGTAGTCGACACCGTCCTGGCCGGTCCGGGACACCGCGCCGCGCTCGGCGAGCACCTCCAGGTGGGCAGCGGTCTCCAGGGTCGCGAGCATCGCGTTGAACAGGTCCAGATCGGCGAGCCTGCGTTCCCTGCGGGTCCAGGGCAGCACAGCCGCGACCTCGTGCGCGGTGGCGCGGCCCTCCCGCACCGCGGCGAGCGTGGCGTCCAGGCGGGCACCGTGGTGGGCGATCAGCTCGTCCACCCGCTCGTGCACCCGCATCCCCACCGGGCCGTGGGCCGGGAGCATCGCCGCGTCCGGACGCTTGCGCACGAGCTCCAGCGATGTCAGGAAGTCGGCCAGCGGGCTCACCGGCGGTGCGGGCTCGAGCCCGATCGAAGGAGTGATCCGGGGCAACACGTGATCACCGGAGAACAGCAGGTCCCCGGCCTCGTCGGCGAGCACGACGTGCCCGCGGGTGTGCCCGGGCGTCGCCACCGCACGCAACCGGCGGGTCCCGGCGCCGGTGCCGATCGCGATCTCGTCGCCGTCGTCGATCCACTCGTCGGGCAGCGCCCAGTTCGACGGGTCGCGCGGTGCGACCGGCACCCCGGCCAGACGCTCGACGATCTCTGCTGCCCCGGCGCGGCGCAGCCGCGCGGCCTGCATGAGCGACTCCGCCCGGCCAGGCCGGTTGAGGATCTCCAGGGCCTCCTGCTCGCCGCGGCCCAGCGCGACGCGCATGCCGAACTCGCGGCGCAACGCCACCGCCTGCGTGTAGTGGTCGCGGTGCACGTGGGTGACCAGGAAACGGTGGACGTCCGCGAAGCCGGCGCCCAGCTCCGCGAGCGCCGCAGCCAGCAGGTCCCGTGCCGCATCGAGTGCCCAGCCGGAGTCGATCAGCGTCCACCCGTCGCCGTCGGCCACCGCGTAGACGTTGACGGCGCGCAGCCCGTCGTTCGGCAGCGGCAACGGGACGCGGTGCACCCCGGGTGCGCACCGGAACACTCCCGGAGTCGTCCAGTCGCGGTCCGGGTCGTCGTCCTCGATCACCCGCCGACCCTATGCTCACGTCCGAGCCGGGACAGCACGACGAGCGATCTCGAGTTGTCAGCCGGCGCCTCGCGGCCGGAACCGTACCGCCGACCCGGGATGCGTTCGGCGATGGCGGCACGGCATCGGCGCCGGTGTCAGCTGCAGCCGCTCGTCGACCCGCATCCCTCACACAGGTAGCAGGAACCGGCCGGGCGCATCTTCGTGCCGCAGGTCATGCACAGTGGCGCATCGGCGGCCTTGCCCATCCGCAGCTCCAGCAACTCGGTGGAGCTGCCCACCTCCACCGGCGCCGGCGAGCTGCCGCCCCGCATGGTCGTTCCAGCCGCGTCGACCGAGGAGCGCAGGCCTTCGAGGTCCACCTCGCCGAAGCTGCCCGCGTAGTCGGGGCCGGCCACCTGCGCGGTGCGCTCGTCGGCGGAGAAGATGCCGAGCTGGGCCCGCTTCTCGTACGTCAGGTGGTCCAGCGCCAGGCGCCGGAACAGGTAGTCGAGCACGCTGGTGGCGATGCGGACGTCCGGGTCGTCGGTCATGCCGGCCGGCTCGAAGCGGAGGTTGGAGAACTTCGAGACGTAGAACTCGAGCGGGATGCCGTACTGCAGGCCCACCGAGATCGACATCGAGAAGGCGTCCATCACACCGGAGAGTGTGGACCCCTGCTTGCCCAGCTTGACGAAGATCTCGCCGAGGCCGCCGTCGGGGTAGGAGCCCGCGGTCAGGTAACCCTCCGCACCGCCGACTGTGAACGACACGGTCTCGCTCGGGCGCTTCTTCGGCAGCCGCCGACGGACCGGGCGCGCCTCGACGACCGTGGTCACCTGCGGCTCGCCACCCCCCGAGGACCTGGCCGACCTGCCCACCGACAACGGCTGCCCGACCTTGCAGTTGTCGCGATAGATGGCGAGCGCCTTGAGCCCGAGCTTCCAGCCGTCCATGTAGACGCGCTCGACGTCCTCCACGGTGGCCGTCTCCGGCATGTTGACCGTCTTGGAGATCGCCCCCGACAGGAACGGCTGTGCGGCCGCCATCATCCGCACATGTCCCATGGCGGCGATGACCCGCTCACCCATCGCGCAGTCGAACACCCCGTAGTGCTCGGTGTGCAGGCTCGGCGCGCCGACGACGTGCCCGTGCTCACCCACGTACTCGACGATCGCCTCGACCTGCTCGGGCTGGTAGCCCAGCTTCGTGAGCGCCCGCGGAACGGTCTGGTTCACGATCTGCATCGACCCGCCGCCGACCAGCTTCTTGAACTTGACCAATGCGAGATCGGGCTCGATACCGGTGGTGTCGCAGTCCATCATCAGGCCGATGGTCCCGGTCGGCGCCAACACCGAGGCCTGGGCGTTGCGCCAACCGTTCCTGGCGCCGACGGCGAGGCTGTCCTGCCACGCGATCGTCGCGAGCTTGTGGACCTGGCTGCTGGTCGGCAACGTCCGCAGGTCGTCGTTCGCTGCCGCGTGCTTGCGCATCACCCGCTGGTGGGACTCGGCGTTGCGGGCGAAACCCTCGTACGGGCCGACGATTCCGGCCAGCTCGGCCGAGCGCTTGTAGGCCGCGCCCGTCATCAGCGAGGTGATGGCGCCCGCGAGTGCGCGGCCACCGTCGGAGTCATAGGCGTGGCCGGTGGCCATGAGCAGCGCGCCCAGGTTGGCGTAGCCGATGCCCAACTGCCGGAACCTGCGGGTGGTCTCCCCGATCGGAACGGTGGGGAAGTCGGCGAAGCAGATCGAGATGTCCATCGCGGTGATGATCAGCTCGACGGACTTCTGGAAGCGCTCGGCGTCGAACTGCCCGGAGTCACCGAGGAACGTGAGCAGGTTCAAGGACGCCAGGTTGCAGCTGGAGTTGTCCAGATGCATGTACTCCGAACAGGGGTTCGACGCGGAGATGCGTCCGGACTCGGGGCAGGTGTGCCAGTCGTTGATGGTTCCGTCGTACTGGACGCCGGGGTCGGCACACTCCCACGCGGCCTGCGCGATGGTACGGAAGAGCTTCTTCGCGCCCACCTTCTCGATGACCTCGCCGGTCATCCGCGCGCGCAGCCCGAAATCGCCGTCGGCCTCGACGGCGCGCATGAACTCGTCGGTGACCCGCACGGAGTTGTTGGCGTTCTGGTACTGCACCGACGTGATGTCGGAACCGCCGAGGTCCATGTCGAATCCCGCATCACGCAGGACCCGGACCTTGGCCTCCTCCTTGGCCTTGGTGACCACGAACTCCTCGATGTCGGGGTGGTCGACGTCGAGCACCACCATCTTCGCCGCCCGGCGGGTGGCCCCACCGGACTTGATGGTGCCGGCACTCGCGTCGGCGCCCCGCATGAAGGAGACCGGCCCCGACGCGGTGCCGCCCGAGGACAGCAGCTCCTTCGACGAACGGATGCGGGAGAGGTTCAGCCCGGCGCCCGAGCCACCCTTGAAGATCAGCCCCTCTTCGCGGTACCAGTTGAGGATCGACTCCATGGTGTCGTCGACGGCGAGGATGAAACACGCGCTGACCTGCTGCGGAGAGCTCGTGCCGACGTTGAACCAGACGGGCGAGTTGAAGCTGAACACCTGGTGGAGCAGCATCCAGGTGAGCTCGTGGGCGAAGACCTCCGCATCGGTGTCGGAGGCGAAGTAGCCGTTCTCGAGTCCCGAGCGGTGGTAGACCCCGACCACCCTGTCGATGAGCTGCCGCAGGCTCGACTCGCGTGTCGGCGAGCCCACCGCGCCGCGGAAGTACTTGCTGGTGACGATGTTGGTGGCGTTGATCGACCAGGAGTCGGGGAACTCCACGCCGCGCTGCTCGAAGTTGACCGTGCCGTCGCGCCAGTTGGTCATGACGACGTCACGGCGTTCCCACGTGACCTCGTCGTACGGGTGGACACCGGGGGTGGTGTGGATCCGCTCGACGGTCAACCCGGCCGTCCGGGCCTTGCCTGCGGCCTTCTTGCCTCGTCCTGACGCGGTGGTCCCGACGGTCTCGGTCATACTCTCCCTCTCCTCCGGGCGCCGACAGGCTGGGACCGTCGGCGCCGCGGTGCTGCGGCTGCTGTGGTGTTGACGCTGTTCTGGTGGTGGCTCCGCCGTTCGCGGCCGCGCCTACGACCGTCACACGGCCGGCTCGAACAGGCCGGGCTCGAACGGGCCGGGCTCGAACGGGCCGGGCTCGAACGGGCCGGGCTCGAACGGGCCGGGGCGGTCCGGTCACGCCGGTGGCCCGGCTCCCGCGGGGCTGCGGAGGTCGGCGATCTCCTTCTCGAAGTCCTCGATGGAGGAGAAGGAGCGGTACACGCTCGCAAAACGCAGGTATGCCACCTCGTCCAGCTCGCGGAGCGGTCCCAGGATGGCCAGCCCCACCTCGTGGCTGGGCACCTCGGCGGTACCGCCGGCCCGGACGGCCTCCTCGACGCGGTGCGCGAGCTGCTGGAGCTCGTCCTCGTCGACAGGCCGGCCCTGGCAGGCCCGGCGCACTCCACGCACGACCTTGTCACGGCTGAACGGCTCGGTGACCCCGCTGCGCTTGACGACCGCGAGCACGGCCTCCTCGACCGTGGTGAACCGGCGGCCGCACGCCACGCACGACCGCCTGCGGCGCGTGGCCTGACCGTCCTCGACCTCTCGGGAGTCGATCACCCGGCAGTCCGAGTGACGACAGAACGGACAACGCATCGACCCCTCCTCGGCACTACCGACGTCCCGGCCGGAGTTCCTGTGCGCACTGGCCCGCGAACGAACAATAGCAGTGTAACCACAATATGTGGGGGTAGCGAAAGTCGCTAGCCCCATCTGTGCGGAAGTGCCTTCCGAGGGACTGCGGCGAGGACGCCCGGGGCAGCCGAGCACGACCCCCGTCAGCCGGGTGTCACCCGCAGCACCTGCCCCGGCCGCACGCGCGGCGACGTCAGGGAGTTGGCTGCCACGAGGCGCTCGGCCACCACGGACAGTTGAGCCTCCGTCGCGTCCGGCGCCAGTACCCGGGCGACGTCGTGCACCGTCTCCTGCTCGCCCACGGTGATGCTGACCGACCGGGACGGCACCGGGACGGCCTCGCCAGTGTGGGCGGATCCCGCCATGCCTGCGAGCAGCCCGAGTACGACGACGACGGCAGCCGTCACCACCGCCACGGCGATACCGGCGGCCGCGCGCCGCACCGTCCGGACCCACTGCGCGCGGGCCGGAACCGGCCGCCGCGCCAGAAGCCTCGGGTCCGACCGCACCGGTGCGACCG
>JAJAZD010000005.1 GCA_026785945.1 Pseudonocardia sp. | reverse complement strand
TCGGCACCGGCGAGGCGATCGTCACGGTCCTGTCCGAACGCGGAGCCCCGACGCCGGTCGCGTGGTCCCGGATGCGCGCGCCGCGCTCGTTGATGGCCGCGATCGGGACCGACGCCGTGACGGCCGCGGCCCGCGGGTCGGTCCTGCATCCGAAGTACGGTCGGACGGTGGATCGCGAGTCGGCCTACGAGAAGCCGACGGCCCGGATCGCGGCGACCCCGACCCCGACCCCGACCCCGACCCCGGACGCGGATGCCGCACCCGTCGACCTCCCCCCGCCGCCGCGCCCCGAGGAGCCCGCCGAGCCCGGTTTCGTGGAGAAGGCGCTGGGTTCCCCGGTGGTCGAGTCCTTCCTCCGCTCGGCGGCGAGCGCACTGGGCCGGGAGATCACCCGAGGCATGTTCGGGACCCGCCGTCGGCGTTGAGCCCGGCCCACCGCTCAGGCTCGCAGCAGGAACGGCGTGAGGAGGTGCGGGGTGGCGGCGTCGGCGAGGGCCACCGCGTCCTGCGCCGCCACGTCCAGGACGGTGTAGCCACCCTGCCCCGCGGCCGTGACGGCCTCCAGCGTGACGAGACCGGAACGGCGCTGGAAGATGCTCTGGCGGAACGTCCAGCCGATCACACCGGTTCGCTGCAGGGCCACGGTCTGCCGCACCGCCGATCCCTGACGGCTCACGAGGTAGCGCGCGGTCAGCTCGTGGCCGAGGTTGCGGTACCGGTCGAACCCGAGGAACACCGCCACCGGCACGAGCAGCAGGCTCCACGGCCCCAGCCATGCGACGGGGGGCAACACGCTCCCGAGGACGAACGCCACGGCCACGAGCACGGCGGTGGGCATCAGGGCCCGGGTCATGCGGCGGGTCAGCGCGGCCCGTGGGTGGCGCCGCAGCGTCGCCTCGGTGATCTGTGAGGGGTGCTCGCGCAGCGCGACCGACGCCACCCGGTGCGCCTCGGCGCGGGGGGCGGGCGGTTGCAGCGCGCCACCCTGGGCGTCACCGGGCAGGCCGCTGGACAGGGCCCGGCACTGTGCGCCGCGCCCCGCCCGCAGGAGCAGCGGCTCGATGATCTCCGCGCCCCGCAGCCTGTCCTCCGAGACCGACAGCGAGCGGCGGGTCAGCAGGCCGCGCTTCACTCGCAGCGTTCCCGAACCGGCACCCCATCCAGCCGGCTCGCGGGTGAGCCGGTAGTCGTACCAGCGCTCGGCGAACAGCAACAGCGCCCCGACGACGGCCAGGGCCAGCACGACGGTGACCACCACGAGCACGGCGAGCCAGACCGGTGCGCTGCCGAGCCGCTCGGCGGCGGCGTCGACGGCTCCGATGTCCCGGGGGTCGACGCCCAGGTCGTCGACGAGGTTGAACGCGGTGGCGCCGATCGCGCCGATGCCGGCCAGGGAGGAGAACGTCAACGGCGCGTACCGCAGCCACGACCAGTCCAGCCGGGCCAGCTCCTGCGCGGGAGGGGGACCCGCCGCGACCGCCGGCGAGGTGGGCGCGGCGTCGGATGCCGGGGAGCGGTCGAGCAGCTCGCGGCGCAGCAGGTCGGCCTCGGCCTTGCTGACGGCGTCGAGGCTCAGCTGCCCGGACGCGTCGGCCACCGCCTTCGACGCCGAGCTCACCTGCACCGTGCTCAGCCCGAACGCCCGGTGCAGCAGCTTGGCGGTGAGGTCGACGGTGCGGATGCGGTCGCGCGGCACGGATCGCCGCTGGCGGTTCAGCCAGCCGCTGTGCAGCTCCACCCGCTCGGCGGTGATCCGGTACCGCGTCGTGCGCCACCGGACGACGCCCGCGAGCACCACGAGCACGGCGACCGCGAGCGCGATCCACAGGCGCGTCACGTCACCCTGGCCCGTGATCAGCAGGATCACGACGACGGGCAGGAGCCGCCCCAGGCTGCCCAGCGGGCCCACCACCAGCATGCGGACGTCCAACCGCCGCCACGGCGTCTCGACGGCCGTCGGTGCCTCCACCTCCACCTCGGCGTCGACCTCCGGGCTCACGTCGCGTCCCCCGGCGTGGCCTGCGTGGTCACGGTCAGGGTGCGCGCGAGCTCGGCCGCGTCCTTCGCATCCAGCCCGTTGATCGTGACCGGGCCCTTCGCCGACGCCGTCGTCACCGTCACGCTCGCCAGCTTGAGCAGCTGCTGCAGCGGGCCGTGTGCGGTGTCGACGGTCTGCACCCGTGAGATCGGCGCGATCCGCCACTCCCGCACCAGCCAGCCCGACATCGTGTAGACGGCGTCGTCGGTGATCTCCCACCGGTGGATCCGGTAGAGGATCGGCGGCACGAGGATTCCGTAGGTCGCGATCAGCGCCCCTGTCACTCCCGCGGTGACGGCCAGCCAGCCCGGCGCGTCACCCCCCATCACCAGCAGCACGACGACCTGCGGTGTGACGACGAACAACAGCGCCAGCGCCGCGCGCAGCTGCCACCAGCGCACCGCGCGTGGGCTCACCTGATGGGCGGGCGGGCGGAGTGGCAGCTGGGTCGGCGCGACGGTGGACATGACATGAGTCTGCCGGTGTCGGGGCCGGGGCGGTGCGCTGGTCGTCGACACGGCTCAGCGCCGGGCGAACGCCACGAGCTGCGCGGCCCGCACCCCGGCCGTCTGGGCCTGGATCAGGTGGAAGGCCGCTTCCCGGGCCCAGCGCTGCTCCGGACGGCCGAGCAGCAGCGCGCTACCCGACCGGGCCGCGATCAGGGCGTTGGCGGCGCGCACGGTCAGTTCGGTGGCCTCCGCCCGCAGCATCGTCCGCTCCGGCACTCGCTCGAACAGCGGCACGGAGGTGAGCAGCGCGTACGCCTCGGCCCTGCGGTCGGCGGCCTGCCGCGCCAGGTCGAGCGCGAGGTCGACGGCCTGCGGTCGGTCGCGGGCGGCGCCCAGCTCGGCGAGCGCGACGAGCACCCGGCGCAGCAGCCCGAGCGAGGCGGGCGTGGTGTTCGCGGTGCGGGCGGCGTCGTGGGCGCGCCAGGCCGGGACGTCGACGACGGCCAGCACGTCGTCGGCGCCGATCGTGAGGCCGTCCATCTCCAGCGCGACGGTGCGCGTCCCGCCCATCACGGCCAGCGGCAGCGGCGCGCCCGCGCGCAGGCCGTCACGCTCCGCGGCGGGCACCAGCGCGAGCACGAACCGCCCGTCCGATGTGGACGCCGCGATCATGACGACGTCGATCAGGCCCCACCCGGTGCACCAGTCGGCGGTGCCGTGGAACGTCCAGCCCGTGCCGGCCCGCTCGGCGCGTACGGCAGGTGGGCCGGGACGCCGGACGTGGGCGATCGCGATTCCGGCGCGGGTGCTCGCGTCGGCGAGACCGGCCCGGTGACGCGGCGCGGCGGGGCCGAGCCGGATCGCGGCCGGGTCGAGCCCGGTCAGCGGGCCACGGGCGAGGCTCTGCGGGAAGCGGTGCTGGGTGGTGAGGAACCAGGTGGCCCCGCACGCCCCCGCGACGAGTTCGACGGTCTCGGCGTCGACGCGCACGCTCGCCTCGTGCCCGCCCTCGGCCACCGGGATCGTAACGCTCTGCAGGCCCTGACCGGCGATCAGGGCGAGGTGGGCGGGGTCGACGCCGCGGGCGGGGTCGTCGGCCGCGGCGGCGTGCGGGGCGAGTGTCCCGACCGCGACCACCGCCGCCGCGCGCACCGCCGGGTGCCCGGTGACCTCGGGCGTCGTCGCGAAGAGGTCCTCGACGGCGGACGCAGCGACACCCGTGGTGGTCACGCCCCACGACGCTACGCGTGCGGACGCCCCACGGCGCCCCGACCGCTGCCGGGAATGCGGCGTCAACGTCTGTGAACGCGGGGGAACCGCTCGCGTCCCAGATTCGTCGAACAGCCCATGTCGAGGACCACCACGGAAGAGTTCACCGGCTGGCCCACCGAGGGCCCTGCCCTGCTGGCAGCGATCGCGGCCGACAACACGCGCGAGTTCTGGGCCGAGCACCGGGAGGAGCACCTCGCCACCGTGCTCGGCCCGATGCGGGCGCTCGCCGCTGCACTGGAGGCCGAGTTCGGCCCGGTACGGGTGCTCCGGCCACAGGTCAACCTCCGTTTCCGGCCCGACGCGCCGCCGTACCGGACAGACACGGGAGGCGTCGCCGTCACGGCCGGCGGGTGCACGCTCGGGGTGGTG
>JAJAZD010000004.1 GCA_026785945.1 Pseudonocardia sp. | reverse complement strand
GGGGCCCCGCGGGGGGGCGGGGGCCCCCCCCCGCCCCGCCCCCCCCCCCCCCCCCCCCCCCCCCCCCCCCCCCCCCGGGGGGGGGGGGGGGGGGCCCCCCCCGGCGCGCCCCCCCCCCCCCCCCCCCCCCGCGACCCGCGACCAGTCCCGCAGCTCGGCCGTCGTCGGCGGGTCGGCACCGCGACGCGAGCACGTGATGGCAGCCGCGAGTGCGGCGTCGTCGAGCACGTCGTCGAGCGCCTCGGCGTCGATCACGCCCAGCGCGGGCCGCGCGGCCGCACCGAGCAGCCCCAGCCGGCGCAGCCCGGCGAGCAGGGCCGCGGAGAACGTGTCCCCGGCCCCGACCGTGTCCACCACGGCCACCGGGACGCCGGGCCTGCGGGTCCGGAGCCCGCCCGCGGTACCGGCGAGGACGCCGTCGCCCCCGAGCGTGACGGCGACGACCGACGGCCCGCGGCCGAGCCAGTCCTCCAGCACGGCCTCGGGCGTCGAGTCGGGGCATAGCCACTCGAGGTCCTCCACGCTGACCTTGACCACGTCGGCCACGGCCAGCACGTCGTGCACACCGGCGAGGACGTCGGTTGGTGCTCCCATGAGCGGCGGGCGGCAGTTCGGGTCGTAACTGATCGTGGCTCCGGTCGACGCGCGGATCAGCAGATCGCGCAGTACCGCCGCACCGGGCGGGGTGGTCAACGCGAGCGACCCGCTGTGCAACGCGACGACCGGGCCGTCGAGTGCGTGGGCCAGCTCCGCGGCCGACCACTGCCAGTCGGCGGTGCCGCTCACCCGGAAGTCGTAGCTGGGCACCCCGTCGGGAGCGACCGTCACCATCGCCATCGACGTCTGTTCCGTGGCGGTGACGGCGTGGTCGAGCGCGACGCCGTTGTCGGCGAGGTGGGCCCGTATGCGGCGGCCGAGCATGTCGTCGGCGATCCGGGCGAGCAGGCGGGCCGGCACACCGAGCCGCGCGAGGCCCACCGCGACGTTGGCGGGGCTGCCGCCCGGTGCGATCTCGACGTAGTCGCCGACCGGTGCGGGGACCAGGTCGACGAGCGCCTCACCTGCGACGGCGACGATGCCGTTCGTGTCGGGCGGTTCGATGGTGACTCCTCGGTGGTCGGGCGGGCCCCGCTCGCAGGACCGTCATCGTCGCGGTCGGGGGACCGTCACGCCAGGCTCATCTCGACGTCGGCGCCCGGTCAGCCGCGCACCGCACCGTCGAGGTTGGCCAGCACGCCGTCGTGGATGCGGGCGAGGCCCCGGGGGGCGAAGGTGCGCTCGAAGAAGCCGCCGATGCCGGACGCACCGTTCCAGGTCGTCTCGACGGCGACGGTGCTGCGGTCGGCGCCGGCGGGGGTGACCGTCCACGTGGTGACCATGCTCGAGTTCGTGTCGCGCTCGACGAGGCGGTCCTCGGCGGGTTCGCTGATCTCCACGAGCTGGTCGCGGACCCGCTTCTTCGTGGCCTGCAGGGTCCAGTGGACCCGGCTCCCGGCACCGTGGCCGCCGGCTTCGACGCGGTAGTCGCCGTAGTGCTCGGTGAGGATCCGCGGGCGGACGCCCTCGTAGTCGGCCAGCGCCGCGCGCACCTTCGCCGCGGGGGCCTCGATCGTGCGTTCCGTGCGTGTCGTCACCTGGGCCATGAGCCCATCCTGCCGGGCGTTCAACACACCGTCAGGGGCGGCCCCGCCGAGAACCGCCCCTGACGATGGTGGGGAGTCACGGCGCGGGGGCCGCTTTCTTCCCCTCCGGTGTGACGGCGAACCAGGTGCCGCCGACACCCTGTCCTTCCGTCGAACCGGCGTCCGGGTCGGCCGCGAACCGGTAGACGGGCCAGCCTTCGATCGTGAGCTGGATGTCCCCGTCCGGTCGCCGGAGCTTGCTGATGGCCGATTGCTCGACGCCGTCGAGCGTCAGCGTGCCGTCGGGGTCGACGACGTAGGGCGGCCACTTCTTCGCGCAGGCCTCCACGCACGTGGAGTTGGGGGGATCCGCGGTGTCGTCGTCGAAACGGTAGAGGGTGAAGCCTGCGGCGTCGGTGACGACCGTGCCGAGGTTGCCCACCTCCTTGGCGATCAGCGCCGGCTCATTCGCGGCGGGGGCGTCGGCCGCCGGCGTCTCGTCGGCCGGCGCCGGGTCGGTCGGCGTCGGGCCGCCGGACCCGTACGCGCCGCCTCCCGTGCCGGGTGCGGACTGGGTGCCGTAGGGATCGGCCGGGACGTAGCCGCCCACGTCGGTGGCGCAGGCGCTGAGGGTGATCGCGGCGAGGGCGGCGAGGGAGAGGGAGCGGATACGGGGCATGGGAACCTCCCGGGTCGGCGGGGACCGTGTCACTCGGCCTCTACCGAAGAACACGGCCCCCGCGGCCGGAAGGTTCACCGGTCACTGTCCTGACGTCAGCCCTTCTCCGTACCCTCCGTCGCCCCCCCGTAGGAAGTAGCGCTGGAACCAGAAGAACACGACGGCCACCGGGATCGTCATGAGCAGCGCCGCACCGGGCTTGAGCGGGAACTGGTTGCCCGAGCTCAGCTGCGGACGAGGTCGAGCACGGCGGGCGGCTACTCGCCGATGAGCTACCACTGCGGCTCGGTCTGGCCCCACGGCACGGCGATCGTGGTGCGCGGCCTGGCCCGCGACGGTCAGGTCGCCCGGGCCGTGGCGCCCGGGCTCCAGTTGCTCACCGCCGCGGACGGCTTCGACAGGCGGTTCCCCGAGCTCCTCGCCGGGTTCGGCGCCGACGAGGTGTCCACGCCGGTGCCCTATCCGGCCGCCTGCCGGCCGCAGGCCTGGTCGGCGGCCGCGGCGGCGGTCGTGCTCCAGGCGGTGCTGGGCCTGACCGTCGACGTCCCGGGCGGGCCGCTCACACTGCGCCCCGCGCGTCCGAGCCCGCTCGGAGCGCTCCAGGTCCGGCGCCTGCGGGTCGGCGACGGGCACCTCGACGTGGACATCGCGCGAGACGGCACGGTCGAGTTCGTGGACGCGACGGGGTCGATGCGTGTGGACGTCGCCGGGCGGTGACCCCGGCGGTGACCCCGGCAGTGACCCCGAGGGGGCTGGTTCGGCGCGCGCGGGATCGGCGATCATGGCAGCACCCGCCGCTCCGAGGAGGACCCTTGCCCGCCACGACGATCCCCGGCGCGACCAGCGTGCCCGAACTACGTGCCCACCTCGCCGTCCCGCCGGTCGGCGAGGGGCCGTGGCCGGGCGTGGTCGTGCTCCACGAGGCGTTCGGTCTCACCGACGACACCCGTCAGCAGGCCGACCGTCTCGCCGCGGCGGGCTACCTCGCCGTCGCCCCCAACCTGTTCACGGCCGGCGGCGTGCGCTGCCTGCGCGCGACCTTCGCGGCGATGATGAGCGGCGAGGGCGCCGCGTTCGGTGACATCGAGGCCACCCGGGCGTGGCTGGCGGGGCGGGCGGACTGCACCGGGCGGGTCGGTGTGATCGGCTTCTGCCTCGGCGGCGGGTTCGCGCTGCTGGCCGCGTCCCGCGGGTTCGACGCCGCCGCGCCCAACTACGGGCTGATGCCGAGGAACGCCGCCGAGGTGCTCGCGGGCGCGTGTCCCGTCGTCGCGAGCTTCGGCGGGCGGGACCGGACGCTGCGCGGCGCGGCCGGGAAGTTGGAGACCTTGCTGACCGACGTGGGCGTCGAGCACGACGTGAAGGAGTACCCCGACGCCGGACACTCGTTCCTCAACCGGCACAACTCCGGCCCGCTCGCCGTCCTCGAGAGGGTCGGTGGACTCGGCTACCACGCACCGTCCGCGGAGGACGCCTGGGGCCGCATCCTGAGGTTCTTCGACGCGCACCTGCGCCAGGACCGCCGTCCGTAGTACCGACCCCGAGGGCTGTCACCCACGCAGGGCACCGGCCTGGATGGCGGTGAGTGCGATCGTGTAGACGATGTCCTCGACGAGGGCTCCACGGCTGAGGTCGTTCACCGGCTTCGCCATGCCCTGCAGCATCGGGCCGATGCTCACGACGTCCGCGCTGCGCTGCACCGCCTTGTAGGTGGTGTTGCCGGTGTTGAGGTCGGGGAACACGAACACCGTCGCCCGACCGGCGACCTGACTGCCCGGCCTCTTGCTCAGCCCGACCGAGGCCACCGCGGCGGCGTCGTACTGCAGCGGCCCGTCGATCGCGAGGTCCGGCTGCCGCTCGCGGGCGATGCGCGTCGCCTCGGCCACCTTGTCGACGTCGAGCCCGGATCCCGACGACCCGGTGCTGAAGCTGATCATCGCGACCCGCGGCTCGATGCCCAGGGCGGCCGCGCTCGCCGCGCTCTGCAGCGCGATGTCGGCGAGGTCCGCGGCGTCGGGATCGGGGTTGATGGCGCAGTCGGCGTAGACGACCACCCCGTCGGGCAGGCACATGAAGAACACCGACGACACCAGGCGGGCACCGGCGGCGACGCGGATGAGCTCGAGCGCCGGGCGCACCGTCGCGGACGTCGTGTGCACCGCTCCGGCCACGAGCCCGTCGACCTCACCGGCCTCGAGCATCATCGTGCCGACGGTGATCGGGTCCGCGAGCCGCTCCTGCGCGATCGCCCGCGTCACGCCCTTGTGGGCGCGCAGCGCGACGAACCGGTCGACGTACCGGTCACCGGCGCCGTCGGGGTCGAGCACCTCGACGCCGTCGGGGAGCGAGAGCCCGAGCGAGCGCAGGGTCGCGTCGATCGCGTCGGGGGCGGCCAGCAGGACGGAACGGGCGATGCCGCGTTCGGCGCACTGGACGGCGGCCCGCACCGTGCGTGGTTCGGCGCCCTCGGGCAGCACGATCCGGGCGCCGCCGCGGCGGGCCGTCTCGACGAGGTGGTGCCGGAACGCCGCGGGGGTCAACCGGCGGAGGTGGCCGGGTTCGGGCAGCGCCTGGACCCAGGTGGGATCGAGCGCGTCGGCGAACGTGCGCGCGACATCGCGGGCGCGTTCGGGGTCGTCCGCGGGGAGTCCGGGATCGAGGTTGTGCAGGCGCACCGCGGTCGGGTACGTGAGCTCGTCGACGACGAGGATGGGCAGCCCGGTGGCCGCGGCGGCCGCGGTCAGCCGCGTCACCTCCGGGTCGGGCTCGATCCCGGCCGTGAGCAGCAGGCCCGCGAGCCGCACCCCGTTGACGGCGGCGAGGCAGGACGCCATGACCACGTCGTGCCGGTCGCCGGGGACCAGCAGCAGGTGGCCGTCGCGCAGCAACGGCAGGAGGCCCGGTACGGCCTGGGCGCAGACGACGACGTGGGACACCCGCCGGGCGTCGTCGCCGGCGACGAGCACGCGCGCACCCAGCTCGCGGACCACGTCGGCGACCCGGGGCCGGGTCAGCTCCGGCCGCAACGGGACGGCACCCGCGAGCGCGATGCCGTGGCGCCGCAACGCCGCAGCCAGCCGGGACACGGTGGCCTGCGAGGCGTCCGGCACGCGGTTCACGACGCACCCCGCGATGCGGGCCCGCTCGCCGGAGCGGTACGGGGCCGCGGCGATCGCGACCGCGTCGGCGAGGTGGTCGTCGGGGTTGCCCCCGTGGTCGGTGGTGCCGTGGTCCGTGCCGCCGTCGGCGACGAGCAGCACGTCGGCGTCGAGTGCCTTGGCCATGGCGGTGTCCACCCTCGCCGACCAGACGCGGTCGGGCGAGGGGACCAGACCCTCCACGACGACGACGTCGCAGGCCGACAGCGGCTCCAGAGCGGCGACGACCTCCTCCATCAGGTCGTCGAGACGCCCCTCGCCCAGCAGCGCCGCGGCGTGCCGCACCGGGATGGACGCGGGCGGGCGCAGCCGGGTCGTCACCCGCACGAGCTCGGCCGAATGATCGTCGCCGCCGCCTCGCGGCTGGGCGATGGGCTTGACGAAACCGACGGCCACACCCGCGCGATCCAGCGCCGCGACGAGCCCGAGACACGTCGACGTCAGGCCGACACGGTGGCCGGTGGGGGCCACCAGCAACACGCGGGTCACCGAACCCCCGGCGCGACCCGCTCCACCGCGTCCGTCGACGGCGGCACCGGCGCGGACCGCGCCGCCATCCCGGGCCCCGGCTCGGCGGGAAGGGCGACGCGCGTCGCCGTCGCATCGGCGTTCGTCGTGATCTCGGCGGTCATCGTCCCCATCGTGGCACGCCGGCCCCCGTGCGGGCCGCCGCCGCGACCGTCATTCCCGGCGCCCGCGGGTGCTTCCCGACGCGCCGGCCGCAAGCCAGGAAGGGGACCTGGGGTGTTCGGCCCGTCGGGTCAGCACGTCCGGGCGTCAGGGGGGTTGTCGATGAGCGCGGCCAGTCCGTCGAGCAGGCGTTGGAGCCCGAACCGGTAGGCGTGTTCGGGGTCGTGGGCGCTGCCGTGCGCTGCGCCTGCGGCACTGCCCACCCGAGTGGCCAGGGCCGGCGCCACCATCTGACGCCGGCCGCCGCGCCGCGCTCGAGGGCCGTGCTCCCCGATTCAGCCTGGTGCTCCCGGTCGGCGGGGAGCACCGGACTGCGCGGGGGGCACCGGCAAGCTCACGCCGGACGGGCGCGTGTCGACGCCGGCCCGCCCAGGGGATGCGGTTGTTGCGCAGCGTCGATTCGCTGTGCCGGGAGGTCGATGCGGTGTGGCACATGTCCTGGTCGGGCGGGTGGCATGCCGTGTCCGTGGGCGACCGGTCAGGGTCTCGTTGAGCTGTGCGGGGTCGAGCGAGGGCGGGTCTGTGGTGTCGCGGAAGTTCACTGGTGGGGCTGATCCCTGTCTGGTCAACCCGTATGCGGTGGGCGCGGACAGCGGTGCCGCTGGCCCGGGGAGGGCGATCGGCGCTGCCTTGCTGGGTGCGGCGGGAGTCCTCGGGGCGGGTACGGCATCCGCGGACCCTTCCGCGGTCACCGGAGTTGCGTCATCGGGCGGAGGAGCGCAGACCAGTCCGCACGCGCGGTAAAGGGGTGAAGATGGGCGAGCAGATCGCAGGGCAGCCACCTGCGCTCGACCCGAACCCGGAGCGAGAGGTCGCCGAACACGCGGCCCGACTGATGGGCTGGGCGGGTTTGATCTTCCTGAGGCGACCATCTTCGGGTCCCGGTTGCTGCAAGTAGTCGTCCCCGATCCCGAGGTGCACCAGGCGCGGCAGCGCGGCGGAGACACCCCGGAGTTGGACACCGACACCCTGACTGTGTGGGAGGCCCGAATCGTCGGCGCCGGCACCGGCGGTCCGGCTGAAAGGTGCTCTGTTCCCCTTCTTGGGCGGGTCGGTTCGTGGGTTCGGCCGCGCGGCGCGGGAGGCGCGTCGATGGCGCCCGTTCGGGCCGTCTGCTGTGCTGGCCCCGCCGCGGTCCTTTGCAACGGGGTGAGCCGCTGAGATTGCGCCCTGTGCGGTGTCGGGCTCGCGCCCACCAGTTTCGTCCCGGCCGGCGAGCTGCGGCGGTGACCGTCGTGGTCGTGGGGCCCGCACGCCGGTCCCGCCGGTTCATGTCCACGCCAGCGCCGTGCGCCGCCGGTGGCCGGGTACCGCGCGCAGCACCAACCACCTCATCGGTGCGGGAAGCACAGCCAGGATGTGCGCGCGCTCGTCCGCAACGGCCCGATGAACGCCAGCCAGGTCGCCGCCGCACTCGGCGTGACCACCGCGGCAATCAGTGCCATGGCCAGCCGGCTCGAGGCCGGCGGCTACGCGTGGCGGGAGATCGACCCCATCGACCGCCGCCGGATCCTGCTCCATCCCTCACCCACCGGAGCGCAGCAAGCGTTCGGCTTGTTCGACGACCTCTACCGCGCCTCCGTCGAACTGGGTGCCCAGATTCCGGAGCAGGATCTGCGACGACTGATGCAGGTGCTTCAGCGCTACCGCGCCCTGCTCGGCAGGAGGCACGAGATCGACGTGCGGGCTGTTCGATCGATCGTGGAGAGCCCTGCTGTCCACCTCGCCGAGGGCTGAGGGAGCTGGACGTCGCGCGTCCCCGGGCTGGTCGGTCGCCTGCCACGTGCCGGCCCGCCCACGTCCACCGTCGCGCGGCAGACCGCGCGAGCCGACCAGGTGCCGCACGTCGCACAGGCGGGCCGGACAGGCCCGGGACGCCATGGCAGCGCCCGGGCGAAGGCATGATCTACCCGCGGCGGATCGCCGATGATCTCCGGTGTCCGTGAGTGGCGACCGAAGAGGTGCAGTCTTGGCCCGCAGTCCGCGGTGGCGATCCGCCGGTGCGCTCCCCAACCCTTACGACCTCGACGGCCCCTCGGGAAGGGGCACTTCCGCGTGGGCCCCAGCCGCGCTCGTCACCGCCAGCGCCGCCGGCCTTGTCCTGTTCGGTGCCGGTGCCGCGGCGGCGGCCGAGCCGGGGGAGGGCGACACCGACTCCGGCTTCGACACTTCGAGCGCCGGCGTCCCCGACCCGGGCCCCTCCGATCCCGACCTCCCGGACCTCGACGTCCCCGATCTCGACGTCCCCGATCTCGACGTCCCCGATCTCGACGTGTCGGACCTGGGCGTCTCGGACCTCGACCCGGAGGTGCTGGCGGCCTCCGGGTCGGGCGGACTCGTCGGCGACGAGCCGGACGGGGACGGTCTCGAGCCGTTCTCGGTCGGTCGGGACGACGGTGTCGTCTACGAGATCCACCACGACGAGTCGCTGCCCCCCTTCACCCCGACCGGTGCCGCGCCCGACGCCCCGACGCCGGACCCGGCGCTCCTGCCCACCGACTCCACCGACGTCGACGGTTCCACCGACCGGCGCGCAGCGGTCGGCGACGACCAGGCCGAAGGGTCGGAGCTGCCCCCGCCCGCCGCTCCCGATGGGCAGGGCCAGGTCGACCGGAGCACCTCGACCGCGCCGGCCGCGCCCGACCCGGCGGCGCAGGTCGAGCC
>JAJAZD010000003.1 GCA_026785945.1 Pseudonocardia sp. | reverse complement strand
GCGCCGACGGATCCGCCGGCGCCGACCGACCGACCAGCGGCGACGGGTCCGCCAGCGGCGACGGGTCCGTCAGCGGCGACGGGTCCGTCAGCGGCGACGGGTCGGGCGCGGCCCGGTCCTGACGGCGTGCGGCGGCACCCAGCCGCCAGCGGGTACGCGCGCCGGAGTCGTCGGCGCGCAAGGGGATGATGCGGGCTTCGGACACAGCCCCGCTCCTCGCGCTCGGTCTGTCATGGGAATGGGTCATCGGGTGGACCGGGTCATCGGAGCAACCTGGCGACGGCGAGCGCACCACGTTCCAGTGACTCGACCCGCTCCGGAGCGATCACCGGACGCAGCGCGCGACCACGCACGTAGTCGTCGAAGGCCTGCATGGTGGTCCAGCGCGGGGTGAACCCGAACTGGTGGCGCAACCGGCTGTTGTCGACCACGCGACCGAAGTTGAGCAGCCGCATCTGCTCGGGGGAGAAATCCACGAGCCGCGCGCTGCGGAAGATCCGGCTGACGGGCCCGACCGCCGTGGCCGGCACCGGTATCGCGATGCGACCGGCTCGGCGCAGGGCCTGCGACAGCAGCAGCACCCCGTCGGCGGCCACGTTGAACACCCCGGGGATGTCATGGCTCGACGATCGTTCGAGGACGGCGAGGGCGTCCTCCTCGTGCAGCAGTTGCACCCGCGCGTCGTAACCGAGGACGGTGGGCACGGCCGGCAGCGCGAAGTAGCGCGTGAAGACGGTGTCGATGCGCGGGCCGATGAAGTTGGCGAACCGCAGCACCGTGACCGAGACGTCCGGGCGTCGGCGGGCGAACCCGCGCAGGTAGCCCTCGATCTCGGCCGCGTCTTTGGCGTAGCCACCGGACGGGAGATCCTTGGGCGTCATGGCCTCGTCGAACAGGGCCGGATCGCGCGGGCTCGAGCCGTACACGGCGGTGGTGGACTTCAGCACCATGCGCCGCACCGTCGGCGCCTTCTGGCAGGCCGCGAGCAGCTGCATCGTACCGATGACGTTCATCTCCTTCATGGTCGTGCGGCCACCGGACGAGCCCGGGTTGGCCGACAGCGACGCATGCACGACGGTGTCGACCGAAGCCTGCGCGATGACCTTGGAGATGAGCGGGTTGCGGATGTCGGCACGGACGAACTCGGCGCGCCCCATCCGCCGCAGCAGATCGCGTGGCGGTGGGACGGTGTCGACGCCGAGCACCCGGTCGATGTCCGGGTTCGCGGCGAGCCGGGCGGCCAGATGCCCACCCAGGAAGCGGCTGACACCGGTGACGAGAACGACGGACGGCGTCACGGCCCCCACCCCTGCTGTGTGTACGTGTGCGGGCCTCCGATGTTAGACCCCACGGCGGACCCGCGACGGGACGCGGATGACCCGCACCCGTGGGCGCGGCCGGCGGAGGACGCCGGCCGCAGCCCTCACTTGCCGAGCTTGCGACGCTGCACGCGGGTCTTGCGAAGCAGCTTGCGGTGCTTCTTCTTCGACATCCGCTTGCGGCGCTTCTTGATGACTGAGCCCATGCGTCGGCCCTTTCTGATCGTGGCACGGCCCGGGGGCCGCAGGGTGTACGGAGGCCCGACCGACGCGACACGACGAGCGCGCGCAGGGCCGGGCGATGACCGGAGGTCCATCCTACCGGCGTCCGGGAGACGAACCGCGCCCACCGCCGCACCACACGTCAGTAGGGAGGTCGGGAGGCAGGTCAGCCGGCGTCGAAGTAGGCGCTGCGCAGGTAGTCCTCGACCGCTGTGCGCGGGACGCGGAACGACCGCCCGACGCGGGCCGCCGGCAGTTCACCGCCGTGGACCAGGCGGTACACCGTCATCTTGGAGACCCGCATCATCGCCGCGACCTCGGCCACGGTCAGGAACTGCACCTCGGCCAGGTGGATCTCGGGTTGCTCGGTCGCCATCCGATCACCGCTTTCGTGGTCTACACCGCGGAGCCCCGCACCGGGTGTGTCGGATGAGTTTAGCGGTGCCGGTGTGACGACCCCGAAAGACCACTCCTCTCATCAGGGGAGTTCAGCGTCGCGTCAGGGTGACCCTTCGTCGTCCATTCGGGTCACAGCGACTCCGCCGCGCGACCCAGCTCGGCCGATCGGTCACGCGCGGCCTCGATGGCCGCGATCAGCGCCGCCCGCACCCCGTGCTTCTCCAGCTCCCGGATGGCGGCGATGGTCGTACCCGCTGGGGACGTGACGGCCTCGCGCAGGATCACCGGGTGGTCACCGGACTCCCGCATCATCCGGGCCGCCCCGAACGCCGACTGGACGATGAGGTCCGCGGCCACCGTGCGGGGAAGGCCCAGCAGGATACCGGCATCGATCATGGCCTCGACCAGGAAGAAGAAGTACGCGGGCCCCGAGCCCGACAGCGCGGTGACGGCGTCCTGCTGCGACTCCGGCACCCGGACGACCCGACCCACCGAGGCGAGCATCTTCTCGACGACGCCGAGCTGGTCGTCCGTCGCGTGCGTGCCGGGTGAGATGGCACTCATGGCCTCGCCGACGAGCATCGGCGTGTTCGGCATGACCCGGACCACCGGCGTACCGGGCGCCAACGCCCTCTCGAACAGGGCTGTCGGCAGGCCTGCGCACAGCGACACCACCAGCGTGCCGGGCCTCAGAACCGGTGCCAGCTCAGCCAGGACCGGTGCGATGTCCTGCGGTTTGACCGCGACGACCACGACGTCGGCCTGCGCAGCCGCCGGCACGTCGACCGCGGCGACGCCGTGGCGTGCGGTGAGCTCCCCGGCCCGCTCCGGGTGCCGCTCGGTGAACATCAGGTCGTCGGCCGCGTGCCCTGCGGCGAGCAGCCCCGCCAGCAACGCCTCCCCGATCTTCCCCGCTCCCAGCACCGCGATCCGCGTCATGTCGGTGACGGTAGCGGGGCCAGTGCCAGCTGGCGGGCCTGGCAGATCAACCGCCCAGCCGTGTCGACCACCGAGACGTCCTCGTCGAACCACGGACCGCGCACCGTTCGTGAGCGGGCCTCCAGACGTAGCCAGCCCGGTGCCGGGCGACCGCGCAGCAGGGCGGTGAGCTGCACCGTCGGCGCCCACCCGAACCTGCCGCCGAGGTTGAACACGGTGGGCGGCAGGATGTCGCCCGCCAGCAGGGCGAACAGCACGTCCGCCTCCTCACCGCGGGGACGTACCCAGCCGCGCAGCGTCGGCGGGGCCTGCTCGCCGCGCGAGAACGCCATGGTCGAGGTGTCGAAACGCAGGTCGCAGGACCCGGCGAGACCGAACACCGTCTCCTGCGCGCCCGGGTCGGTGGCGTCGGCCGGAGGCTCGACCGGCAGGTCCGTCAGGTCGGCCCAGCGCGGTTCCTCATCCGGAAGCCTGCCGGCGGTGACGGTGGAGGCCAGCATCACCCGGCCGTCCTGCGTCATCCGCACGGACACGACCGACACCGTCCGGCCCGCCTTGAGCACCTCGGTGTGCAGCTCGACCGGGCCGGTGTCGGGAGCGCGCAGGAAGTCGGCCGCGATGGCCAGCGGATCGGGTGCGGCGCCGGGGGCGCCGGCCTCCAGCCGGGCCAGGCCGGCGCGGACGAGCAGCACCAGCAGCAGCCCGCCGTGCGCCTTGGGACCGACCGTCCAGTGCGGGCCCAGCTCGGCGCGGTAGCGACCGCCGCCCAGACTTGCGATCGCCACAGCGGCTCGGAAGGGGGCGTCGCGGGCAGGCTGTCGGGTCATCGCCGGCCGGGTCATGGGCAATCTGTATCACCGCTCGTCACCGCGCGGCCCGCCCGGTCCTGCCGCGTCTACGGCGTGAGGTGCGCGGCCGAACGGTGGGCCGTGGCGGTGGGCTGCAGGTGCAACCGCGCGAACAGCACGGACTCGGCCAGGAGCACCGCGCGGTCGTAGCGGGTCCGGCAGCGGCGCGTGCTCACCTCCAGCACCACGACGCCGTCGAAACCGCGGTCGATCAGGCGCTGGCACACCTCGGCGCACGGCTGGGTGCCGCGGCCGGGCACCAGGTGCTCGTCACGTGCGGCGCCACTGCCGTCGGCGAGGTGCAGGTGGATGAGCCCGGTGCCCATCCGGTCGAGCATCGCGAGCGCGTCCGAGCCCGCGGCGGCGGTGTGGGACAGGTCCAGCGTGTACCGCTCGTGCCCGACCGCTGTGGGGTCGAAGCCGGGGCTGTAGGGCACGGTACGCAGCACACCGCGGGTCAGGGGGAACATGTTCTCCACCGCCAGCGCGACGTCCGCATGCTCCCCGGCCCGGGCCACCTCGTCGGCGAACTGCGCGGCGTAGCGGCGCTGCCAGCGGAACGGCGGGTGGACGACGACGGTCCGTGCGCCGAGCTGAGCCGCCGCCGCCACCGAGCGACGGATCCGGCCGATCGGATCGGCCCCCCACACCCGCTGGGTGACGGCCAGGCAGGGCGCGTGCACGGCCAGTACCGGCACGCCGAAACGTTCGGCGAGCCGGCTCACCGCGGCCACGTCCTGGCTCACGGGATCGGACCACACCATCAGCTCGACGCCGTCGTAGCCGAGTTCGGCGGCCAACTCGAACGCCGCCCGGGTGGACTCGGGGTAGACCGAGGCGGTGGACAACGCTACGGGCGGGTTCATCTCCCGAGCAGGACGAGTATCGCCGGCGACACCGTGAGCAGCAGGCCGACGAACACCGCGAAGATCGTCGTGCGGAGGTCGTTGTTGCGCAGGAGTGCACGTACCAGCAACACGAGACCGACCGTCACCAGCACTGCCGCGGCGAGCGCCACGACCGGGAGCTCGCGCCAGAGGAACCGGAACCCCACCCACAGAGCGGCGCCACCGACGGCGCCGACGATCCACTGCGCCACGACGGCCATCCAGGCCTGCCCGGGCGAGGACACGGCCGAACGCCCGAGGCGGCGCTCGGACTCGGGCTCCGGCTGCGACTCGTCCTCGGGCTCGGCGTCCGTGGCATCCACGTCCGGTCCGGCCCCGGTGCGTGCCGGGAAGTGCGTCGCCTGCGTGCGGTCACCGTCGTGCGGTCCGGCAGGCTGAGCGCCGCGCATGCCCGTGGCACCGAGTCCGGCCGGTCGGTCGTCGACACCCTCGACATCGTCCAAGCTGTCGAAGTCCATCGGCGCCGCCGCCTCGGTGGGCGGCCCACCGTCGAGCGGTTCGCCCGGCCGGTGCGATGTCCGGTCCCGATGCCAGGCCTCCGCCCCGGCGGGCGCCACACCGGTCATCGTCGGCGGGCCTGCGTCGACCCCGTCGGGACCGTGCGGCGCATCGGGCGCGAGCAGCGGCCGGATCGGGCGTCCGGGCGGCGGCGGGGACCACTGCCGCTCGATGGGGCCGGTCGACCCGAGGTCCGACACGTCCGGGCCGTCGGACCGGACCATCGGGAACATGTCGGTGGGACGATCGAGCCCCGATCCTGATGCCGTGCGGTCGGGAGGCCGGCGCGCGGGCAGCGGACCGCCCTGGCGAAGAGGGTCGACCACGGGCTCGAAGTAGGACGACGCCAGCGCCGACGGGGCCTGACGGGGGACCTCGGCCACGGGGTCGGCGTAAGGCCCGGCGGGGTTCGCCGCCTCCCGTGGCATCGTCTCCCGGGGTACGGCCTCCCGGGGTACGGCCTCCCTGGGCACCGCCTCGCGCCACACCGTGCGATCGGGGCCACCGTCGAACGGGGCCGGGGGCTCCGGTTGGGGGCCGCGAGGCGCCTCGCCGTGGGGTGGGCCGTTGACCGGGGAGAGGGTGGGGGCCGGAGCGGGGGCCGCGATGTGCGCGGTGTGCGCGGCGTGCGCGGGCGACGCGACGGCCGTTCCCTCCGAGGCGTTCGAGACTTCGTCGTCGTCGGGCACGTCGGCTTCACGGCGGCGACGACGCCGACCGGTCGCTCCCGAGTCGCCGTGTTGGGCGAGCAACTCGGCGACGGTGCGCTGACGTGGGTGGTCGGTCTCGGAGCTCATCCGGTACACCGTGCCTCGTACGACGTCAAGCGTCCAGGACCACCCGGCAAGTCCTGCGCCGAGCGGTCGATACGGGCCGTCCCATCGAGCGTGTCCAGCCGTCTCAAGATGACTCCTTCTCGCAGGGCCCAGGGGCACATCTCCAGCTGCGTGATCCGCAGCGCCCGCATCGCGGCCTCCGCGACGAGCGCGCCGGCCACCAGCTGGTGGGACCGGCTCGGGCTGACGCCTTCGAGCTCGGCCAGGTCGTCGGATGACATGCGGGTGATGAAGGCCGCGAGTTGCCGCAGCCCGACGTCGGTCAGCAGCCGCCGCTCGCGCGGCCCCGCGCCGGACGGCGCGGCGCCGGTGAGCCGGGCCAACGACCGGAACGTCTTGGACGTGCCGACCGCCAGCTCGGGTGCCCCCGCGCGACGGAGCCGGCGTGCGACCGGGGCCAGCCGGTCGTCGAGGTGTGCGCGCAGCGCGTCGATCTCGCGGCGCGACGGCGGGTCGGACCGGAACCATTCGCGGGTGAGCCGCCCTGCCCCGAGTGGGAGCGAGGCGGCGAAGACCGGCTGCTCGTCGCGGCCGGCGGCGATCTCGAGCGAACCGCCGCCGATGTCGAGGACCAGCAACCGGCCGGCCGACCAGCCGTACCAGCGGCGGACGGCCAGGAACGTGTAGCGGGCCTCGTCCTCGCCGGGCAGCACCTGCAACGCCACCCCGGTCTCGTCACGGACCCGCGCGAGCACATCGACGGAGTTGGCGGCGTCGCGCAGCGCGGAGGTGGCGAACGCGAGCAGGTCCTTGCACCCCGCCGCCCGAGCGGCGCCGCTGGCCTTCGCCACCGTCGTGACCAGGGCATCGGATCCCGCCTCGGTGAGCGCGCCCGCCCCGTCCAGGTGCTCGGCGAGGCGCAGCTCGTCCTTCTCCGACGTCATGGGCGTGGGGTGCCCGCCACGTTGCGCGTCGACGACGAGCAGATGGACGGTGTTGGAACCGACATCGAGCACTCCGAGACGCACCGGGCAAGGCTACGCGCCGTCGTGACATCCTCGTCATCGAATTCATCACCATCAGCAACTGCCGACTACTGAAAGCCACCGGTCGGTACCTGCCCGCGCCGATCATGGCCGGGAGTCGGTCGATCGACCGGGACGGAGTCAGGCCTCGAACTTGTAGCCCAGGCCGCGGACGGTGACCAGGTGCTTCGGGGCGCCCGGGTCGTGTTCCACCTTCGAGCGCAGGCGTTTCACGTGGACGTCGAGGGTCTTCGTGTCACCGACGTAGTCGGCGCCCCACACACGGTCGATCAGCTGGCCGCGGGTGAGCACCCGGCCGACGTTGCGCAGCAGGTACTCCAGCAGGTCGAACTCCTTGAGCGGCAGCGCGACGTCACCGCCGTTGACCGACACCACGTGCCGCTCGACGTCCATCCGCACCGGCCCGGCCTCGAGCACCCCCGGCAGGCCGTCGACCTCGATGCTGCCCTCCCCGCCGCGCCGGAGCACCGCGCGGACCCGGGCGATCAGCTCACGCGCGGAGTACGGTTTGGTCACGTAGTCGTCGGCGCCCAGCTCCAGGCCGACAACCTTGTCGATCTCGCTGTCGCGGGCCGTCACCATGATCACCGGGACCGTGGAGCGGGTCCGCAGGGCCTTGCATACGTCGGTGCCGCTCATGCCGGGGAGCATGAGGTCGAGCAGCACGATGTCGGCGCCGTTGCGGTCGAACTCCTCCAGCGCGTCCTGGCCCGTGCCCGCCACGGCGGTGGTGAAGCCTTCCTTGCGCAGCAGGAAGGCGAGCGGATCGGCGAACGATTCCTCGTCCTCCACGATGAGCACCCTGGTCATGTCATCCTCCTTGCTCACCCGACTCGGTCGGAGAGCTGTGCGGACCGCGGCACGGGATCGACCGGCGCGGCGAGGTGGTCGGGACCCGGGTCGTCGTCGTCGACGTCGTCGGGCTGCGGGACGCGGACGGGGAGCCGCATCGTGAAGGTGGATCCGGTGCCCGGACTGCTCCACAACCGGACGTCACCACCGTGGTTGGCCAGCACGTGCTTGACGATCGCCAAGCCGAGGCCGGTGCCACCGGTGGAGCGCGATCGGGCGGGATCGACCCGGAAGAACCGCTCGAACACCCGCTTCTGGTGCTCGGGGGCGATCCCGATGCCGCGGTCGGTGACCGCGACCTCGACGGAATCCCCGGTGAGCCGCCGGGAGACCGACACCGACGCATCCGGCGACGAGTAGGCGATCGCGTTCTCGACGAGGTTCGACAGCGCGGTGACCAGCAACGTCAGATCACCCTCGACCTCGAGCCCGGTGGGCCGATCGACGATGATCTCGATCCCGGCGGACTCGCCGGAGAGCCGGGCGCGGGCGAGCGCCTCCCGCACCACCTCGTCGACGTCGACGACGCAGAGCTCGGGCAGCCGCTCGGCCCCGGTGAGGCGGGAGAGCGCGATCAGCTCGGTGACCAGGTTTCCCAGCCGGGTGGCCTCGTGGAGGATCTTGGTGCTGAACCGGCGCACCTCGGCGGGGTCGTCGGCCGCGTCGAGCACGGCCTCGGCGAGGAGCCCGACCGCGCCGACGGGCGTCTTGAGCTCGTGGCTGACGTTGGCCACGAAGTCCCGGCGGGTGGCCTCCAACCGGACCGCGTCGGAGGTGTCACCGGCCTCCACCATCGTGAACCCGTTGCCGAGCGGCCGGACGTGGGCGAGCACCGCGGCGGGCTGGCGACCGCGATGGTCGAGCGGGGAGAGGTCGACGGCGGTGTCGACGCCGGTCTCGAGCACCTTCTCGCAGGCGGCGCAGGCGCGGGCGTCCGCACGACCGGCCTTGACGACCCCGAGCTCCGCCGCACGGGGGTTGTGCAGGACCACCTCGCCTGACCTGTTCAGGACCACGAGGCCGGCATCGGCAAAGCGGAAGACACGCTGCAGGAGGTCGGCCATGGGCGGCCCGGGTCTCGGCTCGACGCTCGCCGCGGGCGTCTCGTCGGGCCGCCGGCCCGCGCGGCGCCCGATCACCACGCCCAGCACGAGCGCGACCACGCCGATCACCGTGCACAGCAGAGCGACCACGACACCTCCCTGCTACCCAACGTCACGTCGCACCGGTTGGGCCTTCACCTGGTGGGTGGTCCCGGCCCGATCACGCCCGCATCGTAGGCAGGAGGGTGGGCCTCTACACCACCCAGCGAGGCTCGGGTGATTCTGATGACGCGCGAGGGCGACATATTTCCGGCGCCGTTCACGTCATGTTCACGCGAACAGCGGATCCGGGCGGCGGGCGGGTCATCGCCCTTGGGCGGCCACGGCGGCGACCGCCTCCGCTGCCGCGGAGGGATCGAGGTAGGTACCCCCCGGGGTCGTCGGCCGGAAGTCGGCGTCGAGGTCGTAGCGCAGTGGTATGCCGGTCGGGATGTTCAGGCCGGCGATGGCCTCGTCGGAGACGCCGTCGAGGTGCTTGACCAGTGCGCGCAGCGAGTTGCCGTGCGCCGCCAGCAGTACGACCTTGCCGGCCCGCAGGTCGGGCATGACCTCCGCCTCCCAGTACGGCAGGAACCGTGCCACGACGTCCGCGAGGCACTCCGTGCGCGGCATCGCGTCACCCACGTCGCCGTAGCGCTGGTCGCCGTCCTGCGCGAACTCCGAGCCCGGTGCGATCGGTGGCGGCGGGGTGTCGTACGAGCGCCGCCACAGCATGAACTGCTCCTCGCCGAACTCCTCGAGGGTCTGCTTCTTGTTCTTGCCCTGCAGTGCGCCGTAGTGCCGCTCGTTGAGCCGCCAGTCCCTGCGCACCGGGATCCAGTGCCGGTCGCAGGCGTCGAGGGCGAGGTTCGCCGTGGAGATCGCGCGGCGCAGCAAGGACGTGTGCACGACGTCGGGGAGCACCCCGTCGGATCGCAGCAGCTCGCCACCGCGGCGCGCCTCCTGCTCACCTGTCTCCGAGAGCGGCACGTCGACCCAGCCGGTGAACAGGTTCTCGGCGTTCCACACGCTCTGACCGTGTCGCAGCAGCACCAGTGTCCCCATGGCACCACTGTGCCAGGACCGGCGGCCCGGCCAGAGATCAGGACACGGGGATCAGGACACGTGCCGGCGTCCGGTCAGCTCGCCGGGCAGGCCCGCGCACCCCGACTCGGTGGCGAGCCCGCCGAACACGGTGCGGCAGATGTCACGCAGCTGGCTCACCTGCTCGTCGGACAGCAGGTCGAACACCTGGGCGCGAACGGTGCGTACGTGATCGGGCGCGGCCGCCGCCAGTGCGTCGAAGCCGGCGTCGGTGAGGCGGGCGAGCGTGCTGCGCCGGTCGTCCTTGCACGGCAGGCGGCATACCCACCCGTTGCGTTCCAGGCGGCTGACGGCGTGCGAGAGCCGGCTCTGCGAGCTCTGCGTGACGGTGGCCAGGTCGCTCATGCGCAGGGTGCGACCGGGGACGTCGGAGAGCATGGCCAGGATCTGGTAGTAGGCGTGCGGCATTCCGGAGTCCCGCTGGAGCTGGCGGTCGAGTGCGGACTCGAGGACGGTCGTGGCGGCGAGGTACGCCCGCCACGCCTCCTGCTCGTCGGGGTCGAGCCACCGCTGCTCCGGTCCGTCCACCCCTGCAGGGTACGGGAGACATTGAACTTTCATGGGTCGCGACGTAGGTTGGACTTGAAAGTTCAACTATTTGGGAGGACCCCCATGCCCGTCCAACGGCTCAACCACGCCGTCCTCTACGTCCGCGACGTCGACCGCAGCGTGGCCTTCTACAGCGACGCCCTGGGGTTCCGCACCGTGGCGGGCGTGCCCGGCAAGGCGATGTTCCTGCAGGCGGAGGCGTCCACCAACGACCACGACCTCGGACTGTTCGCCATGGGACCCGAGGCCGGTGACTCCGAGGCCGGGCGCTCGACGGTGGGGCTGTACCACCTGGCGTGGGAGGTCGACACACTCGCCGAGCTCCGCCGCATCGCCGGTGTCCTGTCCACACACGGCTCCCTCGTCGGGTCCTCGGACCACGGCGCGACGAAGGCTCTCTACGCGCGCGATCCCGACGGCATCGAGTTCGAGGTGAGCTGGCTCGTGCCGGCCGACCTCCTGACCCACGACGTCCGGATGGGCACCGCTCCCCTCGAGCTCGACGCCGACATCGAGCGATACGGGGCCCAGACCCGTGGCGGGGTCGGGGTCTCCACCGCAGGCGGCTGACCTGGGCTGACGGCCGGTGGCATCCACGTCGACCTGAAGTAGCGGTCAGGCACTCCCGTCGACGCGGTATCCGTCGTCGGCGGAGAAGCGCGCGGTCACGCTGAACCGGTCGGCGCGGACCAGGGTCTGACGCCATTCGACGGGACGCCCACCCGCGCATCCGAGCCGGTCGATCGCCAGCGCGGCCACCCCGGGACCGACGCCGAGCAGTCGGCGCTCGGCCTCACCGGGCACCACGGCCCTGATCCGCTCGCTTCCGCCCGTGACCCGGACACCGCATCGTGCGGCGTACTCGGCATAGAGCGCGGTCCGGCCGAAGTCGACCTCCAGCAGCGGCGCGGCGAGGTTCTCGGGCAGCCACACCCGGTCGACGGCCAGCGGCTCGGCGTCGGCGAGACGCAGGCGTTCCAGGTGCACGAGCGGTGTGGACTCCTCCAGCCCGAGCCGGGCCGCGACGACCCCGTCGGCCCGGACGTCGAGCGTGCGCACGACACTGCGCTGCACCCGACCGGTGGCCTCGACGGCGGAGAACAGGCTGTAGATCTCCCCGAGTGGCTGCTCGATGTCGGTGGGTCCGGCGCGCCGAGGCGTTCGTCCACGACCGGAGATGACCAGGCCCTCGTCACGCAGCCGGCGGACCGCCTCCCGCACCGTGTGCCGGCTGACCCCGTACTCGGCGACGAGAGCCAACTCGCCGGGGAAAGCGACCGCGAACTCGTCGAGGTCGAGGCGGCGGCGCAGATCGAGGAGCAACTGCTGCCAGAGCGGCCGGCGTCCGAGCCGGTCGAGGATCTGTGCGGTCACGGCCGGCAATCCGGGCGGGGGCCCGTCAGCTGCCGGAGCGCAGACGGACGGTGAGGACGCGCAGCGTCTCGCGCAGCTCGACCATCTTCTCACGTGACAGGCCCGTGGCCTCGCCGATCTGTTCCTGCACGGTGGCGGTGCGACCCTCCATCTCCCGGCCGGCCGGAGTGAGCGAGACGAGCACCGAGCGCTCGTCGTCGGTCTGGCGGGTGCGCGTGACGAGGCCGCCGACCTCCAGCCGCTTCAGCAGCGGCGAGAGTGTGCCGGTCTCGAGCTGCAACGCCTGCCCGATGCCGGTCACCGCCGTGTCGCCCCGCTCCCACAGCACGAGCATCACCAGATACTGCGGGTAGGTGATGCCCAGTGCCTCCAGCATCGTGCGATAACAGCTCGTCATCGCGCGCGAAGCCGTGTACAGCGCGAAGCACAGCTGCTCATCGAGCGATACGGATCGCCTCGTCCCGGCCGGTGCCATGCCACTACCGTAGGCCGCCGCGCCGCGCCACCGCACCCGGCGCTCGACGCAGCGGCCTGCTGCTGGGCTCAGTCCTTCTTCACGGCACCCTTCACCGCGTCCCCGGCGTTCCGCACGCCGTCCTTCACGTTCTCCCCGGCCTGCTTGAACCCGGCCTCGCCCTGGTCCGCGCGGCCCTCGCGCTCGAGCTCCTCGTTCCCGGTGACGTCACCGGCCTTCTCCTTGCCCTTGCCGGTGACCTCCTGCGCCTTGTTCTTGGCCTTGTCCACGAAACTCATGGGTCTCCCTCTCGTCGTGTCCATCGGTCGGAGGTGGGGTAGGCGGTTTCACCAAGGAGTACCCCAGACATGACGGAAATCACAAGGGGCCGCTCGCACCTCACGTCATGCCCCCCGTTCAGTGGTGTGCGCCCGTTCGACGGGGGGCGCGACGCTGTCGTGGGGGGCATGACTCCGACGAGGCCCGTTCCACCGCGGACGCCCGGTCAGGTCGTGGCCGCCTCCCGGGCGCGGAGGTCCTTGCGCAGGATCTTGCCGGAGGCGCTCTTGGGGATCTGGTCGATGAACTCCACGGCCCGCACCTTCTTGTGCGGGGCCAGGCGCTCGGCGACGAACGTCATGACGTCGTCGGCCGTGAGGTCCGCGCCCGACTCCTGGCGGACGACGAACGCCTTCGGCACCTCTTCGCCCTCGTGGTCCTTCACCCCGATGACGGCGACGTCGGCGATCTTGGCGTGGGTGAGCAGCAGGGCCTCCAGCTCGGCCGGAGGCACCTGGTAGCCCTTGTACTTGATCAGCTCCTTCACCCGGTCGACGATCGTGAACACACCGTCCTCCGTGACCGTGGCGACGTCGCCGGTGTGCAGGTAGCCCTCGGCGTCGAGGGTGAAGGCCGTGGCCTCCGGGTTGTTGAGGTAGCCGCTCATGACGTTGGGGCCCTTGACCCACAGCTCGCCGCGACCGCCGGGCCCGACCTCCTCACCGGTCTCCGGGTCGACGAGCTTGCAGTCGATGTTGGGCAGGGCCAGGCCGACGCTGTTGAGGTCCATCTCGGGTCGGTCCTCGGGCATCGCGTGGCTGACCGGGCTCAGCTCCGTCATGCCGTAGCCCTGCAGGACGCGGCAACCGAGGCGCTGGGCGACGGCGCGGCCCAGCTCGGCGTCGAGTGGGGCCGCGCCGGAGAAGATGACCTCGATGCACGACAGGTCGAACTGGTCGATCATCGGGTGCTTGGCCAGCGCCACCGCGACGGGCGGGGCGATGTAGACGTAGTCGATCTCGTTCTCGGAGACGATCCGCAGGAACTCCGCGAGGTCGAACCGCGGCATCGTGATCACCGTGGAGCGCTTGTGCAGGCCGTTGTTCATCATCACGGTCATGCCGTAGATGTGGAAGAACGGCAGCACGGCGAGGATCTTCGACTCGGCGGTGACGCGGAACACCGGCTCGAGCTGCGCGAGGTTGGCCACCAGGTTGCGGTGGGTCAGGATCACGCCCTTCGCCCGGCCCGTCGTGCCCGACGAGTAGGGCAGCACGGCGGTGTCGCCGGCGGTCACGATCTGCGTGGGCGGTTCCGCCGTGGTCGCGAGCAGGTCGCGCAGGGACGCGACACCGTCGGCCGCGTCCAGCACGACGATCACGTCGGCCGACAACCCAGCCTGGGTGACCGCCTCGGTGGCGCGCTCGAGGAACGGTGAGATCGTGAACAGCATCTTCGCTCCGGAGTCGATCAGCTGGTGGGCCAGCTCGCCGGGCGTGTACAGGGAGTTCGCGCTGGTGACGATCGCGTTGGCGCGCAGGATGCCGTGGAAGACCGCCGGGTAGTACGGGGTGTTCGGCGCGAAGATGCCGACCACGTCACCGGCCACGACGCCGCGCTCGGCCAGCGCCGCCGCGATCTTCACCACCATGCCCTCGAGCTCGGCGAAGGTGATCGTGGCACCGCTGGTGCCGTCGATCAGCGCCGGAGCGTCGGCGCGGTCTCCGAAGTCGCCGAAGAGGAAGTCGAACAGTGAGACCTCGGGGATCTCGACATCCGGGTACGGGCTGCGAACGGGCATTGCGACGCTCCCTTGCGACTGGCACTACCTACGCGGAAACCGCCCGGCCGGTACCGGCCGGGGCCACTCATGGTAGTTCGACGGCCGGTACGGGGCCGTCGGGCTGAAACACCCGAACGATGCAATCCGAAAGGGTTGTCCCCCCGATCACGCAGTGTCATGGTGGCCTTCTCGGTGTCGGCGAGCCCCCACTCGTGCGGCCGAGCCGGGCCCGGCGTCCCCTCGCCGGTCCGGGCCCAGGACCGCGGGATGCCCCCGATCGCGTGGTCACTGCGGCGGTTCGTGCGGGGTGGCCCGAGTTCATGACTCCCCCTCAGTTCCCGGGCCACTCCGCCCACCGGCTGTGGCCGGCACACGCCTGATCCGGCGTGCCAGCCAGATGATGCCGATGAGCACCGCCACGACCGGCACGAACGGCAGGACGAACCCGACCACGGCCGCGATGGCGGACCCGACGACGAGCAGCCCGGCCCAGCCGGCCCCGAGACCGTCGAGGAAACCCGGGGCGGCAGCCACCTCGGGGGGGACGGGGTTCGACAGGCCGCGCAGGTCCACCGTCAGCGTCGAGAACTCCACCTGGTCGCTCAGTGCCGTCAGCCGGGCCGTGAGGGAGTCCAGCTCGGCCTCGCGGCGGGACAGCTCGGACTCGATCGCGACCACGTCACCGATCGAGGTGGCCTGCGCCAACAGCGCCCGCACCCGGGTGACGCTCGCCTGCTGGCTGGCCACGCGGGCGTCGAGGTCCACCACCTCCTCGGTGGCGTCGACGACCTGGCTGCTGCGGTTGGTCACCCGCCGGCCGAGGGCGCCGATGTCGTCGGTCAGCCGGTCGAGCGCGTCCGCCGGAACGCGCAGCACGAGGAAGCTGCCACCGTCGCTCGACTGCTCCTCGGTCACGAGACCACCCGCCGCCGCGACGGCGACCCGCACCTGGCGCGCCACCGCCGTCGCGTCCTCGACCTCGACGGTGAGCTGGGCGCTGCGCACCAGCGATCGTTGCACCCCTCCGAACGGCACACCCTGGGCGGGACCGGGCGCGGCGAGCCCGGGCGAGGACCCGGTCTCCTTGTCGACGCCGGTGGCGTCCCCGAAGGACGGGGACCCGGTGTCCCGGGACGGTCCGGGCTCCGACGGCGCGGACGCCACATCAGGGGTTCCGCCGCCACCACCCGAGCCCTCACCAGCGCCGGACCATGCCAGCACCCCCGCCACCGCGACCGCCAGCACCACGAGCAGGGCCGCCACCCCGATGAACACTCCACGACGTCCGAACCGAGCCACCACAACCGCCTCTCGACCCCGGCACGTCCGGGCTGTCGACGGGAGGACGGGGACCGCGGTCAGAAGCGTTGGCCGCGGCCCGATCACGATCGGGTCTCAGGCGTGCCGGGATGCGAACCGGGTCAGGTGAAGAGGTGCTCGAAGGCCTTGAGGTTGGCCGTCGACTCGCCTCTCGCCGCGCGCCAGGCGTGTTCGCGGCGGATCGAACCGGCGAAACCCAGCTCCAGCAGAGTGTTGAAATCGCCGTCGGCGGCCTCCAGCACCTGGCCGAGGACCCGGTCGATCTCCTCGGGCGTGACGGCATGCAGGGGAAGCCGCCCCACGAGGTGGATGTCGCCGATCCGGTCGAGCGTGTAGTGCACCCCGTAGAGCCGCGCGTTGCGCTGGAGCATGTAGCGGTACACGGCCTCGTGGTCCTCGTCGGGCTTGCGGCAGACGAAGGCCTGGACGAACAGCGCGTGGTCGCGCACGACGAGCCAGCAGTGGGTCTGCAGCCGGTTCGCGCCCGCGAGCGTGACGAGGAACTGGCCCGGCTCGCGGCGGTGGTGGTCGACCCCGAGGTCGGCGAGCGCGGTGGCCACCGTCGCGTCGACGATCCCGTCGACCGTCACGGCGCCACCATCTCCGCACCGGCGTGCACGGGCGGGATCGTCATGCCGTGCCGCTGCGAGTACTCCGCGCCCGCGACGGCGTAGGTGTCGAGCAGCGCATCGGCGGTGCGGTCCCAGGAGAACCGGCGGGCATGGGTCACCGCGCCCGCCCCGAGCTCGTCGCGGCGCCGCGGGTGCAGCGCCACGCCGGCGAGCACGTCGGCCCACTGACCGGCACCGTGGCCCGACACCAGCACGCCGGACAGGCCGTCCGCGACCGCCACCGGCAGCCCCCCGACGCGCGCCGCGACCACCGGCGTGCCGCAGGCCTGGGCCTCCAGGGCCACGAGGCCGAAGGACTCGTTGTGGCTGGGCACCGCCACGACGTCGGCGGCGCGGTAGACGTCGACCAGCCCGTCGCCGCGCTGCGGCGGCAGGAAGCGCAGGACGTCGCTGATGCCCAGCGAGGCCCCCAGCTCGTGGAGCGCCCTCGGCTCGGACAGCCCGCTCCCGGACGGCCCGCCGGCCACGAGCACCACCAGCCGTCCGCGCAGTGCGGGGTCGCGCGCGAGCAGCACGGCCGCGGCGCGCAGCAGCAGGTCCGGCGCCTTCAGCGGCTGGATGCGCCCGACGAACGCGAGCACCACCGCGTCCGGGGCGAGGCGCAGGGCGCGGCGCGCGGCCGGGCGGTCGCCGGGGGTGAAGCGGGCGAGGTCGACGCCCGGCGGGATCGTGACCGTGCGCCCGGGGTCGGCGCCGTAGAGCTCGACGAGCTGGCGCGTCTCCTCGTCGGTGTTGCCGATGAGCCGGTCGGCCTCGGCGACGACCTGGTCCTCCCCGATCACGCGGACCATCGGCTCAGGGGTGTCGCCATCGGCGAGCGCGGCGTTCTTGACCCGGGCGAGGGTGTGGGCGCTGTGGACGAGCGGCACCCCCCACCGGTCTCGGGCCAGCCAGCCGACCTGGCCCGAGAGCCAGTAATGGGAGTGGACGACGTCGTAGTAGCCGGGCTCGTGGCGGGCCTCGGCCCGCAGCACACCCGCGGTGAACGCGCAGAGCTGGCTGGGCAGGTCGTTCTTCCCGAGGCCCTCGAACGGGCCGGCGGCGACGTGCCTGACGAGCACGCCCGGCACGAGCTCCACCACCGGTGCGTGCTCCGACGACGTCGCCCGGGTGAAGATCTCCACCTGGACGCCGCGCTCCGCCATCCGCCGGGCGGTCTGCACGATGTAGACGTTCATCCCGCCCGCGTCGCCGGTGCCGGGCTGCTCCAGCGGGGACGTGTGCACGGAGAGCACGCAGACGCGCCGGGGCCGCCGCGCCGCTCCGTTGCTGGCGAGAGTCACGAACCTGTCTAGCACGACGCCGGGTGGTTCACCCGACAACCTCCGGGGCCGCCTCGTCCTGCGCAAGCACCCCCAGAAGGGCCCGCAGCGGGTCCTCCGCGTGCCACACCCCCGCGCTGTCGACCCAGGTCGGGACCCGATGCCGGCCACTCCTCGGGCGCCGCACCGCCACCCACAGCTCCTTGTGCACCCGCAGCCCGCCCGCAGGCACCGGCACCCCCAGCGTGTGGCACGCCACCACGACCTCCGCGATCGCGGCCCATGCCGCGGGCTCACCGTCGCCCTCCACGTCGCCCGCCACCACGTCGGTGGCCAGCGGCAGGTCGAGCAGTTCGGCCAGCGCGTACGGGTCGCCCCCGATCACCAGCTCGGCGGCGGGCAGCACGGCCGCCGGCCACGGCGCGTCGAGCACGGCCGCGACCTCGACGCTCGCGACGCCCCCGTCGAGCGTGCGGACGTGCTCGGGGAGGTCGAGATCCGCGGCGTCGACCCGTCCCGCGGCCACGGCCTCGGCCAGCGCGACGTGCGCCTCGGCGACCAGCAGGACGTCGGGGTGGAGCCCGGGATCGGCGAGGCGTGCGAGCAGGTCGTCGGCCTCGGCCCGATCGCGGACCACCAGGTCCCCCCGCACCCCGATGGCGCGCAGCATCCCCTCGTCGACAACGGCGCTGCCGGTTGCGTTCGATGGGCCGGTTGCGCTCGATGGGCCGGATGCGCCGGTCTCGACGGGGGCCGGGTCGTAGAGGGGGACCAGGAACCGCGCGCCCGGCAGGCGCCAGTGGGCGGGGCGGTGGCCACCGAGGCGGGCGTGGCGGGCCAGCCACCAGGCCGTGTACGAGCCGGATGCGGTGACGGCGGCCCGGGTCTCACGGTCGGATGCGAGCAGCGCCAACGCGGCCGGCCAGGCGTCGGTCGCGACCAGGTCGAGATCCCGGACGGCGACGAGCCGCCTCGGCGGGGTGTCGAGCCCGTCCCACCAGCGTTCCTCGTCGTCCAGGTCGTGCTCGGGCGCCACCGGGTCCTCGTCGACGACGAGTGCGAAGCCGTCGACCACGCCGATCGCGACGAGCGCCGCCCGCGGGATCCGCGCCGCCCAGCCCGCATCCAGCACGTCGAGCGGCGCGTCGTCGGCCAGCAGCGGGCGCAGCACCGCATCGGGCAGCACGAGCTCGTCGGCGCGGGCGGGACGCCCGTCGGAGTCGAGGAGGGCGAGCGCGGCGAGCGCAGGCGGGGCGCCCCGCAGGACCCCCCGCTCGACGACGAGCGCGAGCACCGCCTCGGCCAGCGGCGCGGGGTCCAGCCCCGCGTCGGCGTCCTCCACCGAACGGGCGACGGCCTCGGCGAGCGCCGGATGCTCCAGCAATGTGGACGGATCGGCCGGGCCCGCTCCCAGCCGCGCGAGCAGCGGATGCACGGCAGCGGGATCGGCGATGTACAGGCCGGGCAACCCGAGCGCGGCGACCGCCGACTGCCCACTCACCGGCCCCACCATCGATCCCGAGGGGTCCTGCACGGTCCGCGGTGCGCCGGCCGGTGCCGCGCTGGTCGAGTCCTCGGGCAGCAGGACCGTGGCCGGGCCCGCGGCCCTCCTGCCGTCCGCCAGGGGGACGGGCAGGGCGCGCAGGTCGTCGCGCAGGCCGGGGACCGTGTCCGCCACAGGAGCCAGCTCGGCGTACACCTCTCGCCACCACGGGGCCGGCCGCTCGACACCGAACAGCCGCGACACGAGCTCGGCGGCACCCACCCGCGCGACGCCCAGTGCGGCAGGTGGGGCCGTGGTCGTCGCGAGGAGGCGGTCGAAGCCCGCCGCCGCGAGCAGCGTGAGCAGGCGGGGATCCGCGCCGGGCAGGTCCAGCCACTCGGCCCGCCCGGGCGCGAGCTCGCCGCCGTCCGCGGCGGGCAGCCAGGTGGCGGCGCGCAGTGCGTCGAGCAGCAGGTCGCGCAGCCGCTCGTCGAGCGCGGAGCGGGGGAAGCCCGCCTCCGGCACCAGGGCGAGCCGGTGTCCGGGCTCCACGGAGTGGACGAGGTCGAGGTAGGCGGCGGCAGCCCCCGCCAGTACGTCGTCGGTGGCCGGTCCGGGCCGGACGCGGCGGCGGTCGGGCTCCAGCGGCAGGGTCGCGAGCAGCCGGGCCGGGAGAGCCAGGCGCTCCTCGGTCGGCGTGGGTGCGTGCACGACGTCGGTGCTCAGCGGCGCCGGCGTGCCGTCGGGGGCGAGCGGGAGGGCCCAGGTGACCGACCAGTCCCGGCGTTCCCGCTGCTCGACGGCCTGGTCGGTGACCTCCAGCGTTCCGCCGCGGCGGGCGAGCAGCCAGCGGCTCGACATGATCGTCACCTCGCCGGGACCCGGACCGTCGACTCGGGTGGCCACCGTGACGTCCGAACCCGCCGCGTCGACCGTGGTGCCGGTGGGGACACCGACCGAGATCTCGACCAGGCCGGGCAGTGCGAGCAGCAGGTCGGGCGCCGTGTCGCGGGCGTGGGCGAGGAGGGCCTCGGGATCGACTCCGGCACGCAACGGCAGGCGCACCTCGGTGGCGAACCCGGCGGGCACCTCCTCGGGCCCCGACACCTCCGCCGCCGGCCAGACCAGCCGCAGCACGGGCGGTTCGTCGCGTCGGGCCAGCTCGGCGGCCGGGCCGGGAAGGGCGGCGACGGCCCGTGCGGTGCGCGTCGCCGAGAACGCCACGCTGCCGTCCAGCGAGATCACCCGTGGGGCGTCGGAGACGGCCAGCACGGCCGCGAAGCCGACGCCGAAGCGGCCGACCGAGCCGAGGTTGTCGCGCTTGGCCGACGCGCGCAGCGACGCGAGCGCCGCGACGCCGGCGGTGTCCAGCGGTGTGCCGGTGTTGGCCACGCGCAGCTCACCCGCCTCGACCGTGACACGGACGCGGCCCGCGCCGCTCCCGGCATCGGCGGCGTTCTGGGCGAGTTCGACGAACCACGCTCCGGCGTAGCCCCCGAGGCGCAGGTCCTCCTCCGCGTTGGCGTCCTCGCGGAAGCGGGTGGGCGAGGAGGCCCACGAGTCGAGGACCGCGGCGCGCAGCGCGGCGGTCCCATGGGGATCGGTCAGGAGACCGGCTCCAGGTCGACGCCGTCGTCGTAGACGAGTTCGGCGACGGCCACCGGCGAGATCGACTCCAGCACGACGTCGGAGTGCGCTCCGCAGCCGAACCCGACCGCGACGACCGCGCCGTCGGCCGGGGCGTAGCCGTTGCCGCAGACTCCGAAGGCCGCCTTCAGCGAACCGGCGAGCTGCAGGAAGAACCCGCAGGTCCCGCACGCCGCGGGCGCGGCACGGGCCATGTCCGAGGCGGGACCGTGCGGGCCGTCGATCCAGCGCCGGGCGGCGTCCTCGCGCCCGGTGCGCGACAGGACTCGGGCGCGGCCGAGGCCCAGTTCGAGCGCGACCTCCTCGACGGCCTCGTCATCGGAGGAGACGTAGCCGGGGACGAGGCGGTCGTCGTCCTCACCGGCGGGTAGCAGGTCGCCGACCCCGAGGTCACCGGGGCGGATGCGTTCCTCCCACGGCAGCCATGCGGGCGCCACCAACGCGGCCGGGCCGGGGACCACCACGACCTCGCTGACCGTCACCGGCCCGTCGTCGTCACCGGCGGCGAGGGTCACCGACCAGCGCCAGCCGTGGTAGCCGAGTTGCGTCGCGGCGAAGTGGTGGGTGACGGCCCCGGGGCCTTCGGCGACCGCACCCAGGTGCTCCCCGACGGCGGTGCGGGCCACGTCGGCACCGAGGTCGGCGGCGGCGTCGGCCACCGCGGCGGCCCGGGCGTCGGCCACCGCGTCCACGAGCCGGGCGGGCGGGTCGACGATCGGTTGCACGGTCACCCCGGGGATTGTGCCACTGTGTGTGCCGTGAGCTTCGGGCGCGCGTTCCTCGGTGCGCTCCTGCTGGTCGTCGCCGCGTGCGCGACCCCGGTTCCGGCGTCGGTTCCCGCACCGGCGGCGGGCCCCGCACGGACCGTTCGGCCGGAGGTCCTGGCCGAGCAGCCGCACGACACGAGCGCGTTCACCCAGGGTTTCGAGCTCGCCCCGCGCGGCGGGGACACGGGTCCGGAGGGGGAGATCGCGCTGTACGAGGGGACCGGCCTCGCGGGGCGGTCGCAACTGCGCGAGCTCGACCCCGCCACCGGCGCCGTCCGCCGCTCGGTCCCGCTGCCGGGCACACTGTTCGGTGAGGGCATCACCGTCGTCGACGACCGGATCTGGCAGCTGACCTGGCAGGACGGGGTCGTGCTCGAGTGGGACCGCGCCACCTTCGGGTTGCTGCGCCAGGTGCCGCTCGACGGTGAGGGCTGGGGTCTGTGCCGCGACGGTGAGCGGCTCGTGCGCAGTGACGGCACCGCCACGCTGCGGTTCCACGACCCCGGATCGTTCGCCGAGACCGGATCGGTCGCGGTCACCCTCGACGGCCGGCCGGTGACGCGGCTCAACGAACTGGAGTGCGTCGACGGCCAGGTGTGGGCGAACGTCTGGCAGACCGACCGGATCGTGCGCATCGACCCGTCCGACGGCCGGGTCATCCAGGTCGTCGACGCGGCCGGCCTGCTCGATCCCGCCCGCCGCGCCGGCGCGGACGTCCTCAACGGCATCGCGGCCGCCGGCGACGGGGAGTTCCTCCTCACGGGCAAGCTCTGGCCCGCCACCTTCCGCGTCCGCATCCCGCCGGCCTGACCCCCCGATGCAGGGGTGCGACGCGGCCGGGCCCCGGACGAGTGCCCGGCCCGACACCGCGCCCGCCCTGCGCGGCGGGCCACCGCCCGGTTCGCGGATGAGTCAGAATGCCCGTGTGGCGCGCTTCCTGTCCTTCTCGTCCCGGCGTGGCCGCCGGTGGGCCACGGTGGAGGGCACGCCCGCCCTGCACGGCGTGGACCCGACATCGCGCGTCCACACCGAGCCGCCACCCGCGTGGGCTCCCGGGCCGCCGCCCACTCCGTCGCCGCACGAGCCGCGTCGTCGTTACCCCTGGCACGACGACCCCGACTACGACCCGTCGGTCTACCGCCACCCGGCACCGTCGTCGTGGGACCCGCCCGACGTCCGGGACGGGGTCCCGCCCTCCGCCGCCGGCCCGCCCCCCGTCGAGCACCGACACGGATCCGCCCAGCCCGAGGAGCGCGCGACCCAGCGGGTGCCGCGCAAGCTGACCGTCACCCGCGTGGCCGCGATGCGCAGCCGCCAGATCACCGAGGGCGGCATCCGGGCGTTCCACCGTGCCGCGTCCGCCGACGGCGCCGACCGCTCCGGGCTGACCGCACTGACCTACGCCACGATGCTGACCTTCGCGGTGGACGCCTCCGTGGCCGTCTCGCTCGCCAACACGCTGTTCTTCGCCGCCGCGACGGCGGAGAGCAAGGCCAATGTCGCGCTCTACCTCGCGATCACGGTCGCCCCGTTCGCCGTCGTCGCTCCGGTCATCGGCCCGTTCCTCGACCGACTGCAACGGGGCCGCCGGGCGGCGCTGGCCGTCTCCTTCGCCGGACGCGCCGTGCTCGCGGTGGTGATGGCGTTCACCTACGACTCGTGGGGCCTCTACCCGGCCGCGCTGGGCGTTCTGGTGCTGGGCAAGTCGTTCCACGTCCTGAAGGCCGCGGTCACGCCCCGGGTGCTCCCACCCACGATCACGCTGGTCACCGTGAACTCCCGGCTCGCGATGTTCGGGATGGTGGCCGGCGGGGTGCTCGGCGCGGGCGCGGCCGGCGTGGCCGCGCTGTCCGGGTCGCCCGGCGCGCTGGTCTACACCGCCGTGCTGGCGGTGGCCGGCACGGCGCTGTGCCTGCGGATCCCGCGCCGGGTGGAGTCCACCGCGGGAGAGATACCGGCGGCGCTGCGCAGCACGGCACGGGGCAGGCGCAGCCCCATGGGCCGCGCGGTGGCCGTGTCGCTGTGGGGCAACGGGGCGATCCGCACGCTCACCGGCTTCCTGACCCTGTTCATCGCGTTCGTCGTGAAGGAACAGACCGAGGGCGACGCCACGCGCCAGCTGCTCCTCATCGGCATCGTGGGCGCGGCCGCGGGCCTGGGGTCCTTCGCCGGCAATGCGACGGGCTCGCGGCTGCGTTTCCGCCACTCCGACACCGTGATCCTCTCGTGCATCGCGGCCGCGGCCGCGGTCGCCGTTCTCGCCACGGTGGTGCCGGGCCTCGCCACGGCCGCTGTCGTCGGGCTGGTCGGGGCCACGGCGAGCGCGCTGGCCAAGGTCTGTCTCGACGCGATGATCCAGCGCGACCTGCCCGAGGAGTCACGGGCATCGGCCTTCGGGCGGTCCGAGACGGTGCTGCAGCTCGCGTGGGTGTTCGGCGGCGCGCTCGGGGTGCTGCTGCCCCACGACAGCTACCAGGTGGGCTTCGCGGTCGTCGCCGTGGTCGTCGCGCTGACCGGGATCCAGACCGCGCTGATCAGCCGCGGGCGCAGCATGGTGCCGTTGGTGCGGGCACCGGCGCCGATCAGTGCCAGGGTGGTGCGGTGACAAGAAGGCTCGTGCCGACCCTGGCCGTGGTACTCGTGCTGGTCGGCTGCGGGGGGGACGCCGCCCCGCAGGTGAGGTTCGCGGCCGGCGCGGGCGCCGTCGACGCCCACCCCACCCAGTACTGCAACCTCGAGAACACCGAGTGCCGCAACGACGGCGCCGCCCCCGTCGACCTCGCCGTCCCGCCCGGGACGCCGCTGCTGATCACCGTGCCCGATCAGATCGCCGAGACCCCGTGGCAGGTCGTGTTCACCTACCGCGACGCGAGCGGCGCACCGGTCGACGAGCGCTCCGAGGTCTTCGCCCCCGACGAGCGCCGCGACTACAGCCTCGCTCTTCCGACCCCGGCGGACCGGCTGCTCACGGCGCAGGTGCAGCAGTACGGCCCGCCGCCGGTGGCCAACCCCGAGACCGGCGGCATCGACTTCCCGATCCGCGCCAGCTGGGTGCTCACCGTGACGGTCTGAGCGGTCAGCCGTCCAGGTCGCGGGCCACGGCACGGACGACCTCGGCCGCCAGCTTCGCGGACTTCCGCTCGGGATAGCGGCCGCGCCGCAGGTCGGGCTGCACCTTCGTCTCCAGCAGCCGGATCATGTCCTCGATCAGGCTGTGCAGGTCCTCGGCGGGGCGGCGGGCACCCTCGACGGCCGACGGGGGCGTCTGCAGCAGCCGGACCGACAGCGCCTGCGGTCCCCGGCGGCCCTCCGCCATCCCGAACTCGACGCGCTGGCCCGGCTTCAACCCCTCCACCCCGGCCGGCAGCGCGGCCTTGCGGACGTAGACGTCCTCACCTTCGTCCTGAGCGAGGAATCCGAAGCCCTTGTCGGCGTCGTACCACTTGACCCTGCCGCTCGGCACCGTGCTCACCTGTTCCTGGATCGACTCGGCGTCGCGCGACGCCCGGGGGGCCACACGACGAACGCGCCTCGGTGCTCGGGCGGTCTGGCCCGCCGAGCGACACCGGGACGCGCCCGGTCACAGTACTGCTCGCCCGGGCGTCCGCGCAGCCTCCCGCCGGCGCCGGTTCGCTAGGTGGGGGGTGGGGAGTCGGCCAGCAGGATTGCCGAGCGTTCGCGCATCTCCACCTTGCGGACCTTGCCCGTCACCGTCATCGGGAACTCGTCCACCACCAGCACGTAGCGGGGGATCTTGTAGTGGGCAAGCCTGCCGGTGGCGAACTCCCGCAGCGATTCCGCGGTCAGCTCCGGCGCGCCGTCGCGGAGCGTCACCCAGGCGCAGAGCTCCTCCCCGTACTTCGCGTCGGGCACCCCGACCACCTGGGCGTCGAGGATGTCGGGGTGGGTGTAGAGAAACTCCTCGATCTCGCGCGGATAGATGTTCTCCCCGCCGCGGATGACCATGTCCTTGATGCGGCCGGTGATGGTGAGGAAGCCCTCGGCGTCCATGATCCCGATGTCACCGGTGTGCATCCAGCGGGCCCGGTCGATGGCCTCGGCTGTCCGCTCCGGCTCGTTCCAGTACCCGAGCATCACCGAGTAGCCCCGGGTGCACAGCTCACCCGGCACGCCGCGGGGCAGCGTCAGACCCGACCCGGGGTCGATCACCTTCACCTCGATGTGCGGGTGCACCTGGCCGACCGTGGACACCCGCAGCTCCAGCGCGTCGTCGGTGCGGGTCTGGGTGGACACCGGGGAGGTCTCGGTCATGCCGTAGCAGATGGTCACCTCGGTCATCCCCATCCGGTCGACGACCTGCTTCATCACCTCGACGGGACACGGTGAGCCGGCCATGATCCCCGTCCGGAGCGACGAGAGGTCGTAGCTGTCGAAGTCCGGCGAGTTGAGCTCGGCGATGAACATCGTCGGGACGCCGTACAGCGACGTGCACCTCTCGGAGGCAACGGCGTGCAGCGCCGTCTTCGGGTCGAAACCGGGCCCCGGGATCACCATGGTGGCACCGTTCGACGTGCAGGCGAGGTTGCCCATCACCATGCCGAAGCAGTGGTAGAAGGGGACGGGGATGCACACGCGGTCGGCCGCGGTGTAGCCGCAGATCCGGCCGACGAAGTAGCCGTTGTTCAGGATGTTGTGGTGGCTCAGCGTGGCGCCCTTGGGGAAGCCGGTGGTTCCCGACGTGTACTGGATGTTGATCGGGTCGTCGGGGCTCAGCTCCGACTGCCGCCGGGCCAGCTCCGCGCGGTCCCGGCCCCGGCCGGCGTCGACGAGGGCGTCCCAGTCGGGCGTACCGATGAACACCACCCGGCGCAGGTCGGGGCAGTTCGGCCGGACCTCCTGCACCATCGCGGCGTAGTCGGAGGTCTTGAAGCTCGTGGCGGCCACGAGCAGCGAGACCCCCGCCTGCTTCAGGACGAACTCCAGCTCGTGGGCGCGGTACGCCGGGTTGACGTTCACGAGGACGACACCGAGCTTGGCCGTGGCGTACTGCACGAGCGTCCACTCGGCGAGGTTCGGCGCCCAGATCCCGACGCGGTCACCCTTCGCCAGCCCCGCCGCGAGCAGGCCCGACGCCACGGAGTCGACCTCCTCGCGCAGCGCGCCGTACGTCCATCGCCGCCCGCTCGACACCTCGACGAGCGCCTCGGCGTCGGGTTGCGCGGTGGCCGTCCGGTCGAAGTTGTCACCGATCGTGTCGCCGAGCAGCGCGACGTCGGAGGTGCCGGAGGCGTACGAGGGAACGGCGGGCACGAAGGCGGATCCAGGAACGGACACAGGAGCGGACACGGCAGCGGGACCAATCTCTCGTCGCATGTGGTGCGGAGCACATCGTGCGTCCGACCGGCGCGCCTCACCACCTCCGGATGGGGAGGCTCGCCGAATCGTCCTGGTGCGCGGCGATACCCTGCGACGATGCACGACCCCCGCGTCCTGCTCGACCCCGCCACCGACGCCGTACGCAGGCTCACCCGCCGCGGCTTCGCCCTGGACGTCGCCACGCTGGACAAGCTGCTGTCCGGCCGCAACTCCGCGATCCAGCGCGCCGACGAGGCTCGCGCGGAGGCCAAGCGCGTCGCCACCTCGGTGAAGGGCGCGAGTGCCGACGAGCGTCCGGCCCGGGTCGAGCGCGCCCGCGAGCTCAAGGCCGTCATCGCTTCGGCCGAGGAGGAGCACCGCGGGCTGGAGACCGAGCTGCGCGACCTCCTGCTCGGCATCCCCAACCTGCCCGCCGACGACCTGCCCGACGGCACCTCGGACGCCGACGCCGAGCACGTCCGCAGCTGGGGTGAGCCGGTGGAGCTCGACTTCGCCCCGCTGGACCACGTCGACCTGGGCGAGAAGCTCGGCATCCTCGACCTCGCCCGTGCGACGAAGCTGTCCGGCCCGCGCTTCGCCGTGCTGCGCGGGCGGGGCGCCAAGCTCGAGCGCGCGCTGGCCCGGTACTTCCTGGAGCTGCACACCGAGCAGCACGGCTACACCGAGTTCTCGGTGCCCACGCTCGTCACCCGCGCGGCGTTGACCGGTACCGGTCAGCTCCCGAAGTTCGAGCACGACCTGTTCCGGACCGGCGTGGCCGAACGGGAGCTGTTCCTCATCCCCACCGCCGAGGTGCCGCTCACGAACCTGCACGCCCAGGAGACCCTCGCCACCGAGGACCTGCCGCTCGCCTACACGGCGCACACCCCCTGCTTCCGTTCGGAGGCGGGCTCCTACGGTCGCGACACCCGTGGGTTGGTGCGGCTGCACGAGTTCTCGAAGGTCGAGCTCGTGCGCTTCGTGGAGGCGTCCCGGTCGCGCACCGAGCTGGAGCTGCTCGTCGGTCACGCCGAGGCGTGCCTGCAGGGGTTGGGCCTGGCGTACCGCGTCGTGAAGCTCGCCGCGGGTGACATCGGGTTCTCCGCCGAGTTCACCTACGACATCGAGGTGTGGCTGCCCGGGCAGCAGCGCTACCGCGAGATCGCCTCGGCGTCGGACTTCGGCACGTTCCAGGCCCGCCGCGCCGGCATCCGGACGAAGAGCAGGGACGGCACGCGCGGCTTCGCGGCCACCCTCAACAGCTCCGGACTCCCGATCGGCCGCACGCTCGTCGCGCTGCTGGAACAGGGCCAGCAGGCCGACGGCTCGGTCCGTATCCCCGAGGCGCTGGTCCCCTACACCGGCTTCGACGTCCTGACCCCCGCCTGAGCAGGGGGTTCGGTCATGCTCTACCGAACGGGCTCCGATGCGACGACCGCCACGTCGCGGCCGACTCCGACGCGGCCGATTCCGACGCTGCCGACTCCGACGCTGCCGAAACCGAGGCTGCCGACTCCGACGTGGCCGACCAGCTCGTGGACCGCGTGCGGCTCGACGACCAGGTGCGCGATGAGCGGAATGCCGAGTACGTGGCCCGCGGCGACGAGCCGACGGGTGACGGCCTCGTCCGCGCGGCTGGGCCCGGTCGTGACCGGATGGTTGCGGGCCAGCACGACCCCGCTCGCTCCGACCCGCAACGCGTAGCGGAAGACCCGCTCGGGGTCGACCGCGACGTGGCCGGCCGTACCGACGGAGGCGATGACCGGCGGCAACACACCGGTGTCCACCACGGCCCAGGCCAGCGCGAGCTCGTTCTCGAATCCTGCGGTGATCCGCCGGACCTCCGCGGCCAGGTCCCGTAGCCGGGCCGCGTCCACTCCGGTCCGGAGCGTGGTACTCACACCAGGGCCGAGGTCACGAGTCGGGTCCGCGCGATGCCGGCCACGGCGTGGCACAGCTTCTTGTCCGCGGTCAGCACCGTCATCCCGAGTTCGAGTGACCAGGCGATCAGCAGGGCGTCGAAGTAGCGGAGCATCCGGCGCGCGGCGAGATCGGCGGCCTGTTCCAGCACGTCCGCGGAGGTGACGTGGACGGGGATGCCGGCGTCGTCGATCGACCGCACCGCGGCGACGTACTCGTCCTCGTCGAGGTGCCCCTTCAGCAGGCCGTGGGTCCGCAGGACGTGCCCGAGCTCGAACCGGACGAAGTCGACGGTCTCCAGGTCGGCGGCACCGGCCAGGTATGCCGACCGGAAGGTGAGCGCCTCGGCGAACCCGTCCTGGCGGAGGAACCAGCGGGTGAACACGCTGGTGTCGACGAGGAAGCGGTCAGCCACGGGGATCGTCGCGCAGCCGCGAGATCTCCTCGTCGACGCCGGCCACCGCGAGTGACCGCTCCCGAACACGGTCCATCAGGGCGAACGCCTCCTCGCGGCTGCGGGGCCGCGGGGCGCGGCGTTCCCGCAGGTAGGACTGGCGGCGCGACTCGAAGACGACGTCGGTCAGCTCGCGCAGGCTCCCCACCAGGGGTTCCTGCTGGTCGAAGAGCTCCTGGTCGACCCGAAGGTAGGACCACCGCACCCCGCTGGCCACGGTGGCGTCCACCGCCCAGGCCGCCGCCCGTTCGTCCTTGTGTGGGACATCCTGATCGACCAGCCCCTTCGTCTCGATCACGACGTGCGCCCCGTCGGTGCGCCGCACGACGAAGTCCGGGTAGTAGTACGCGAGACGGCCCGCCTCGGCGCGGTACTCCAGCGAGAAGCGGACGTCCCGGGCGAGCTTGGCGAACGACTCGACATCCCCGCACCGGTCCAGGAACGCGCAGAACCTCACCTCCAGTCCGCTGTCGCACGGCTGGGCCGAGAAGATCGACTTGGCGGCTCCCGCGGTGTCGCGACTCCACAGGAACGGCCGGGTACGCGAGAGCAGCAGCGGCTTGGGCTCGGATTCCGCGGTGCGGGCGATCAGGACGCGCTCTTCCACGGCGTGGCGCAGCGCGCCGAGGACGACCTCCTGGGCGGCCGGCTCGCGCAACGCCTGCAGGACGAGCGGATCGGCGACGTCGACCGGTCCACCGAAGCTCCGCTCCTCGATGTAGCCGCGGACGAGCGGGGCCAGCACGGCGAACTGGCCGGTCAGCCGGGTCTCGCGGGCGAGCTCACCGGCGAACCAGGCGATCACCGGGCCCGGCTGGTCGGCGACGGGCGTCGGGTAGGTGGCGCGCTCGACAACAACCCCGGTGAGCAGGTCACGGCCGGTGTAGTCGATGTCGGAGTTGCGCAGCTCGTCCGCGAGGGGGATCAGCCGAGCCGGGACGTCGGCGGGACGCAATGAGCGCAGCTCGGCGGAATCCCGGCTGAGGACCCGGGTGAGCTGCGGGATCTCGATGTCGTGGCTCATCCTGTCGGGCTGCACCGTGATGACGGTGGCGTCGGGGTGCACGTCGTCGGCGTCGCGACGGTCGACGGCGATGCCCTCCTCGGCGATGACGGTGTCCCAGAGATCCCGGAAGGCCTCGTGTTCGATGACCACGACCTTCTCGTCGACCCCCGATCCTGGTGGCGTCATGCGCCGCAGGCCGCGCCCGAGCGTCTGTTCGGGCAGGATCCTGCTCTTGGCCGTGAGCGGACGCAGCGGCACCACGACCGACACGTTGCGGACGTCCCAGCCCTCGCGCAGCATCAGCACGCTGACGATGGCCGAGTACGGGTTGTCGTCGGAGTCGACCTCGCGGGCCCAGCGGCGGGCGTTCTCCAGGTCGTCCTTCTTGATCTCACCCTTGTCCCGGCCGCCCATGTTGACGTGGATCGTCAGCACCCGGCCGACGAGATCGGACAGTGTGCCCAGATACCGCGCGATCTCGTCGGCGGCATCGGTGCTCTCGGCCATGACGAACAGGAGCGGCTTCTTCCCGGCCGGGGCGAGGACGTCGCGGAACTCACGCCATTTCGCGACACCGGCCGAGATCTGTTTCCGGTAGCGGACCGAGGCGTCGTCGCTGGCCACCTCCAGGGCGCCGGAGAGCTCGCCGATGACCGGACGTTTGACGATGCCCTGCTCGATGGCGGCGGACAGCGGATAGTCGGCGACGATGTCGTCGAACAGCCGGCCGTCCTGACTGCGCGGGGTGGCCGAGAAGTCGAACTGGGCGACCACACCGCCGTCGGCCAGCTCGTGCAGGCGGTGCAGGCTGCGCCAGATGGTGAGCGGGTCGCCGGTCTCCCGACGGATCGCCTCGTGCAGGTGGTGGGCCTCGTCGTTGACCACGAGGACGCGGCCCCGCGCGGCCAGCCGCAGCAGGATCGGGTCGGGCGCGGTGAGCGACTTCGGGGGTCGCGGCCCCAGCACCATGTCCAGCGGGCTCGACGGGACCGCGGGCAGGCGCTCGTAGAGCGCCTGGACGTTGGTCAGCACCAGGACGGGACCGGCAGGTGGCAGCGGATCGTCGCGCAGCGACACCCGCAGGTCGAAGGCCCAGCCCGGCGGGACGATCGGGTCCTCGCGGAAGATCCGGGCGTGCTCGAAGTCGGTGCGCAGCCGCTCGTAGACGATCAGGTTGGGCGCCACCACGAGCGAGGTCGCGGACAGCTCGGAGCCCGCCTCACGCAGGTGGTGGAAGTAGGACCAGGCGATCAGCAGGCTCATCACCTTGGTCTTGCCGGACCCGGTGGCCGCCTTGACGACGTAGCGCGGGTAGGGCTGTCCCCGGTCGGGCAACGGCGCGGTGGAGAACCGGGCGATGAGGTCGGGCAGCCGACGGGCCTTCGCCACCTCGTAGAGGTAGATCACGGTCTCGACGGCCTCGCGCTGCGCGAAGTAGTACCGGAACGGGGTGCCGTCGGGCGTCTGGTGCTCGTCGAGGAACCAGTGGTGCAGGAGCTGGGTCGAGGTGTCGGACGCGCCCGGGTAGCCGGCGTTGCGCCAGGCGTCGACGTGCCGGCGGATGCCGTCGACCAGCGGGGCCGGGCTCGGAGCCCGGGTCGCGGGCACGGCGAAGGGATCCGTCACGGCACCCGCACCTCGACCTCGCTGGTGGTGTCGTTGCCGAAAACGTCGACCACCTTGACCTGGATCCGGCGGGTGCCGGGCCCGTCGTAGTCGTGATCCGCCGCGAGCTCCAGGCGGCGGTCGGCGCGGGTGCGGTAGGACTGCCACTGGTTGTGGAAGGTGTCCCCGGCCCGGTCGGCGGCGGTGCCGGCGCCGGTACCGGCGGTGCCGAAGTCGAAGTCGACGGCCCAGTAGTCCACATAGTCCGACCAGCTGGTGATCTTGTCGCGGATCGAGGGCGGGACCAGCTCCGGGTTGGGGAGCAGGAAGTCGGTCAGCTCGACGGTGACCGAACGCTTCTTCACCCTGGTCTCGACGGCCAGGTGGGCCAGCTCGTGGAACACCACCTCGCCCGCGGCGATGACCCGGGGGTCCATGACCTCGCGGGGGATGCGCCGGACCTGCAGCGAGATCCCGCGGAACCGGGCCTCGTCCTGGACCAGGTCGTTGAGGCCCAGCTCGAACTCCCAGCCCAGCACGTCCAGGCGCGGGTGACCGGCGGCGGCCGCCTCGTCGAGGGCCTCCTTGATCTCGGCCAGGGTGACCGGGGAGTCGACCGCACCGACGTGGATCGCGGTGGACCCGACCGTGCCGTGCACGTGCCGGAACCCGGCGAGCGGGGTGCCGCCGTAGAGGGCCACGACGAAGTCGAGATATGGCTGCACCTGCTCGCCGGTGGTGTCGCGCTGCCAGACCTGACGCTCGTAGCGGCCGAGATTGGCCACGACGAACGGGGCGCACTGCGGGATGTCGAGCAGGCGCTTGCGGGTGGTGTGGACGGCGAACCGGCCGATGTCGACGGCGACCCAGCGGCGGCCGAGCTTCTCCGCGACGGCCGGGGTGGTACCGGAGCCGGCGAAGCAGTCGAGGACGATCGAGCCGGGGTCCGACGAGGACTTGATGATGCGTTCCAGCAGGGCCTCGGGCTTCTGGGTGTCGTAGCCGAGCCGCTGGACAGCCTGCGAATTGATGGGGTCGATGTCGGTCCAGACATCCTGCAGCGAGACACCACCGCCGTCATCCAGGTAGCGCTTGAAGCGAGGGACCGCACCTGGGCGGGGTTGCACCACCCTTCCTTCTGCGACAAGTTGCGACATCCGTTCACGCGAGTATCGCCAATGACGACTCACCCCCATGACGTCGTAATACGGGTTGCCTTTTGCGGCTCCTCCTGGCCCGGTCATATCCCACAAACCATAGCGTCGGCCCGTGGCGTCGTCCATGTGCGGATACTTGGAATCGACGTACCCCTTGTCGTAGGGAACTGTGAGCGGATTCCATATATACTTCTCTCCTTTGGAGAAGCAGGCGAGGGTATCGTGCACAGGGCCGAATTTTCTGCCACCCTGTTTGCCGTCACTGTGCGCCGTCGTTCGCTGCCAGATGATCTCCGCGCGAAAGTTCTCGGCCCCGAAGATCTCGTCCAGCAGCACCCGCGCCAGGTGCGACACGTTCGGCGCCAGGTGCAGGAAGATCGAGCCGCGTTCGGAGAGCAGCTCCTTGAGCGCCACCAACCGCTGGTAGAGCATGTCCAGGTAGGACTCCACCCCGCGACCCCAGGTGTCCCGGTACGCCTTCTCCTCGATGATGGAGGACAGCTTGGCCAGGTCCTGGTCGGCCGCGTCCCCGCCGTCGCCGACCGCGATCCGGACCTTGTAGTCCTGCCGGGAGTCGAAAGGTGGGTCGATGTAGATCAGGTCGACCTGCCCGGCCAGCTCGTCGGCCAGAGACGTCAGGACGTGCAGGTTGTCGCCCCAGATCAGCCGGTTGCGCCAGCCGTCGTCGCCGACCTGGGCGCCGGCGTCGAACAGGGTGCCGCGGTCGGCGCGGGCGGCGTTGACCGTCTCCACCACCTGGATCGGCAGCCGCAGCCGCGGCACGTCCGCGCTCTTGCCGTCCCACTCCAGCCGGACTCCGGCCATGGTCGTCCCCTCTCGCCTGCCACCCGCGGGAGCGGGCGCCCCGATCGTCCCAGGCTCGCCTTCGGGTAGTCAGACGACACCGCAGAGCGATCGGTTCCACCGCTCGCCGACAGCCCGGGCACGACCGTGACGCACGCACCCGACCCAAGGCCTCGATGACGTCGATCAAGGCGTCCCCGGGGCTCGTCGATCTCTGCGAACTTGCCTTGGTCACCGCGCCGACTCGTCCCTGCGCCTGCCGAGCCCAGGGTCAGGCGGTCAGGGCCGCCTGCTGCGGGAGGGGGTCGAACTCGCCCCGGCGTAGGCCGTCGAGGAAGCACTCGACCTCGACGGGGGTGAAGCGCAGCATCGACCCGTCGCCGGTGCGCTCGATGGTCACGAACCCGTCGGTGTGCGTGGTGATCCTGAGATCGGCCACCTGGGTGGGTGTGCCGAGCACGGAACGGTGTGTGCCGAGCAGGAGATCGCGCAACCGGCGCCAGTCCGGCGCCCCGAGCCGGACGACGGGACCGACGCCCGCGTCCTTGGTGTCCCGGACGTGGTGGACGCCGGAGTCGATCATGACCTCCACGCAGGCCGATGTACTGTCGCTGCGCCGCGCCTTGGTCCAGCGCAGCGGGGTCAGTCCGGCGCGGCCGGGAAGCGGGGTCAGTCCGGCGCGGCCGGGAAGCGGGGTCATCGAAGCTCCTGGGCGGCTCGGGTGATCAGACCCAGTGAGTCTACGACGGAGAGCGCCGCCTCCTCGGCCGCGGCGTGGGCGAGCCGGAAGTCGTGCACGGCCACCGGTTCGTCGATCAGCAGCATCGTCGTCAACCTGTCCATCCAGACGATCTCGGGCAGCCGGGTGCTCGGGAACCCGAGCAGGTGGAAATTCGGCGCGCCCAGCACCGGATGCCCGGTGGACTCGAGCGGGATCACCCGGACCTGCAGGCGCGGCTGGTGGGCCTCGACCTGCTCGACGATGTGCGCCAGCTGGCGGGCGAGCACCTGGGGCCCGCCGGTCTGCTGGCGGATCGCCGCCTCCCCCATCACCACCGACAGGGTCAGCGGGTCGGGACCGTGCAGGCGCTCCTGGCGCACCATCCGGGCCTCCACCCGCCGCTCGACCTCGGCCTGCCGGATCCGCGCTCCGCCGGATCGGATCACCGCATGTGCGTACTCCGGCGTCTGGAGCAGGCCGTGCACGATCATGACGAACGAGCGCAGCGACTCGCAGCCGTACTCGAAGCCGTAGTACCGCATCAGCTCGGCGGAGAAGATCCCGTTGTAGGCGGCGAGCGGCCCGCGCTGGGTGGCGTGGCGGCGCAGCTCGACCAGCTCCTCGCCCTCGTCGGCCTCGAACTCCAGGCGAGCGGTGACGGCCAGGAGCTTGTCCATGGTGAGGACCTTCTTGCCGTTCTCGACCTGGCTCAGGAACTGCGGGGTGCACCGCGCGGCCCGCGCGACCTCGGCCGCCGGCAGGCCGAGGGCGTCACGGCGTTCGCGCAGCCGCAGCCCCATCTCGTGTGCGGCGACGACCGGGGATGGGGCCTTCATGTCGATCCTTCCGTCGGCGAGCTCAGCTCATTGTTGCAACCTGTGGGTGGAGCTACTACGTACCCCCCTTGCCCGCTCGTAAGTTACTTAACTAGTGTTCCCATGATGACAGTACTTATCTGGCTCACCAGGCACGTCTTCGAGAAGCCGCGTCATCGTCGGCGCGGCACGGACACCCCGGGCGTCGGGTGGTGGAGTGCGCAACCGGCTCTGCGCCGGCGCCGCACCTGGCCGCCCGCCGCCCGATCGTCGTCCGGCCGAAGGATCGGGCGCCCTCGCTGCCCCGGCCCGATCCCATCTGAGGAGCAGCCCGGGTGAGCGAGTTCCACCTGCAGGCCCGCCGGTTCGTCGGCCCGCTGTCGGCCCCCGAGCGCGACGAGACCCGGCTGTCCTGCTCCGACTCCTGGCCCACCCTCCGCGCCGAGGCCGACGCCCTCGTCGGCCAGGGCTTCACCGTCTGGATCTTCCGGGCGGGCCGCGCCCGGCGTCCGCCCCATTCGGCCGACGAACTGCGACTGGTCGCCACCTTCGTCCCCCGCCGCGGCTGATCCGCGCTACAACCCGCCGTTGGTGAGGAGCAGGTTCGGCGTGCCGTCCTTCCCGCCACCCTCGACATCACGGCCACCGCGGGGCCCTTCGCGCGGCGCGCCACGGCGTCGATGCCCTCCAGCAGGGAGGCCAGTTCCGGCGCCGGCGCAGTCGAGCACCTTGACCGACCGGATCTGCGCCTGCGTGGCCACTCAGGCGTCCCGCGCGGCCGCGATGGCGGCGACGACGGTGCCGCCCGTTGTAGTCGCCCGTCACGTCGTCCACCGCGTCGAGCTCGGTCGACGCGCGGCCCTCGAACTGGGGGTGGGTGGTGTCGACCCCGGAGTCCAGCACGTAGATCGTGACGCCGGCTCCGGTGGCCCTGGTCGTGCAGCGGCCGTCGAGCGGGAGCGCGGGCTGGTCGATGCGGTCCAGGCCCCAGTTCGGTGGGCCGGGCCGGACGTCCTCGGTGAGCGCTCCCTCCGGAGAACGCGCGCGGCTCCAGCGGCCGGACCCGGAAATCCTGCTCGACGGCGAGCACGCCCGGCCGGGCCCGCAACCGCTCGACCTGTGCGCTGCTCAGGCGGGCGGCGAACCCTGCGAAGACCACCGTGAACGTGACGGTCGGGCGCACCTCGAGCTCGGCGACCGCGTCGCCGGCCTCGGCCCCACTGCGCGCGTGGACGACATGGCCGACCGGCTCGACCGGCCCGGCGACGGCGCCCTCCCCGGCGGCCAGGACCACGAGGAGCTGGAAGACGATCACCAGGAGGCCGGTCCGGACGAGCACGCGCATCACGGGGAGCGGCGCTGCGGATCCCCCCGCATGCCTCGACAGGGACACGATCGGGGGTCGGGTGACGGCCGCCGCCCTCGAAGTTTGCTCCTACCCACGATGCACCGTGCAGGTGCTGATGCCGTGGAACACTATCCGGAGAGGCGGTCAGGACGATGACGTGCTGGCCGGAGGTGGCTCGGGCGACCGTGGTTGAACGCTGCTGACACCGGCGTATCGCACGTTCGTCGCACGAGGCCGGCCAGCTACGTGACGTGATCCAGGCTCGTTCAGAGTGCCATCCCGTCAACTTGGCGCAGCCACACGGCGTGGTCGCTCGTGGGCAGTCCTCGACGCACACCGCAGCCGGCCTTTCGGGGTTCTGCCCACGAGTGGCCTTGTGGTAGCCCTCCGGGAGGTTGTCGGGATGGCACGGACCCCCATCCGACCCCCATCCCGGAGACAGGGCCCGCCCGGCGAGGCGCGGTTCGCGCTCCTTCAAAAGTGACGCACGAATCGCTGATGTCCGAAACTGTCGGTGGCCCGAGCAACACTGCTCATGTGATCGGACCCTCCCGCAACCCCTCCCCTGGCGTACACCGTGCGCAGGGCGCGTCTTACCTCTTCGAGCTCGTCATCCGGCTGGGTGACCTTCGTCTCGCGCTAGTGTCACGTGTGCCTCCAGTACGAGATCGTCTGTTCGTGCACTTCACGCACGTTCAGAACCTGCCAGCGGTGATGGCCAGCGGGCACCTGAAGTCGGATTCGCTCATACGCGCAGAATCAGTGAACATCAACGAGTGCGGAAACGTGCAAATCAAGGAACGCCGTAGGAATGTAGCGGTCAGCATTCCTCCGGGAGGCGTTGTGGCCGACTATGTACCCTTCTACTTCGCCCCTCGATCTCCGATGATGTTTAGCATTTCGCGTGGAAATGTTCCCACTTATACTGGAGGTCAGGGTCCACTTATTTACTTCTGGTCCCATTTGGCTGTCGTTGACCAACTTGACCTACAGTGGGTCGGCAGCGACGGTAATTGTGCACATTCGCTTAGTGCAGTGACGAACGATTGGATTGAGCTTGAGTCTATAGTTGACTGGGACGTCATGACGCTAAAGTACTGGAAAGATACACCGGAGGATGGTGACCGTATGCGGCGGCGCATGGCGGAACTTCTGGTGTACCGGACCTTTCCGTTGGCGGCGATCGCGGGTATCGGAGCAATGAGCGAAGAGGTGGCCGAGGTGGCGAGATCGTATACCGCGGACAGAATTCCGGTGCAGGTGCGTAGTGACTGGTACTATTAGGCGAGGAAGGAGGGGGAGTTCAATGCTGACGGAGCAGCGGGGAAACCTACTCAGGGCAGAAGTAGATGCCCTGGTCAATACCGTGAACACTGTCGGTGTCATGGGTAAGGGGATCGCTCTGCAGTTTAAGCGTGCCTACCCAGAGAACTACAAGGTCTACCGGCAGGCATGCAAGGAAAAGCGCGTTCAGATCGGCAAGATGTTCGTTGTCCCCATCCAGTCGATGACGAAGCCGTTTTATGTCATCAACTTTCCAACGAAGCAGCACTGGCGGTCGGGCTCAAGACTGGCGGACGTTGCCGCAGGCCTCGAAGATCTCGTACGGGTCTTGGTTGAGCTCGGTATTGAGTCGATCGCTGTCCCCCCGCTAGGCTGCGGAAACGGCGGACTCGACTGGGCTCAGGTCTACCCGCTGGTCGCAGCTACAGCGAAGAGCCTTCCGTCTGTCGATTTCCGTGTGTACCCGCCGGAGGGTGCTCCTGGTGCTGCTTCGATGCCTGTTCGCTCTAAGCGGCCTGCAATGAGTAGGCGGCGTGCGGCGATGCTTCTCGCATTCGAGCGATACACGTCGCTTAGCTTGGCGGCAGGCCATGCTATCGATGGCGAGTTTTCTATCGTTGAAGCCCAGAAGGTTGCGTACTTCCTGCAACTGGCGGGTTGGCCATCTGCGTTTGATTTTGTGCCGAGTCATTACGGCCCCTATGCTCAGACGGTTAATCAGTGGTTGAGTGCAGTCGAAGGGCACTTCATTTCCGGGTACGGCGACGGCACGAGCGGAAGCAAGGCCGTGCTGCGCATTGAGGATGATGCATTAGGGGAAGCACGCCGCCTGATGAACAGCGACCTCGCATTTGCAGAAATTTTGGAACGCTTCGAGGAGCTCGTACACGGCTTCGAGTTCCCGTATGGTGTCGAGTTGCTGAGCACGGTGCACTACATCATTGCCAGCGGGCATCCAGGATCGGTCACGCTCGATAGCGTTGTAGGTGTCCTCGGTGCATGGTCGCAGAGGAAGGCCAGACTCTTCCAGCCGCAACAGGCGAAGGTTGCAATGGATCATCTCGTGAGTCTCAGTGCCCTGGATCCCGTTTAGTGCATTGTCGACGCGTCCGCGCGGTGGACTCAGGAGCTCGCAAACTGCAGCCGCGCGCGGGGCCGGCCGGAGGCCGCATGTCCTGCGCGAGCGCTTGTGGTTGCATCCGACAGAGCGCCGCGCGATTCCTGCGCCTGTTCCCCGACCGTCTACCTGATGGTTCACGGCTAGCACATCCGGCGGCTCGACGTCAACGGATCGCATCGCAATCGCACTGAGCGTCGCGAGGAGTGGGTGGAGCGCACCCACAATCACGTGTTCGCCGAGGAACACCAGGACACGGTCGCCTACACCCCTGAGGACATCCCGGCCGTTCCCACGGCGCGCACCACGAGGGACCATTACCGTGGGGCCGGTAGAAGCGTTCTGCGGGGAGCAGGCGATCCACCTGGCCGGGGGTATCGCTGGGTCGATCCCAATGGCCTTGCCTCAGGACGGTCAGCGGCATGGTGACGTCCTGTGTTGGCGCAGGTAGACGGCTTGCCGGGTGCCTTAACGCAAGGCCATTGGGGTCGATCCGGTGTTGCCGACGCGCTGAGAAGGGGACCGATGAGCGAGTGCAGCACCCTGTCGTCTGTCTTGGTCGGCGACCAGAGCCGATGGTCCTGTCGAATGGTCGCCCTCGACACCGTCGTGCTCGTCACGTCTCATCACTACACCGACGAACTGATCGTCCAGACCGTGGGGGACGACGTGATCGTCTCGGATGGCGGGGAGGTTCTCGCTCGGCGACAGCGTCGGGGTGAACCTCGACGCCAGAAGCCGCGCCGGGCAGTCCTGGAAGCGGCTGCTGGCCGCCCACGCGATCGAGCAGGACCGTGGCCTGCTGCGGCGCCGGGCCGGGCCGGTTCAGAGCACACCGCTGACCTCGTGCAGGAGATGGTCGACGCGGGAACCTCGACGGCCTCCGGCTGCTCGCGCCCGGTACCCCGCCGCCCGGCCTTTCCTGAACGCGTGACG
>JAJAZD010000002.1 GCA_026785945.1 Pseudonocardia sp. | reverse complement strand
CTAGCGGCGCCGCCACGCTGTTCGGGCCGAGCCAGCGGAAGCGATGTCGCGGCGCGGTCGGAGGAGATCCTGGGCGAGGGCTCCGGCCGTCCGGCGTAATCCTCTGCGATACCGGGCCGATCGTGGCCGCGTCGCTGGTCGGGGACGACCATCATCACGAGTGTGTCGAGTTGTTCACGGGTCTGCACCTCGCGCGGCGGCGGTTGTTGGTGCGGCAGAGGTGGGCCACCTACTTGCTGGATCGTCGGCACTTCACCGTGGTCCGTCCGGCACACGTACCGGCTCTGACGTTGCTTCCGTGGTCGATCGTCCCCGCGGGAATCCCCACGCTTATCCCCGCGACTACGTTCGATAGCAAGCCGGAGCAATGGCATCGGCAAGTGCCGCCGAGCCCAGCACCGCTACGGCGCGCGCGAGCGCGCACCGGCGTGCGGTGGGAGGTGCGCAGCCGGGGTAGGACGAACGTGGCGACGATCGCCGGGGCCCGGCGCCGGACAGCGCCGACCCCGGCCTCGTCCGGGCGTCACCGCGCTCTCGCGCAGGTCCGCGAGCAGCGCGCTGAGCAGGAGTGGGTTGCCGCCGGCCGCGTCGTGGCAGGTGCCGAGGAACGCGGGCGACGGGGCGCTGAGTACGGCGTGTATCACCCGTTCGCACGCCGCGCGGCTCAGCGGATCGGGGTGGAGCAGGACCGTCGACGGGTCGCCGCGAATGGCCGCACCGTGCCCGGCACCCAAGTCGGACCGCGCCGCCAGCACGATGCCGACGGGAAGCTCGTCCACCCGGCGGGCCAGATAGGCCAGCGCCTCCAGCGACGGCTCGTCGGCCCAGTGAGCGTCGTCCACGACCAGGAGCAACGGGCCGTTGTCGGCCAGACCGACCGTCAACCAGTAGAGCCCGTGGAGCCGCGCTCCGGTGATGACCGCCGCGGCCGCCGGCTCCTCGACCAGGGTGACCACCGGCGCCGCGAGCGTGGCCGGTCCGATCGAGCTCAGGGCGGGCTGCTCGGTCACCGCGGGCTCGAAGAGCGCCCGCACCACGCCGAAGGCGAAGTCGCGCTCCAACGCCCCGGCCGGCGCGTACAGCACCCGTACCCCGGCCTCCCGGGCGTGCTCGCGAGCCGCACGCAGGAGCCTGGTCTTTGCCGATGCCCGCGGGCCCCTCGACCCACACCGTGCACCCACGTCCGCCTGCCGTGGCATCGCCGACGGCCGTCATCGCCGCGAGCTCCCGCTCGCGCTCCAGCAGCGGCGCCTCCCCCGCGACGCGCCCCACCACAGCGCTCACCATCGCAGCCCCCAAGCAGTGCCACCAGCGAAATCTGGGGGGCCGTCCCTCATGCCGGCGGCGCGCCCCGGCAGGACGCTAGGGCCTGATGGAGCCCGAGGGGACTGATGGACACGACGACCTGCCCGGAGTGTGGGGCGGTGGCCGAGGTGCAGGACCGGGTGGTTCTCACGCCCGCACCCGACAACCCAGTGACGGCCCTCACCGACGGGCTACAGGTCGCCCGGGGGTTCACCGACGCCCTTGTCAGCTGATTCGATCGCGAGGCCACCCGCCACGGCGACACGCCTCACAACGGCATCCGGAGCGGCCCGTGGCGGCAGCGCCATCCCGCCGAGCTGACCTTGCACACAGCCAGCCGGACCTTTACGCACGCACTCGTCGGAGACGGTGGGGCTCGTACGGTGGGGGGATGGGTGTGCTTGGTGAGATGTTTCCCGGACCGAAGATCCTCGACGAGGCGGCGGAGGCCGGTGGCGGGGAGAGCTGGCGGCTGGGGCCGATCGACCTGGACCGTGGCGTGGTGCAGGTCCACCGAGGCGGACCGGCCGCGGGAGCGCCGGACGAGGCTGTGCAGGAGCGGGTCGAGGACGAGGGACCCGCGCGGACGAGCTGAACGTGGTGGGGCTGTCCGCCCGATGTGAGTCCCAAGGTGTCGCTCTCATGCGCTTTGCCCGGTCGGATGCGAGCCTTCGGCTCAGGTGTGCGGTGGATGTAGGGTCCATTCCGGCCCGCCGGGTGAGTCCCGCACCTCGACCCCGGCCGCGGTGAGCCGGTTGCGCAACACGTCTGCGGTGGCGAAGTCGCGGGCCTCGCGGGCGGCGGCGCGGCGTTCCAGCAGCCCCTCGACCAGCGGGGCGATCCGCTGCGCGGGGTCGGTGAGGCCGTCCCGGGCCGCGGCGGCCAGTTCCAGGACCATGCCCCGCAGCGTCCGCCGGGCATGGTCGCCGTCGTCGGACTGCAGGGTGTCGGCCGTCCAGTCGCTGATCGCCTGCTCCAGGTCGAGCACCGCGGCTGCCGCGGCGTCGGCATCCCGTTCGGCCAGCGCGGCCGCGAATGCGGCGCGGGCGCGGTCGGCGGACTCGCGCAGGGAGGCCGGCAGGGCGGCGGAGGGGGCCGGTGCCCCGGGCCGGGAGTCGGCGGCGACCGGAGGCCCCGACTTGGACGCACTCACCCCCCGACTCGCGGGCGCGGAGACCCCGACTCGCGGGCGCGGAGACCCCGACTCGCGGAGGGTTGCGATGTCGACCACCGTGCCGGCGGGCAGCGTGCGGGAGGAGCCGGCGTGCCGGACGGTGACCGTCCCGTTGCCCAGCACCGACGCCGTCCCCGCCGCCAGGTCCAGCACCAGCGCGGTGTGCTCGTCGACGCCGATCACGTGCGCGCCGTCGGGCAGCGACTCTTCCAGGTACCGCAGTCGTCGGTCGCCCAGGTAGCAGAACCGGGTGGAGTGAGTGCCGCCCTCGGTGTTGTCGTAGTGCGGGATCAGCGCGGCCCGCAGGCCGGTCAGCCGCTCCAGGAGGTTGGTGCCGGCGGCCCACTCGGGGTCGGCACCGCTCTTGTAGATCTCGTAGACCGGCACCGCCACCACGCCGAGCGTGAGCGCCGCCGCGCTGGCGAAGGTCACCGTCCCGCCGTTCGCGGCGACGGTGGCCGCGGCGTCGTCGAAGCCGGAGCCCGCCCACACCCGCAGCGCGTAGGTCGGGCTGCCCGGCCCCGCGAACACCGACCGGGCCGTCCGGACGGCGGCGAGCGCGCGGTCCAGCTCGGCGCCGGCGAGGCGACGGCGCCAGGGCAGCGGAGTGACCATGCGACCCACATTGCGTCCGAAGTACGCGATCGCCTTCTCCGTGATGTCGTCGGCGTTCTCCTGGAACCCGTACGGGGTGTCGAGCAGGAGCGCAGGGCCGTGGCCCGCGGCCCGAAGCGTCGAGCGGTGCACCTCCACCATGGTCGGCGCGGTCTCGCCCGAGCCCATGATCACGAGCCGGCCGTTCACGCGAGCTGCGCGATCAGGTCGGCCACCCGCTCCGGGTACTGGGCGTGCAGGTCGTGGTCCCCGCCGAGGAACTCGACGACCTCGGCCTGCGCCAGCCCGGCGAGGGCCTCGTCGAGCTGGGCCCGCTTGCGCGGAGGCATCGCGTCGGCGGTGGCGGCGAGCAGGAGCACCGGGCAGTGCACCCGCGGGTACAGCACCCGCGGCCGGTGCCGCAGCATGCTGCCGACGATCCCGCGGTGCCGTTCGCGCTCCAGCCACGGCGTGACGGCGCCGTCGGGGCGCTCCCGCAGGTTACCGAGCGTGGCGTCGACGGCGGCCTCGGTCCAGTCCGGGTGCCCGGCGCGCAGGCGGGCGCGGAGCCCGTCCGCGCTCATCCCGTCGAACCGCGGCGGGGCGAGCACCGTCCACGCCGCGTCGAGGGTGCCGAACTGGTCCCCGAGGTGCAGCCACCCGCCGTCGACGAGGACGAGCCCGTGTACGAGATCGGGACGGTCGGCGGCCAGCTGGAGCGCGACGTTGCCGCCCCACGACTGGCCCGCGACGACCGGGCCCGTCCAGCCGAGGCCCGCGCACACGTTGGCGAGGTCGCGGGCGGCGGCCTGCGTCGGGTCGGTGGCGGGGGCGTCCAGGTCGTCCTCGTCGTCGGAGTCGGAGACCGGCGCCGAGGTGCCGTGCCCGCGCAGGTCGACGGCCAGCACGGGGTGGCCCGCCGCGGCGAGGTGGCCGGCGACGCCGTCCCAGAGCCGGGCGTTGGACGACAACCCGTGCACGAGCAGCACCGGCCGCCCCGTGCCCCCCGCGAAGGATCGGGCGCCGAGACCCACCGGCCCGGCGTCCACCGTGATGATGTCGGGCCGGGAGATCAGTGCGTCCACGGTCACGGAGCCTATGGCTGCCCCCGCATGGTCGCCCGGGCACGGCAGGCAGAATCGGACCATGACCAGCCCGACCCCCCGTCGCCCCCGCGTCCTCTCCGGCATCCAGCCGACCGCGGACTCGTTCCACCTCGGCAACTACCTGGGCGCGATCCGGCAGTGGGTGGCGCTGCAGGACGACCACGACGCGTTCTACTTCGTGCCCGACCTGCACGCGATCACCATGGGCCACGACCCGAGGACGCTCGCCGACCGCACCCGCAACGGAGTGGCACAGCTGCTGGCGCTGGGCCTCGATCCCGAGCGGTGCACGGTGTTCGTCCAGTCCCACGTCGCCGAGCACGCGCGGCTCGAGTGGGTGCTGGGCTGCCTCACGGGCGTCGGCGAGGCGAGCCGGATGACCCAGTTCAAGGAGAAGGCCGCCCGGCAGGAGTCCGAGCGCTCCACGGTGGGGCTGTTCACCTACCCGATCCTGCAGGCCGCCGACATCCTGCTCTACCAGACCGACCGGGTGCCCGTGGGCGAGGACCAGCGCCAGCACGTCGAGCTCACCCGTGACCTCGCGCAGCGCTTCAACTCCCGGTTCGGCGCGACGCTCACGGTGCCCGAGCCCTACATCCTCCCGGGTACGGCGAAGATCCAGGACCTGCAGGACCCGTCGGCGAAGATGAGCAAGTCCAGCTCCAGCCCCGGCGGCATCGTCAACCTGCTCGACGACCCCAAGGTCTCGGCCAAGAAGATCCGCTCGGCCGTCACCGACACCGAGCGCGAGATCCGTTTCGACGCCGAGGCCAAACCCGGTGTGTCCAACCTGCTCACTATCCACTCGGCGCTCACGGGAACGACGATCGCCGCGCTCGAGGCGGAGTATGCGGGCCGCGGCTACGGGGACCTGAAGAAGGATCTCGCGGAGATCGTCGCGGACTTCACTGCGCCGCTCGCGGAACGGGTACGGGCCTATACGGACGACCCGGCCGAGCTCGACCGCGTCCTCGCGCGCGGGGCGACCCGGGCGCGTGAGGTCGCCGGCGCGACACTGGCCGCCGTCCACGACAGGATCGGGTTCCTACCGCCGACCGGATGAGGTGAGGAGCGTGGCCACCGCCACCGCAGTCGACAAGAGTGCCGACGAGACCCGCGCGCGGGCCGCCGGCACGCAGGACGAGCCCGCCAAGCCCTCGCTGCTCGAACGGCTGCGTACCCGCTACGGCTGGCTCGACCACCTCATGCGGGCCGGTGGCCGCTACACCGAACGACACGGCGACCAGTACGGCGCGGCGATCACGTTCTTCAGCGTCCTGTCACTGGTGCCGCTGATCCTGGTGGGGGTCTCCGCGGCCGGCTACGTGCTGTTCTTCAACCCCGCGTTGCTCCGGGAGCTGCAGGCCGGGATCTCGGAGAACCTGCCGGCCGGGCTGGACACGCTCATCGACCCGATCATCACCGACGCGATCGACAACCGTTCGACGGTGGGGATCGTCGGGCTGCTCGGGGCTCTCTACTCCGGGGTCCGTTGGATGTCGAACCTGCGCGAGGCCCTGTCGGAGCAGTGGTCGCAGGTTCCCGAGACCCCGGCGCTGCCGAAGCGGTTGCTGTCCGACCTGGTGGCGCTCGTCGGACTCGGACTCGCGCTCGTCGGATCCTTCGCGATCACCGGTGTCGCGTCCGGGTCCACCGAGCGCGTGCTGGCGTTCGTCGGACTCGCGGAACAGGGATGGGCGAAGTTCCTGCTGGCGGCACTCGGCGTCGTGCTCGGCCTGCTGGCCAACTGGCTGATCTTCCTGTGGGTGATCGCCCGCCTGCCGCGCAGTCGCGCCACACCGCGCAGCGCCGCGAAGGCGGCCCTGCTCGGCGCCGTCGGGTTCGAGATCCTGAAGCAGGTCATGAGCATCTACCTCCAGACCGTCACGACCTCACCCAGCGGTGCGGTGTTCGGGTCCTTCCTGGGCCTGCTCGTGTTCGTCTTCTTCGCCTCCCGTTTCGTGCTGTTCGTGACGGCGTGGGCGGCGACCACGACGGAGAACGAGCAGGAGACACCCGCGCCCGTCCCGGGGCCCGCGGTGATCCACTCCGAGGTCACTGTCCGCTCGGGCCCGACGGGCACGGCAGCCGCCGGTCTCCTCGGCGCGGGCGTCCTGACCGGCCTGCTCCTGGGCCGCCGCCGCACCTGACCCGCGAGTCGGGGTCTGGGTGCGCGCGAGCCGGGGTCTGGGCGTGTGATCCGGCGGCCAGGGCGACGCACGCCCGGGTAGGTCAGCGGCGCGCGCGGCTCCAGACCACGGCGACCCCGGCTCCGGTGATCGCCACGAGGACGCCGATCACGGCCAGGAGCGGGGCGGGCGTGCCCCCGCCCGTGCCCGCCGGCCCGGCCGCCGCCGTGTCCGACGGCGTGGGGTCGGTCGACACCGTGTCGGACGGCGCCGGGCCGGACAGGGG
>JAJAZD010000001.1 GCA_026785945.1 Pseudonocardia sp. | reverse complement strand
GCTCCGGTCAACCCTCCCGCGCGGAGATCACCGACGCGGCCATGGGGCAGCACGCCGAAGCCGTGATGCTCAACAAGGGACCGCACATCGTCGACGCCGTGATCGCCCTCGACGACATCCTGCAGCGGATGGCCGCCCACCGGTAGCCGGTCAGTCCCTCCAGGAAGATCAGAACCGGGTGGGTCGGTGTAGGTGGTCGGGCCGTCGATCCACTCCCCCTCGACCTGACGCCGCGAGTTCTCGGCCAGGGTCAGGTTGACCACTGGGGTGCCGTCGCTGGTGCGGGAGAGCTGCGCGCTGCGCGTGAGGTCGCCGGTGACGATCGCGGGGCTGCTCATGATGGTGGCTCCTGGGGTTGAGGCCGGTGGGCCGCTGCTGATGGCACCGGTCCGCCCGAGGGCAGGAGTCGGGGGCACGGGAAACGGAGGGCGAGTTTCCTCAAGCGTCAGCGACCCGCACGGGGGGAAAGTCGTTCGTAGTGGCTTGCGGCCGGTGACGACTCGGGCACGGTGACGCCCTCAGCCATGGACCCCACGGACCCCACCGATGAGGTCAGCCAGGATCAGTCCCCCCGTCGGCTGACCGCGCGTCATGTTGGTGATCGTCACCGCAAACGGTGGTCGATGGACAACCGTGTGGAGCGGGGGCTCGCGATAGGCTGCCGCGATGTCCTCGCCGGAAATCCAGCGCCAGGGACGGCAACAGCGCGCGGACATCGACTCCGTCTACGAGCTGCTCGATCAGGTCCGCGCCACCGTGACCGATCTCGACGCCAAGGTCGACGCCGGGTTCGCCGCGATGAATACGAAGATCGATGCAGGGTTCACGGAGATCTTGAGCCGCCTCGACCGGCCCTGACCTGATACCCGCTGAGCCTGTCGGAGCGTCATCATCGAGTCGGCGCTCAGGTCGCGGTCGACACCGCGCGCACCCGATCCGGCAGACGAGTCAGGTCACGACGTGCACTCCAGGGCGCGCACCCAGATGCCGTTGCGAGTCTGGAGCAGGTTCAGCACCCCCGGGTCGGTGCAGCGGCCATCGCGGCGGTGGGCATCCCACAGCGCAGCGTCGTCGAAGACGTGCCCACAGCCACCGGTTCGGCGACAGCAGTGCGCCCGTTCAACACCGACCCACTCCACCCCGCAGCACGCCATCCGCAGAATCTCCACACCCCTCAGGGTAGGCAGCCCGAACACCCTGCCCGGTCCGATGTCGCGCTATTTGAGGTGCCGGTCCGCAGATCACAGCCGTGACACGCCAGGCGGTCCGATCCTGGGATCCGTTCAGCGGACCTGGCGTAGTGCTCGTTGGACCTCGCGGTTCCGCTTCTGTTTGGCGAGCACCAGGTGATCGACCAGCTGCTCGAGCGTGCGCTGAGCAGCGGCGGCGAGGTGGTGAGCGTCGGCGTCGTCGGTGGCCAGGGCGGCGTCGGTGAGCTTCTCCACCCGCCGCAGCGCCGAGCGCGCGTCACGCAGCAACGCCTCGGTGGCCTTCGCCGCCCGTGTCGCGTCCGCGACGCCATCGCTGTTCACAGCGCCACTGTGCCCGCAGGCGCGGCCGCCGCGGTAGTGGCGGCGGCGCGCTCGATGGCCCGATACACCGTGGACCGGGCCACGGAGAACAGCTCGGCCAGCTCGGCGCTGGTGTGCTCCCCCGCCTCGTGCAGCGCGACGAGATGCTGTTCCTGGCGCAGGCTGAGCTTGGGCTTCTTCCCCCGCAGCCGGCCCTTCGCCCGGGCGACCTTCATCCCCTCCCGGGTCCGCATCCTGATCAGGTCGGACTCGAACTCCGCGACCATGGCCAGCACGTTGAACAACAACCGCCCGACCGGGTCGGTGGGATCGTGCACCGACCCGCCCAGGTTGAGCTTCACCTGCCGGCCGGTGAGCTCGTCAACGATGTCCCGGGCATCGGGCAGCGACCGGGCCAGGCGGTCGAGCTTGGTGACCACCAGGGTGTCCCCCGCCCGGCAGGCGGCCAGCGCCTCGCGCAGCCCGGGCCGGGCGCGGTGGGTCCCGGTCAGGCCGTGGTCGACGTAGATCCGCTCCGCCTCGACGCCGAGCGCAGCGAGTCCGTCACGTTGCGCGGTGAGGTCCTGCTCGTCGGTGGAAACCCGGGCGTAGCCGATCAACAGTCCACTCATGACCAGGAGTGTCCCAGTTGAGATCCCCCGAACGGGCACTTCATCGGGCGGGTCTTACGGGAACCCCTGAGCTGGCGCGCAGCACCCGGGCCTGGCGGCCCGTGGGTGTCCCGGTGAGGGTTCGGCTTGCGGGATTAGATCCCGTCGTCGTGACAGTGAGGGCTCCGGTGATGGTTAGGACTCGTTCTCGACGAGAGCTGTCACAAGGCTCTCCGCTTGCTCCGCGTCCGGTCCGGACACCTCGGGGTTGGCTCGGGCGAGCTCGTGGTGGGACTCGGAGGCCTCGGTGGCGAGTGCTAGGGCCTGCTCGCGGCGGCCCGCCTCACCCAACCGGATGGCGAGGTTGTTCACCGACCCCGCCAGGTTGGGCAGGTAGGCGTCGCGGTTGAGCTCGACCAGCTCCCGCGTGACCAGCAAACGATCGCTGATCGCCTACGGCCACTGAACATCAACTTCACGGAATCATTCGTCTAGTCCTTCACCGGCTTCGACGCCGACGTCCGCCAGTCGATCAAGCGGATCAGGTCGAGCCCGTTCATCCCGCACACCGACCAGGTTCGCGGCTTCGTCTTCGACGTGGCGACGGGCAGGCTGAACGAGGTCGTCGAGGCCTGACCCGCGCGGCCACGCCCCCGTGGGCGGCACGCGGTCGCGCGGGGACGTGCCCACGGCGCGGGGGGCGAGGGCGACGGGCACGATCGGCGACTGGCACGATCGGCACCGTGGCGTTGCCCGACCTCGTGTTGCACTGGTACCGCAGCCACGCCCGAGACCTGCCCTGGCGGCGGGAGGGGACCACCCCGTGGGGCGTGCTCGTCAGCGAGTTCATGTTGCAGCAGACGCCGGTCGCGCGCGTCGAGCCGGTCTGGATCGCCTGGATGCGGGAGTGGCCCACGCCGTCGGCTCTCGCCGCGGCGTCGCGGGCCGACGTGCTGCGTGCCTGGGGCAAGCTCGGGTACCCACGCCGCGCGCTGCGCCTGCACGCGGCCGCCGAGACGATCGCGCGCGAGCACGGCGACGTCGTGCCGTCCGATGTGGACACCCTGGAGGCGCTGCCGGGCGTCGGGTCCTACACCGCGCGGGCCGTGGCCGCGTTCGGGTACGGGAGACGTCGGCCGGTGGTCGACACGAACGTCCGACGGGTCGTCGCCCGCGCGGTGCACGGGCACGGTGACGCCGGCCCGGCCCGCACGAAGGCCGACCTCGCCGACGTCGACGCGCTGCTTCCCTCCGACGACGCCACGGCCGCGGTCGTCTCGGCCGGGCTCATGGAGCTCGGTGCCGTCGTGTGCACGGCCCGCGCGCCCCGCTGCGAAGACTGCCCCGCGCGGGCGGTCTGCGCCTGGAACGGTGCCGGGCGGCCCGCCTACTCCGGACCGCGGCGACCCGTCCAGGGCTTCGCGGGCACCGATCGACAGGTCCGCGGCCGGCTGCTGGACGTCCTGCGGGACGCACCGGGTCCCGTCGATCGGTCGGCGCTGGACGCCGCGTGGTCCGACGCCGGGCAGCGTGACCGCTGCCTGGCCTCGCTGCTCGTCGACGGCCTCGCCGAGCAGCACGACGACGGCCGCTTCGCGCTCCCCGTGTGATGGCCCAGACCGTCCGCTTCGTGCTCGACGACGCCGCGACAGCCGGACTGGCGGAGCTGCGCGCCCGTCCCGCGGCGCGCGGGATCGCGGTGCCGTCGACCCCGGCCGCGGTCACGGTGGCGGCGGCCACGATGATTCCCGCCGCCGCGCAGGAGGTGCTGGCCGCCGAGCTCCGGCTGCTGGTGCTGCCGTCGATCTGGCTCGCCACCCTCGCGACGGTCGCGGGACGGCCCGACGAGGTCGTGCTCGCCGCCGTGGTCGACGCGGAGCTCCTGGCCGTGCACGCCGCGGTGCACGACGCCCTCGCCGGCCGGGTCCGGGGGCCGGTCGCGGCCTACCTGCCCGGCGCCTGGCTCCCCCACTGCGTCCTGGCGACGAACCGGCCGGTGGAGGCCTTCGCCACCCTCCACCCGGTCGTTCCGGTCCGCGCCCGGATCACCGACGTCATCGTCGAGAACGGCACTGTGGTGATCGACAGGCCCTGATGGTCACCACGGTGCCGTTCTCGATGCACTCAGGAAGGGGGCCAGGGCGGATCGGTACCGGGTCGGCGCGTCGGCGTGGGTCAGGTGGCCTGTCCCGGGCAGGCGGGTGTGCAGGGCGTTCGGGAGCCTCGACGCCATGGCCTCGAGCTGACCCGCCGGAGCCACCGAGTCCTCCGCCTCGATCACCAGCACCGGGCAGCGCACCGCGTCGAGGGGGGGGCGGGGGGGGGCCCCCCCCCCCCCCCCCCCCCGGTCCCGGGGCGGGGGGGGGGTGGCCGGGGCGGGCGGCCACCCCCGGGCCCCCCGGCACCCCCCCGGCCCGGGCCCGGGGGGGGGGGGGGGGGGGGGGCCCCCAGGGCCCCCCCCGCGACGCGGTGCGCTGCCCGGTGCTGGTGATCGAGGCGGAGGACTCGGTGGCTCCGGCGGGTCAGCTCGAGGCCATGGCGTCGAGGCTCCCGAACGCCCTGCACACCCGC